>JAICWE010000017.1 GCA_025934955.1 Gemmatimonadales bacterium | reverse complement strand
GCGCGCAAGGCGACGCGGACCTGCTCGACCTCGTCGAGATCGGGATAGTGGCGCATGGCGTCGAGCCGCTCGCGTCCGGGTTCCCGCGCGAGGAGCTGGAGCGGCACGGGCGTGCCGTCGGCCGCGACGAGATGCACGGCGCCGGGGCCGCTGCCGCTCCGCGCCCTGCGAGCGCCGGGCGGGCCGACGAGCACGTCGCGACGAAACCAGGTGAGCGTCGCCTCGACGACGCCGCCGCGGGGGCGCGGCGCCGGATTCCACAGGAGCAGCTCCGGTGTGCCGAAGCGATCGGGGCGCTCGCGGGCGCGATCCGCGTCGTAGCCGGCGAGATCCTCCAGCGTGCGCCGCGCGATCTCGCTCGCCAGCGCGGCAACGTCGTCGTGCGTCGTGTCGAGCGTGCGGGCCACCTCGTCCGACACGGTGCCGCAGAGCACGTCGTGGAACTGCGCGCGAACCAGCGTGCGCCATGCCTCGTGCAGGAGCGCCGCGCGATGGTGCGTCGCGCCGCCGAGCCGCGAGAGCGCCGCCAGCGGCTCGGCGCGGCGCTCGAGGAGCAGCTCGAGCCGGCTGTTGCGTCGCTTCTGCCGCGCGCGGGTGCCGTGGGTTCCCTGGAGCGTCCAGGTGTAGCCATAGCTCCGGCGCAACTCCCCAGTCAGCTCCGGCAGCGCGCCCGCGTCGGCGAGTGCGGCGGCGGCGTAGTCGTCGAGGCGGGAGATCCGCACCTCGTGGCGCGGCTCGAGCGCCGCGAGCCGATCGGAGAGCGCCACGAGGCCCCGATGCATCGCGTGGTGATCGGCGCCGACCGGCAGGAGGACGTGGCGGGTGCGCGCCCGCGCGGCGAGCGCCGCGCGAAGCGGGCGCCAGCGCTCGTGGAGGGAGGAGTCGGGCGGGAGATCGGCGCCGAGCTCGTAACCGCCGGGCGGCAGGTGGATGAGCGGGAGCACGTCCCCCGCGGCGCCGCGCCAGCGGAACAGGTCGCCCTCTTCGCCCGGCTCACCGCCGAGTCCGCGCCAGAGGAGCGCGGCGTTCAGGCCGAACTCGCGCGCGAGGAGCGGCAGCGCAGCGGGATGGCCGAACGCGTCGGGCGAGTAGAGCACGTCGACCCGCGCGCCGAGCCGCGCCGCGTCGGCGGCCCCGAACAGCAGGTTGCGCACGAGCGCTTCGCCCGAGGGGATGAGCTCGTCGGCGAGCACGTACCACGGTCCCACCTGCAGCCGGCCCGCGCGGACCAGCACCGCGACGCGTGCGCGTGCGTCGGGCCGCACCCGCAGGTAATCCTCGATATGAACCGTCTGCCCATCGAGCAGGAACGTGAGGGACACGTCGGCCTCGAGCCGCCCGACGACGTCGTCGAGCATCTCGACCAGGCGCACGAGCAGCGTGCCGCGGGGCAGATACCACTCGCGGTCCCAATGGGTGTGCGGCAGGAGGTGAAACACCAGCGCGCCGGTCATTCGAGGCCCGCAGGTAACCCGGGGGGACGAACGAACGGCGCGCGGACGCGACGCGCGAGCGGCGAGCGCGCTACCGGGTGCGGTCGGGCTCCAGCGCCGCGAGGTGTGCGGCGTGGCGACGCCGCTCGAGGAAGCAGAGGCCGCCGATGATGCCGATGCCGAGCGCGACGGCCGCCAGCGCCCAGTTGCGGTAGTACCGGCCCATGATCATCACCGCCACGCTGAACCAGAAGGCGAATCGGGCTGCCGCGGCGAGCAGGAGCTGCCGGTCGTCCAGCGCCTCGCGTAACTCGTCGAGCATCGTGCCCCCATGTAGAAGCTGCTCCATGGTACGCTCCGGCACGGGTCCGGGCCGTGGCTCGCCTCACGAACGCGGCGCCGCTCAGCGCACGCGCCGCGCGGCCGCGGCAAAGCGGGGGTGATCCAGCAGCATCGCGATGGAGCAGTTGGTGACGGGCATCTCGCCGTTCCGACTCATCGTGAGTTCGATCACGTCCTGTCCCTCGCCGAACCAGCGTGGGCTCGGCTCGACATCCGAGGGATAGACGAAGCCGGGAAGGCTCGCCGCGGCGATCGCCGCCTGGCTGCCGAGCCCGGACTCCGGCATGGTGCCGGCCCAGAGTCGCACGCCGGCCGCAGCGGCGCAGCGCCGCACCGCGAGCGTCTCGGTGAGTCCGCCCATCCGGTGCACCTTGACGTTCCACACCCGCGGCCCGTCGAGCGCGAGAAGTTGCCGCGCGGCATCCGCATCGCGGAGCGTCTCGTCCACGCACACCGGCGTCCGCAGGGTATGACTCAGCTCGGCGTGGCCCACCAGCTCGCCGGGCGCGAGCGGCTGCTCGATATAGAGGAGTTCCGCGTCGTCCAGCGCACGGAGGTTGGACTGGTGCTCGGGCCAGCGGTAGGCGCCGTTCGCATCCACCGTGAGCGGAAGCCCGGTGCCGGCGAGTGCCGCGCGCGCGGCGGCGACGGCGGCGGAGTCCCAACCGGGCATGACCTTGATCTTGACCCGACGGTAGCCCCGCTCGACGGCATCGGCGACCAGGCGGCTGAGCGTGCCGGTATCGCGGTCGGCGGGGATGCCTAACGCCACGCCGCAGGGAATGCGCGCCGCGGGGGAGCCGCCGAGCCGCTCGGCGAGGAGCTGCGCCAGGCCGGTGCCGCGGCGCGCGGCCTCCAGATCCCAGGCCGCGGTCTCGAGTCCGGAGCGCGCGAAGGGGTTGCCGCGGATGCCCAGCCTGAGCGCCGCGTCCACGGACTCGGGGGTGGCGAACTCCCGGCCCTCGATGCGGGGGATGAGCACGCGCTGAATGAGGTCACGCGCCGACGCGACTGTCTCCTCGGAGTAGAACGGCAGTTCGAACGGGGGTGACTCGCCGTAGCCCCGGTGGCCGTCGTCGTCATGCAGAACGGTCACCAGCGAGCGGCGGTGCGTCATCGTTCCGCCGGAGATGACGAACGGCTCGACCAGCGGGAGCGTGAGCTCGTACAGGTCGATGCGGGTTATTCGCACTCGTGCCTCTCGGAGCGCAGTCGACGCGCGCATTCACGGGGCCCGAGGGGCCCTGTGCGGCACTCCGATGCGGGGGCCGGCTGACGCTGCTCCGTTACCGCTCTCATTGGCGGGGGTCGTCGCTTCTCGCCGACACATCGATGAAGCGCAGCTCTCCCTGGCGGCGGAACAACGCTCCCCGTTGCTCCAGGCCCAGCATTCCGGCGATCACGCCGTCGGCGGGATCGAAGACCAGCGCGTGGAGCGCGCGCTGGGTGCGGGATCCGTGCGCGGCGGGATACTCGCCTAACGGCAGCTGGAAGAAGGTGTGCAGCTCGGCGGACTCGCAGCCGTGGCTGGCGTAATCGAGCAGGGTGCGGCCGGTGGTGATGTTGCCGGTCGCGATCAGCGGAATGCGCCTCTCTCCGCCGCGGGACGCGAGGACGCGGAGGTTCCGGTCGCTCAAATCCCAGCCGCCGCAGGCGACGCGGCGCTCCGGATCCCACAGGCGGTTGAAGACGACCAGCGCGTCGGCACCGGAGGCCGACCCGACGCGGAGCATCTCCCGCTGGAAGGCGTCATCGAAGCGGGCGTTCATCAGCTTGAGCGCGAGTCTGAGGGGCACACCGGCGGCGCGGAGCTGCGCCGGGACCTCCTCGATCCAGCGGAGAACCTGCTCCCGCTCGTCGGCCAGAGAGTCGCCGGCGAGCGTGGGAGAGAAATCGAACTCGAGCAGCAGCGGCGCTGCGCCCCACGCGTCCGCGAGCGCGCGGGTGGTGTGACGGTACTCGGCCTCGGCGAACGGCTCGCCCGCCGGCGGCAGATGGTACTTGGCGGACGGGAGGCAGAGCGGCCCGCCGGCATTCGTGATCTCGCGACCGGCGCGGACCAGCGCGCAGTACTCGGCGAGCGAGCGGTCCCATCCCCTGCCCTTCCACGTTACGGTCCAGCCGTCGCGGCCGTCGCGGGCCCGGCGATGCTCCACCGTCATCCGGGTCTCGTGCGTCGCCCACGCGGCCATCTGCCGGGTGCCGTGCTCGTCCTCGGCGATCACCGTCTTCAGCACCACGAATGCGAGCCCGGCCGCTGCGTCGGCCTCGAGCTGCTCCGGCTTGAGCGAGAGCTGCCCCGAGGCCTTGCCGATCGGATGCGGCAGCTCGACACCGAGGTAGCGCGCGCCAAGATCGATCCGGTAGGCGTCGCGCACGTACGCCGCCCAGTCGCGCGGGAGCTCGCGGCCGAAGCGCTCGAAGTCAGCCGCGAGCTGCGCGCGCATCCCGCACCACCGCCCCGACCGCCGCGCGCTCCGAGCCGGGCAGCGGCGGACCCCACGGATCGTCGCAGGCATCGTCCGGCAGCGCGCCATCGGCGGCGGCGGCCCAGAGCATCCGGCGCACGTAACCCTCCATCGGCTCGATGAACGTCACCTGGGCGAACCGGTCGGCGAGCGCGCTCAGCCGCTGGAACGCGGCCCAGTCACCCGCCGCACGCGCGCGGAGCAGCGCCGCCTGCAGGTCCGGCAGCGCCGCACCCATGCCCACCAGCGCGGCGCGCGCGCCCATCATGAGCGAGTAGCCGAGGAAGCGGTCCTCGCCGGTGACCAGCAGCTTGTCCGGATGGGCGCGGAGCACGGCCGCGATGCGCTGGAAGGTCATCACCGAATCGAGCGTCGCCACCTTGATGCCGATCACCTCGGGAAGATCGAGAATCGCGTGCAGTGTCGCGTCGTCGTAGGCGGCGCCGCCGGCGCGCTCATACAGGTAGAAGGCGAGCGCCGGCAGCTCGCGGCCGAGCCGGCGATGGTGGGCGACGGGATCGCGCCCTTCGGGGAAGACCAGCACGGCGTCGGCGCCGCCGCGCCGGGCGGCGATCGCGGCGCCGATGTCGTGCGCGCCGGCGACGACGACGCGGTCGGGCAGCGCCTCGCGCCAGGCGGCGAGCACCGTGGCCCGCTGCTCCGCGCTCAGGTGCGGCCCCCGCCCGGTGTGCGACCAGACCGCGACGCCCGCGACCGGCTGCGCCGCCATCCACGCCGCGTAGCGCGTTTGCGCGGCGGCATCGAGCGCGGCGTCCCGGAACGGCACCGGCACGGCCGGGATCAGTCCATCAACGAGGCGCGCCGCGACGGGATGCATGCGAGGAATGCTACCGGGTGCGACCGAAGTCGTTCTCGAGCAGATAGCGCTGCTCGTCGAGCACCACGCGGAACCCGAGGCCGATCTCGAGCCGGATCGCCACCTCGCGGCCATCGGTGCGGAGCACACGGCCGCGCACCACAACGATCTCGTCGTCGCGCCGGAACCGCAGCACGCCGCCGAGCTCGGCATCGGGCGGCGGCGCGGGCGCGTCCGACGGAAGCAGGACGCGGAGCCCGCCTTCGGAGAGGTCGAGCACCTCATAGCTCACGCCGTTCGCCACCAGACGAGGACGCGCCGCCGCGGGGTACTGAATGCGGTAATGCTCGCGGTCGTGCGGCCAGGCCATCAGCGGCCCCGCAGCGCGGCGGCGTTGCCGTGCTCCAGGAGCGCGCGCTGCTCCGGCGTGAGGTCCAGCAGATCGAGCCGCGCGATCGACGTCTCCGGAATGCGGAGCGGCTGCCCCGAGCCGAGCACGAAGCGCTCGGTCCCGACGGTGCGGAGCAGCGTGGCGAGGTGATCTTCGGGCGGACCCCAGATCCAGGCGATGTCCCACCAGCAGCGGCGCGCCTCCTCCGGCGTGGACCCGAAGTGGACTTCCTCGATGAAGCCGCGGTCGGCGCTCATGACGAGGATGCGCACGTCCGGATGCGCCCGCAGCAGCCGGCGCACCGCCCACGGCGGCAGATCGTCGGCGCGGTCGTTGGGGTGCCGACCGCGCAGATCCTCCAGCCGCACCGACATCACGAGCGGTACACCGGAAGCGCCGCACTCGGCGGCGAGCGCGAGCATCGGCGAAGCGGCCGGATCGATACCATAGAACGTCGGGTCGGCACGCACGGCGGGCGCGCCGGCGCCGCGCGCCTGGCGCAGTACGTCGCGCCAGTTCGCCAGCAGCGGATGCACCGCCAGAACCGGATGGAGGCGACGATGATGACGGGCGGCGTCGAGCAGCCACGCATTGCCCTCCGTGGGGTCCTTCCAGAACATGCCGGGAAGATGACTCACCCACGCCTCATCGAGCCCGACCCGGTCCATCGCGGCGAGCACCGCCTCGGGCGCGGTGCCAGGCACGCGGCGCCAGGGATACGCGCCGAGAAAGGCGTTGACGTCGAGTCGCACGGTCAATCCGCCGGGAAGGCGCCGGGTGGGAAAATCCGCACGGCATTCTGCCAGCGGATCAGCTCGAGATCGCCCGGCGGGAGCAGGTGCTCGAGGTAGCGCAGCTTGGCCCAGCCGGTGTCGAGCGTGAGATCACAGCCCCAGAGGAGCCGCGGTGCACCCACCGCCGCGACGCACGTCTCCAACATCCCGCCGTCCACGCCGCTGCCGGAGAGATCCACGTAGACGTTGCCGACGTCGCGCACCACGTGCAGCGTATCGAGCCAGTCGCCGCCTCCGCCGATGTGAGCGAGGATGAACGACACGTCCGGATGGCGCCGTGCCAGCGTCGCGAGCTCGGCGCCGTTCGAGGCGTCCTGTCCCGGCCACTCGCGCCGGCGGCCCTGCCAGATGTGGTGCAGCACCGGCGCGCCACGCTCGGCGGCGAGCCGGCAGATCGGATCGAGCAGCGGGTCGTCGGCGCGGCGCGCGGCGGCGAGTTTGACGCCGATCATGCCCGCATTCATGCAGCGGGCGATCTCGGCGAGCGCATGCCCGGTGAAGTTGGGGTTGACGGCGACGTAGCCGCGGATGCGGTCGGGGTGCTCGCACTGGAGCGCCAGCATCCGGTCGTTGCCATGGGTGGTGTCGGAGGGCGAAGAAAAATAGATCGGCGACGTCAGGCCCCAGCTGCCGAGAATCGAGGCGACGTGCACCGTGATGCCGATGCGCTCGCCGGCGCGGAGGCGGCTGGCGTTCCGCTCGCGCCAGTCGGCCCGCGGCGTGCGGTCGTGAAGGAAGTGGGCGTGAACGTCGATCAACACCCGATTAAGATAGGGCCGCGCTCGCGCCACCACCAATTGCAACCGAGGACCCCTGATGCGTTGTCAGCTGCGCCGTCTCCCGTGTGTTCTCCTGCTCCTCGCCGGCTGCGCGCCCCAGGCGCAGCGCCGCTCGTTCGGCGCCATGCCGCTCCCCTCGCCCGCGCCGGTCCGGCTCAACCCCGACGGCGTGCCGGGGCTCAATGGCTTCTCGACCGCGGTGAAGGTGGGCTCGACGATCTACGTGTCCGGGCAGGTGGCGCTCGACTCGGCCGACAGGATCGTCGGCGTGGGCGACCTCGCGCGGCAGACGGAACAGGCGCTCGACAATCTGGAGAAGGTGATCCGCTCCGCCAACGGGTTGCCGGCGGATTTCGTCAAACTCACGGTATACGTGGTGGGCTACCGGCCGGCGGACTATGCTCCGCTCAAGGCGGCGATCGCGCGGCGGATGCCGGAGGGCGAGGGGCCGGCACTCACGCTGGTCGGGGTGCAGTCGCTGCCGCTGCCGGATCTGCTCGTGGCGATCGACGGAACGGCGTCGCTCCACTCGGAGCTGCCGGACCGGGAGCGGGATCGGCGGAGGGGGCGGTAGTCTCGCCCCGCTCTGCGCCACCGGTGTATTTTCTCCGCGGCGCCGCCGGTCTCTCCGGCGGCCGACCCGACCACCCTTGGAGCCGTACATGAAGGCAAGCGACATCCGCAAAGGCCACGTGCTCATCATCGACGGCCAGCCGTGCCGCGTCATGGATTTCCAGCACCGGACCCCCGGCAACCTGCGCGCGTTCGTGCAGGTGCGCCTGCGCAATCTGACCAGCGGCAACACCTTCGACACCCGGCTCAGCGCCACCGAGTTCGTGGATGAGGCGCGGCTGGACACGAAGGAGATGCAGGTGCTCTACCGCGACGCCAACGGGCTCCACGTGATGGACAACGCGACCTACGACCAGTTCACGCTCGACGACGAGGTCACCGGCGATGCCGGCGCGTGGATGGAGTCGGGGATGACGTTCATCACCGAATGGCTGGGCGGCCGGCCGATCGCGATCGAGCTGCCGTCGGCGGTGGAGCTGGAGGTGGTCGAGACCGCGCCGATCATGAAGACCGCGACCAAGACGGCCAGCACGAAGCCGGCGAAGCTGAGCAACGGGATGACGGTCCAGGTGCCGGAGTTCGTCAATCAGGGCGAGCGCATCCGGGTCAACCCGCGCGAGGGCGTCTACCTGGAGCGCGCCAAATAGTCGAGCACCTCCTCCAGCACGTCGAGCGCGCGGCAGACCGCCGTCGCATCGTGCGCCAGGGACACGAAGTTATATGCCCCCCGCTTGAACACGAGGCCGCGGCGCGCGCACTCCCGCGCGACCGCGGCCGACGTGTCTTCGTCCATCAGCTTGAGGAAGCACATCGGCGCCACGCCGCCGACGCCGGCGATCAGATCGCGATGCGCCGCCGCGAAGCGCTCGAATCCCGCGTAGAGTGCGCCACCCACCCGCCAGAGATACGCCGGCACCCGTTCGCGCTCCAGCACGTCGAGCGTCGCGCGCGCGGCGGCGAGTGATACGAACTCGGTCGCGAGCGTGGACGAGATCCAGGTCCGCGTCGCGGCGATCATCACCTCCGCGCGCCCGCCGACCAGCGCGAGGGGGAAGCCGTTCGCGATCGCCTTCCCCATCACCACCAGATCTGGCCGGATCCCGTAGCGCTCGCAGCCGCCGCCGAGCGCCAGCCGGCCGACGGTCTTCACTTCGTCCACGATGAAGACGGCGCCGGCGCGCTCGCTCTCTTGCCGCACCGCGGCGAGCCACTCCGGATGCGGCGGGTCCACCACGACCGGCTCGATCGCGACGGCAGCCAGCTGGCTGCCGGCGGCCCGGATCATGGCGCGGGTGCGCTCGACGTCGTTGAACGGCAACTCGGCGTAGAGCGCGCGGGTCGCGGCCGGCACGGCGAGATCGCCGCCCTGGCACCAGTCGAGCCAGCCGTGGTAGCCGCAGCCCAGCACCCGCTCGCGCCCGGTGTGCGCCCGCGCGATGCGCACCGCCGCCGCCATCGCCTCGGCGCCGCTCTTGAGGAAGCGCACCCGTTCCACCCACGGCGCCAGCCGCGCGATCCGCTCGGCGATCTCCTCCTCCAGCACCGGCGGCAGCGGGCCGACGGCGCCGTCCGCGGCCGCCACCGCGACCGCCGCCGTCACCTCGGGATGCCCGTAGCCCAACGCCACCGCGCCGAGCGCCATGACGAGGTCGAGATACTCGCGGCCGCGCTCGTCCCACACCGTGCAGCCGGCGGAGCGCACCATGTGACGCGGAAGGTCGGCGGGCGGGTCGGCGCCGAACAGCGCGGCGGGCCGCTTGCTACCGGTCGAGGTGAAGCCCGGAATGCGGGAGAGCGGCGCCATCAGTGCGACAGGCCGAGCAGGCCGAAGCGCTCGGCGTCCTGGCGGTCGCCGCGGAGCCAGACCCAGCCGCCGCCGCCGCTCCATACCAACTGCCCCGCGCGGCGCTCGCGGTCGGAGAGCATCTCGTTCACGATCAGATCGAAGCCGAGGCGCGCGCCGCGACGCGCCGCCTCCGCGAGGCCGGGCACGGCGACGTGCAGCGTGACGCAGTAGCCACTCTCGGTTTCGGCCCACGTGCCGCCGACCGACGCCGCGTCCGCCGCGGTGCCGGCGACCGCGTGCACCCGCACGGCCGGCGCGTTCCGGAGCGACGGCACCACCAGCCAGCCGAGCACCCGACCGTCGGCATCGCGCAGATACAGCTGCAGGCCGTCGGAGTGGATCTCGTCGGGCTCGTTGTCGAGCCGGAGCGGCGGCGCATCGTCGGCGCGGATGACCAGCTCCGGCTTCACCACGTCCACCGCGACGTACAGCACGTCGTCGCTCCAGTCGAGCCACGCCGTCGCGGAGAAATCCTCGGGACCCCCGTACGGTTCCTCGCTCCGACGGTACTGGTCTTCGGTGTCGAGCAGAATCGGCGCGTCCAGGTCGAAGCCGTCGAGCGTTCCGTCGCAGGCGGGCGGCTGGTCCACCCACCGCGCCATTGCCGCCGCCGGCGCGGGGGCATTCTGCCCCCACGTCGCGAGCGCCGCCGGCTCGACCACCCGCAGCGTGCTCGGCACTTCGAGCGTGCGCCCACCCTCCTCGATTCGAATGCGATCACCGAGCAGCGCAACCCGCTCGGTGCCCGCGGGCATCGCGATCTCGACCGTCTCGCCGGCGACGGAGGTGCCGCGCACCTGTGCCGCGTCCGGCGATGGCGCGAGCACGGCGACCAACCGCGCGCCGCGCGCTTCGAGGCGCTGCACCCAGTAGGGTGCCAGGCCCGGCGTGCCCGGGAGGCCGGGACCTTCCTCGCGTATCAGCTCGGCGTCGCCGTGGAAGCGCACGGCAAGGCTCGCGTCGCCGCTGGCGGCCTCCATCGCCGACCCGTCACCCGTCACCGTGCCCTGAAAGTGCCACGGCAGCTCGAGTGTGTGCGGGTCCTCGGCGGAGAAGTCGAGCACGTCGAGCACGTAGTGCGGCCCGAGCACCAGCGTGCGCACCCACGACTCGAAGCGGCCGCGCACCCACGACCAGTCGCCCTCTGCGCCGAACGCCTCGGCGAGCGCATCGGCGTAGGGCTGCGCCGCGCCATCCATCATGGGCGCGTTGTGCGCGCGGGTGGCCCGGTACCAGAAGAGATCGGCGGCGACGTAGGAGCCGGTGCCGGGATCCGGCAGCCAGTGCACGCCGCCGGCGTGCAGCGTCAGGTGCAGGCGGTCGGCGTGGCCATGTCCCCCGCCCACCGGCCCGCACTCGAGACTGGCGTAGCGATCGGCGTGGCGCAGCACCGCGAGTCCCTGCCCCGCGAGATAAATGCTCCCCGGCCGCCACTCCTCGGCGCACGCGTCGAGCGATGCCCGCGCCTCCAGCAGCGCCCACCAGGAGAGCTGCGAGCGCGTGCGCCCCGGTGATTCCTCACCAGCCTCGTGCAGATAGGAATCGAACGTCTGCGCCGCGGGTGACGGCGCGGCGTAGAGCGCGGCGAGCCAGCGCGCGACATCTGCCGACTCGGCGTCGGCGCCCGCCGCGGCGAAGCGGCCGGCGCCGACTTCCCAACCCTCCAGGTACATCGGCTGCGCCAGCGACACGCCGTAGCGCGAGTCCTTCCGCGCGGGAAAAGTCAGATCCGGCAGCGCGCTGAGCGACGGCGCGAGCAGCGCCGCACGGAGGAACGGCTGAAGCTGCGAGTCGGCGAAGACGTCCACGCCGGCCTGCCGCGCCCAGCCGGTGCCGACCAGCAGGCCGCGCAGCGCGAAGAGGTGGTAGTTCTCGCCCTCGTACCACATCCCGTCCTGGCCGAAGCCGTCGGCGAGGTGGACCAGCAGACCGGTCGGGCCTTCGATGGAGGTCCCGGCCAGGCCTTCGTCCTCGAACCACACCGCGATCGCGGTGAGCGCGGCGTCGTGCCACGTCTGCCGATTGGACAGGCCTTCGTTGAAGTCGCCGATCAGGTTCGCCGCTTCGTCCGCGACGGTGTTCACCGCCTGCGCCGTCGCGTCGTCCAGCGCGCCGCCTTCGCGCAGCAGCATGGCGGCGGCGAGATAGCTCGCGAGCCACACCGATTCGAGATAAGTCGAGAAGAACAGGCGCGAGGGGCCGAGCACGTTGTCGCGATTGGGGTGGCGAAGGTACGAGTCGCCGTACGCGCGGAGCAACGCTGCCGCGCCGTCCGCGGCATCCGGCCGATCACCCAGCACGCCGACCGCCGCCAGCTCGGCCGCGCGCTCGGCGAGCCACAGATGGGCGAAGCGGGCCCAGCTCCGATGATGTCGCTCGCCCGTGAGTACGTCGTCGCATCGAGGGCAGCGGTGCCGGTCGGGGCTTCGCGGATCAAAGACGAGTGCGGTACCGTCGCGCGGACAGACGCCGCCGTCGCTCGAGAGCAGCGCCTTCGCCTCGGGAATCGACACCGGCTCCGCGAGGAAGTGATCGGCGCGGCGGCCGAGGTGCGCGAGCAGCGCGGCGAGGTCGTGCGACCGCGCGATCTCGGTTCGGCGGCGTTGCAGATCCTCGGCCGTCACCATGCGCGCACTCCCTCGCGGGCCCAGCGGAGCGGCAAGAGCGCGACGCCCGCCGCGCGCGCCACGTCGCGCGCGCGCTCCGGATCGGCGCTGAGGAAGAACATCGAGCCGCCGGCACCGGAGCCCGCCGCCTTGCCGCCGAGGACGCCGGCAGCATCCATCGCGCGGGCGAGCGTCGCCATCTCCGGCGTGCACATGCCGGGATCGAGCGCCTGCTGCGCCGCCCAATTGCGCCGGAGCACCTCGCCGGTCCGCGCGAGATCGCCGGCGCGGAGCGCCTCGACCATCGCGTAGGCCGACTCGAGCAGCGAGAGCAGCGCGCTGGTGACGCGCTCGTCGCCCCGCTCGTACGCCGCCATCACCCGCGTGATGGTGGCGCCGGAGAAGCGCGACGCACCGGTGTAGCAGAGCACGGTGCAGCGCTCCAGCTCGTCGAGGAATGCGGGATCCAGGTCGAGCGGCTCGACGCGGACTTCCGGATCGTGGAATGCAAGGCGATTGAAACCGCCGAGCGCCGCGGAGTACTGGTCCTGCCGGCCGCCGGCGATGCCCGCCTCGACCGCCTCGAGCCGGCAGGCCAGCCCGGCGATCTCGTGTGCATCGCGGCTCTCGCCGCGCGCGCGGGTGAGGACCGCGACCAGCGCGACGTCGAGCGCGCCGGAACTGCCGAGGCCGGAGCCCGCGGGCGCACCCGAGCGGGTCAGGAGCGTGCCGAGTCCCACGGGAAGCATGCGAAGGCCGGCGCGGTGCAGCGGCAGCCGATCGCCGACGCCGAGCGCCGCGACGGCGGGGAGATCGAGTCGCTCGCCCAGGTCTTCCGAGATGAGGCGCAGCGCGTCGCCGCCGGGCTCGATCACCGCATGCGCGAACAGCTCGATCGCCGCGGCCACGACGAGCCCGCCCTCGCGGGCGGAAAACGGCGGCACGTCGGTCCAGCCGCCGGCGAGATCGAGCCGCACCGGCGCGGCCGCTTCCGCACGCGTCGCCCGCACGGGGGCCGTCCGCGGCGCTGTCGGGCTCGCGGTCACGGGCGGATCCACCAGTCGTGCACGGTCACCAACTCTCCGCGCAGATCCATTCGCACGCCCTGCACGCGGCGCCTGAGTCCCTGCAGCCCGCGCGCGTTGTAGAGGAAAGCCACCGGGACCGAGTCCGCAAAATATCGCTGAAGAGTTGCCGGATCGGACGGTGCCGTCCAGCCGGCGGGCGCGCCCAGGCCGGCGAGCGGCGCCAGGTAACCGAGCCCGAGATCGCCCGAGGTGCCGACGACGGCGGCGGTGAAATCCGGATTCGGTCCGTACACCCGCCCGAGAAAGGCCGAGAGCTCGAGCTGACGGATGGTGATCCGGATGCCGGCGCGCGCAAGCTCGGCCTGGAGCAGCTGCTCCAGCGCCGCCTCCCCGCTGCCGACAGTGAGCAGCTCGAAGCTCAATGGGCGCCCGCTGAGCAGCGCGCGCGCGGAGTCGGGGAGATACGGTGATGGCGGCGACGGGATCGCGCCGGGCACATCGGGCGGCACCGGGCCGCCGGCGGCCGTCGCGAACCCGTAGGCGTAGCCCTCCACGATCTCGCGACGGTCCACCGCGAACGTGACGGCGGTCCGCGCGTTCAGGCGGTCGAACGGCGGCCGGCTGCGATTGAAGACGATGCCGTAATTGAAGAGCAGCGGATAGGTGAGCACCCGAAGCTCCGGGTCGCGCGCGACGAACGCGGCGTGCGCGGGCTGGATGCCGGCGACGTCGAGCTCACCCGAGGTGAGCGCCGCGAGCTTGGTGGTGGGCTCGTCCACCACGACGAGGATCAGCCGCGCCAGCCGCGGAGGCCCGCCGAGCCCCGCGGGAAAAGCGGGGTTGGCGCGGAAGACCCAGCGGCGATTGGCCTCGTGGGAAACGAAGACGAACGGCCCGTTCCCGACCGGGGCATCGTTCCACGCGGCGCGGCGGAGCGCCGCGTGCGGCGTGGCGGCGAGCAGATGGGCCGGGAGCACGGCGAGATCGGTGAGGACGTCGGGAAAGCGGTCCTGCGGCGCTGCAAACGAGAGCGCGACGGTCGAGTCGTCGAGGGCACGCGCGGAGTCCAGCACGATGAGATCGCCGAGACGGGGGTAGCCGGTCGCGGGATCGCGGGCGGCGTCCAGCGTCCAGGCGACGTCGCCCGCGGTCGTCGGGGCGCCGTCATGCCAGCGCACGTCGGTGCGCAGCGCGAAGGTGAGCGTCCGCCGATCGTCCGACCAGCTCCACGCGCGCGCGAGATACGGCTGCGGCACCAGGGCCGAATCGTAGCGCGCGAGGGTGGTGAGCAGCACGTAGCGCTGCACCTGCCGCGCGAGCGGATGCAGCGTGAGCAGCGGGTTGATGCTCTGGAGGTCGGCGCCCGAGGCGTACAGCACGGTGTCCGCGCGCCGCGGCGCCGTCCCGCACGCGGCGGCGAGGATCAGAAGCGCCGGAATGGTTCGTGGCACGCCGACTATTGTAACCATGTGGCGCCGGCCGGTGTATCCGGCGCTGTGCAGGCGCGGCATATTCTTCAGCATGCTCGCCCATCTCGTGAGACGCGCGCTGGCCGGAGCGGCGGTGGTGATCGGGGTGATCACGCTGACGTTTGTGCTGCTGCGGCTGGCGCCGGGCGATCCGGCGGAGCGGCTCCTCGGCCCGACCGCGACCGCGGCGCAGCTCGCCGTGGTGCGGCACTCGCTGGAGCTCGACCGGCCGCTGCCGGCGCAATACGGCCACTGGCTCGCGTCCGCGGCCCGCGGCAACTTCGGCACCAGCATCGCCACCGGGCAGCCGGTGGGACGCATGCTCGCGCGCGCGTGGCCGGCGACCGTTCGCCTCGTCGGCATCTCGCTGATCCTCAGCTATCTGCTCGGCGTCGTTCTCGGCGCGATCCAGGCGCACCATGGCGGAACCAGCACCGACACCGCGCTCTCGGTGGCGAGTGTCACGCTCCTGGCCATGCCGGGCTACTGGCTCGGTCTGATGCTGGTGATGCTCTTCACCTACGAGCTGCGCTGGCTTCCCGCGTTCGGCGCGGCGGGGCTCGACGCCGACTTCCTGCCCCCGGGCGCGCAGCTGGTCGACGCACTCCGGCATCTCGCGCTGCCGCTCGCCACGCTCACGCTGATCGGCGTCGGCGGCGCGGCGCGGTTCGTCCGCGGCGCGATGCTCGATGTCGCGGGCCAGCCGTTCGTCCTGGTGGCGCGCGCCAAGGGCATCGGCACGCGGCAGGTGACGCGACGCCATGTGCTCCGGAACGCACTGGTGCCGGTCGTCACGCTGCTCGGCCTCTCGCTTCCGGCGCTCTTCTCCGGCGCCGTGTTCGTCGAGGCGATCTTCGCCTGGCCCGGCGTCGGCCTGGTGCTGGTGCAGGCGGTGCAGGCGCGCGACTACCCGGTCGTCATGGCCGCGACGACGGTGAGTGCGATGCTGGTCGTCGCCGGCAACCTCCTCGCCGAGCTGCTGGTGGCCTGGGTGGACCCGCGCGCGCGATGACGCCGGCCCGGCTCTGGCGCGACGGCCGCGCCCGGATCAGTCTCGTCGTGCTCGCCGCGGCAGTGCTCGCGGCGGTGCTCGCGCCGCTGCTCTCGAGCAGCGATCCCGCCGCGCAGCTCGACGTCATCGGCACCCGTTTCGTGGCACCGCTCGCCCTCGACCGGCACGGCGTCTTCCATCTCCTGGGCACCGACCGATTCGGCCGCGACGTGTGGACCCGGCTGATCTACGGCGCGCGCATTTCGCTCAGCGTCGGGGTGCTGGCGGCGGGAATCTCCGCCGCCATCGGGCTGCTGGTCGGTGCGGCGGCGGGCGTCTGGCGCGGGCGGGTGGCCGCCGTGCTGCTCGGTGTCACCGACTTCGCGCTCGCCCTGCCTCGCGTGGTGCTGCTGCTCCTGCTCGCGGCACTGTGGCAGCCGAGCGCGGTGCTGGTGGTGGTGGTGCTCGCCGCGACGGGATGGATGCCGGTCGCGCGGCTGGTGCACGGCGAGGTGCGAACGCTGGTGGGCCGGGCGTTCGTCGAGGGCTCGCTCGCGCTCGGCGCGCGGCGGCGGCGGGTGCTGCTGCGGCACATCGTGCCCAACACGCTGACACCGGTGATCGTCTCCGCCGCGCTCGGTGTAGGCAACGCGATCCTGCTGGAGGCCGGGCTTTCGTTTCTCGGATTGGGCGTGCAGCCGCCGGCGCCGTCGTGGGGCAACATGATCGCGTCGGGGCGCGACACGCTGGTGAATGCGCCGTGGGTCGCCGCCGCGCCCGGCGTGGCGTTGGTGCTGGTGGTACTGGCCTGCACGCTCCTGGGCGATGCGCTGCGGGACGCGCTCGATCCGACGCGGGGACCGCGCGGCGCCTGACGCTCGCCCGGGCCTTCGCTGCCTACAACCGCACGAACCAGCGCCGCCGGTAGAACACGCTCATCACGCCCAGCCAGACCAGCACCGTCACCACCGCGAAGAGCAGCGAGGCGTCGCGCTCCGCCGCCCACGAGGCGAAGGCGTTGGCGTAGATCCACTCCTGGACCGTGCCGCCGCCGACCGATACGGCGTCGAGCAGCCGCGCCACCAGCCCCGACAGCACGAACACCAGCAGCGCGTTGACGCCGAAGACGTAGAGCGGCCACGCCCAGCGGCGTCGCCCCCGCACCTCGATGACCCACGCGAGCAGGCCGAAGACCAGCAGCCCCGCGCCGGCGGTGAAGAGGACGTACGAGCTGGTCCAGAGATTCTTGTTGATCGGAAACCACGCGTCCCACACCGCGCCGAGTGTCAGCAGCACGGTGCCGGCGGCGAAGAGGCCCGCGACGGTCTCGCCCGGCGGGCGGGCGCCGCGGAGCCAGCGCCCGGTGAAGACGCCGAGCAGACAGGTGCCGATCGCGGGAAAGGTGCTGAGCAGTCCCTCGGGATCGAACGCCGGCTGCCAGGTGTGCGGCCCGAACAGGCGCGCGTCCACCCACGCCGGCAGGTTGGAGCCCGGATCCAGGCTCGGCGCGCCGACGTTAGGCACCGGCACGTTGGTCAGCAGCAGCCAGTAGCCCACCAGCAGCGCCGCGGTAATCCACGCCTGCGTCCGCGGGCCGGTGTACACCACCAGCAGCGCCGTCACGAGGTAGACCACGCCGATCCGCTGGAGCACGCCGGGAAAGCGCACGGTGGCGGGATCCGGCCGCGAGAGGACGTTGAGCACCAGCCCGATCAGCACCAGCACGACGGCGCGGAGCACGATGCGCCGCACCAGCGCGGCGCGACCGGCGCCGGTCGCCTCGCGCCGCGCGTGGGAGAGCACGATGCTGATGCCGACGATGAGGAGGAAGAAGGGAAAGACGAGGTCGGTCGGCGTCCAGCCGTGCCACGGCGCGTGCTCGAGCGGCGGGTAGATCGCGCTCCAGTCACCGGGATTGTTGACCAGGATCATCCCGGCGATCGCCAGCCCGCGGAAGGCGTCGAGCGACGCGAGCCGCCGCCCTTCCGCGGGCACCGCCGGCTCAGAAGACGTAGCGAACCGAGCCGTAGACGGAGCGCGGCTGCCCCGGCGACACGAAGCCGCCGGCGCGGAGCTCCGGATACGCGTGGTTGAGCAGATTCCGCGCGCCCACCTCGACGAGCGCGGTGCCGAGCCGCACGCCGGCGCTGGCGTTGAACAGCGCGTAGGTCGGCAGCTCGGTGCCGGGCTCGTCGAACGGCGTGTACGGACCGACGACGTTGGCACCGGCGTGGAGCTGCCAGATCGTGGCGGCCGGCACCCAGTCCACCGCTCCCGAGCCGACGAAGCGCGCGGTGTTGAACACGCGGGTGCCGTTCAGGGTATCGCCGTCCTCCGTGACGAAGGCGCGGTACTTTGCGTCGTTGAACGTCCAGGTGGCGGTTGCGTGCAGCGCCTCGCTCAGTTGCGCGTGCAGCATCAGCTCGACCCCCTGCCGCCGGCTGCGCCCGCCGCTGGTCGAGACCAGCGTGATCGGGTCGAACGTTTGCTCGTCGCTCACGTCCATCCGGAAGACGGCTGCGCTGGCGTTGACCCGGTGCGCGTCGATCTTCACGCCGCCCTCGTAGTTCCACGCCGTGATGAACGGCAACGTCGGGTCGCTGATGACACCGTCGGTCTCGCGGAAGCCGCGGGAGACGTTGGCGTACAGGTCACCGACCCGCTTGAGGTGATACAGCGCGCCGATCTTCGGGCTCACGATCCCTTTGGTATCGGAGGACGTGCTCCCGCCGAACGGCGTGCTGCGGGTGTCCAGCAGATCGTACCGCCCGCCGAGACTCAGCCGGAAGTGGTGGCCGAGGTCGGTGAGACTCTGGAGGAACAGCGCGCCCGACGCCTGCCGCGCCCGCACCTGCTCCTGCGCCGCGTCACGCACCCGATGGGTAGTGAGGAAATTCTCGTACGTCGCATGGTCCCACCGCTCCTCGGTGCCGAGCGTGATGTCGCCCCGCGGCAGACTCCAGGTGAGCGCGCTGGTGGCGCCGAAGCCGTAGCGGCGGTCTTCCTCCTCGGTCTGGCTGCCGGTGCCTTCCTCGCCGCCGCCTTCGGGCGGCGTCGTGAGGAAGAGCTGCCAGCGGCTCTGCGTCGCGTAGACCGTGCTGCGCCAGAGCAGCGACGGCGAGAGCACCACCCGCATGCTCCCCCGCTCCTGCGCCCGACGCTTGAATCCGCCGTCGGTCGGATCGCTCACGTTCCGGTAGTCCCGTGCGGCGAACTGCTCGGCGGTGAGGAAGCCGGGCGAGTCCCAGCCGGCGGCGTACAGCTCGATGCCGCCGTCGAGCGTCACCGTGGACGAGAGATCGCGTGACGCGCGCGCGTGTACCTGGCCCAGGCGGTAGCCGGCGTTAGGCCGCCAGCCATCCTCGCGCAGGCCGCGGATCCCGAAGACGCCGCCGGAGTGCTCGTGATCGAAGCCGGTCAGCACGGTGCCGTCGGCCCGGCCGTACATGCCGCCGGAGAGCGCGGCGAGCGTCCCGGTCATCCGCTCCAGCGTGCGGATGTTGACCGCGCCGGCCAGCGCGAAGTTGCCGTAGAGCGGGTTGGTGGGCCCGCGAAAGACGTCCACCTCCTGCGCCGCCAGCGGAAACAGCAGACTCCAGTCGTTGTACCCCTCGGCGTGGCCGTTGACCGGCTCGTTGATCGGCACGCCGTCGATCCAGAGCGCCAGGTCGGTCGAGTGATCCGACGAGAAGCCTCGCACCGATGCGTTGGACGCGAAGCCGGGCCCCTGCCCCTGCTCGTGCACCTCGACGCCGGCGGTCTCGCGCAGCAGCTCGTAGGGGTTGATCGCCGGCGTGCGGGTGAGCGCCGCCGAGGTGACCTGGGTCGAGTTCCACGGGTCCTCGCGCCGCGAGGGCGTCGCGGTAACCGTGATCTCCTGCAGCGAGACCGGACCGCGCGCGTGGGTCAGCGTGTCGCCGTGCTGGTGAATCGAGTCGGATGAGACGACGCCCTGGGCGACGAGCCGCGCGGGCCGCATCACGAGCAGCACCGCGAGCGCCAGGGCGGAAGCACATGCGGCCGCGTATGAATGTCGGGACATGCCTTGATCTCCACGCACGAGGACCGGCGAGCGGATGCTCGCCGCGAGTCGGTCGGAAGGGACGCGACTGGTCTACGCGTGGAGAGCGGGCGGGCCGAGGAGCGGCGGAAGGCGGATGTCGTGCGCGCCGCGGCACGGAGAGGAGTCGGGCGGCGGAGCCGGATCCGCGAACGCGACGGCGTGGTGCCGTGCCGCGACCGCGGCCGGCGGCGTGTTCAGCGCGGTGACGCAGGAGGTGACGCAGAGGTCGCAGCAGCGGTCGCTCGCCGGGCCGTGGTGCTCGTGATGATGCCCGGCCGCCGCGGGGGCCGTCGCCGGCACCAGCGGCATCACTGCGGGCACGACCAGGCTCGCCACCAGCAGCGGCAAGGCGAGCAGTCGGCGACACACCCGGGAGAGCGGCATCGCGGAAGATGTACGCAGCGCGGCGCAGCAGGTCAATGGGCGCCCGCGACCTCCGGCAGCACGACGCCGTCCAGCCGCTCCGTCGGCCGGATGCCGAGCAGCGCCGCGAGCGTGGGCGCAATGTCCACCGTGCGCACCACCCGCGTCACTCGCCGCGGCCGCACGCCGGGCCCGAGGAACACGATCGGCACCTCGACGTCGTCGAGCAGCGGCGAGCCGTGCTCGGCGGCGGTGACCGGTGGGCGGGACCAGACCCAGCCGGGCTCGGGCACCGCGCAGACGAGCCAGCCGTAATCGTCCGGAAGCTGCCGGCGCCAGCGGAGCGCGGAGATGTCGCTCGCGGGTGCCGCGCGGAGGGAGCGGGGCGTGAAGACCTTCGCGACGCCCGGCCGCCGGCGGGCCGCGCGCGCCAGCGACTCGGCCAGACTGTCCACGTTCACCCCGCGGGCCCGGAGCGCCGCGACGTCGCCCTCGAGCAATCCGGAATCGAAGCGCAGCCCGAAGTCCATCGCGAAGCGCGCGCGGAGCGGCGCGCCCACCGAGGTCGCGAGGTCGCCGAGCCATGCGCGGCCCGCGGGCCGATGCAGCACCGCGGCGGTGTAGTCCGGCATCGGCGTCACCCCGTGATCGGCGGTGAGCACGAGCAACATCCGATCGCGCGGCACCAGCACGGCGAGCGAGTCGAGGAACCAGCCGAGCCAGTGATCCACCCGCAGCACCTGATCGTGCAGCTCGCGCGAGTCGGGCCCGAAGTCGTGCCCGACCTCGTCGGTGGTGGACAGCGAGATGGAGAGGAGATCGGTGCGCGGGCCGCGACCGACCCCGGTGCGCGTCACGCCATCGAGCGCGAGGTCGAGCGTGAGCGAATCCATCCACGGGTACGACGGCATCAGCCGCGCGGCCTCGCCTGGATCACCCGGCAGCGGGTGCGGAAAGGCCACGTCGTGCCCGCCGTTCTCGAACGGCACCGAGTCGGGCTCGGCGTACGCGGCAGCCGGAAGGAGCGGAGTCCACCGCGTGCCGGCGAGCTGCTCGGCGCCGCGGCGGGCGTTGAAGGCGACGACCCACGGCGGGAGCGAATCGGCGTAGTAGCGGCTGGTGGTGAAGCGGCTGCCGCGGTACCAGTAGACATCGCCGCGCGCCCGGCCGACGGGGAGGATCGCGCCACGATCCTTCCGCGAAACCGACAGCACCCGCGCAGCCGGGTCGGCGGCGCGCATCCAGTCGTACAGCTCGCTGCCGCGGAAGCGGCGCGGCGACGCGCCGACGCTGTCGTGCGCCACGCCAAGCACCGGCGACGTCGGGTCCGGAACGCCCGACCAGTTGGTGACCATGCCGGTGTGCGCCGGCTCCCGCCCGGAGAGCATCGTCGCGTGGCCCGGCGCCGTCTCGGTGATGGCGTGCTCCTGGTGCGCATGCTCGTAGACGACGCCGTCGCGCAGCAACCGCACGAAGCCGCCGGTGAACTGGGTGCCCCAGCGGCGGAGGTAATCGGCGCGGAACTGGTCGATGGCGACGAGGACGACGAGGCTGACCGGGTGGCGCGGCGGTCGCGGCGGCTGGATGCGCGCACCGGGGCCTGCTGCGGCCCCGGCGGTCAGAAGAAGCGAGAGCTGGTGGAGCGCGCCGGTCACTTCTTGCGGCGTCCGATCCGCACCCCCACGACGATCGGCACGGTCTTCACGTTGGGTCCGTCGAGAAATACGCTCTGCGCCTGGAACTCCAGGAACGGCCGGAGAGCGCCGATGCCGGCGGCGAGGCCGAGTCCCCCCTGAAAGGCGACGTGCGTGCCCGACGGGTTGCCCGGCAGGTCGGTGAGCGACTGGTGATAGAAGCCGCCGCCGGCGAACACGTACGGATCCCATCGTGTGTGCTCGTCGAGCGGGACGTGGAGGAGCAGCTCCGCGATACCGCCGATGAGCCGGCGGTCGTGGTTCAGCAATCCGAGCGGCGGCTTCCCGTCCAGTTGCTCGTATACCGCGTTCACCCGGAACGCGACCGGGATCTGACCCGACGGCATGAACTCGACTCCCACCTGCCCGACGAGGCCCGTCTTGGAGAGGTCGCGAAACGTCTTCAGCGGAATCGCAATACCGCCGCCGACCGTGAAGTCGACCGGCCGGTACACGTCGTTGTCGGAGAATTGTGCGGCGACCGGGGCGGCGGCGACCAGCGAAGCGAGCACGGCGAGTGTTGCTATGCGCGGCAGCATGACTGCTCCTGGCACGGGTCTCGGGCGTCGAGCGCGTGTCTCAAGGTACGGCCACACCCGCGCGGCGAACAACTCCCGAATGCAGGAGCGGGCGGCCCCATCGGGACCGCCCGCTCGTTTGCCGGTCGCGACCGTGGCGCGTTATGGGGTCGTCGCGAGCTGGAGCGTCACGAGCACGCAGCCTTGCGTGCCGTTGCAGGCGACGACCGGCACGCCGATGGAGGAGAACAGCGTGTTGATCACATCGCCGTTGAACAAGCCCGTCGTCCAGTTGAGCGCCACCTGGGAGAAGTCCACGGTCCAGGTGCCGGCCGGGACGCTGGTGTCGGTCGCCGTCAGCGTGCCGGCGCCGGTGGTGTAGTCATTGGCCGAGCCGTGATAGACCAGCTGCGCCGTCGGCGCGGCGCCCGGCGGGCCCAGATTGAGGATGCGACTGCCGCTCCCGTCCTTCGCGTCATACAGCGTGCCCTGCACCGAGAAGGTCAGCGCGAGCGAGCTGTCGACCGCCCCCAGCTCGAGGCACTGCGTGTGGTACGGCGCCGTCTGGTTGCCACCCGGATTCACCCACAGGCCCGGGTAGCCCTGCGGCTGGCTCGCGACGCACGAACCCTTGCCGTTGTTGCCCGGACGGCCGTCGCTCCAGTAGGCGAGGCAGTTCGCGCTGTGCGGCGCGGAGACGGTTCCGTCCGGGGCGGTCCAGGTGCCGTCGTGGCCGCAGGTGCCGACGCCGTTGAGCGCCGGGCCCGATGTGAGGAACACCAGAGTGGTCGCCGCGCCGGTGACCGCCACGGAAGGCGTGGTGTCGGTCGCCGCGAACTTGGCGCTGTCCACCGGAATCAGCGTGTCGCTGCCGACGCCGCCACCGGCCGTACCGGTGCTGGTTCCGCCGCCGGCGCCCCCGTTGGGAATGAGGCTGGTGCCGGGCCCGCTCGGCGATGTCGGCGTTGGGGAGTTGCACGCCGCGAGCGCGAGCGCCGCGGCGACAAGCAGGGGGATGGGCTTCATGGGACCACTCCTTCGACGCGTAAAGGGGCGCCGGCGATCGCCGGCAGCGCTCTTTCGACGGCTAGGCTGTCTCGGAGAGACCCTTGGCTTTGCGAGCCGGCCTCGCGGCCGGGGTGCCCTTGTCGAAAGGTGCAGGACTGTCCGCGATGCGGACGGCGCCGAGTGGGCAAATGGAGTGCCGCGCCGCGGACTGCCGCGTTCGTGCACCGGCACAAGCAGTTACCCGGCCCCGAGCCCGCTGCCCGGGGCGACGCTCATCGCGGAACGCGGCAGGAGTCTGGCGCGGATCTGTGCCAGCCGCTCTGCGACTCTATGGGGGCCCGTGCGATAAGCCGAGGACCGCACCGCGGAAGGCCACTGCCCACCTGTCCCCGTGACCCGTCATGCCGATCTCGGCAGGCGGAGCCGCGCGCGGGCGCCCCTCAGCGGCACGCGCGATTCGAGCGCCAGCGTCCCCCCGTGCGCCTCGGCGATCTGCCGGCTCAGCACCAACCCGATTCCCGTCCCGCGAAGTTTGGTGGTGAAGAACGGCACGAACAGGTTGCCCGGGTCCGGCAGGCCGGGACCCTCGTCGTCCACTCGCACCTCGACCGCGGCGGGGTCGGCGGTCCACGACAGCTCGACGCAGCCGCCACTCTCCAGCGCGGCGTCGGCGGCGTTGCGCACCAGATTGATGAGGGCCTGGTCAAGCTGGTCGCTGTCGGCCGTGATGGTCACGTCGGCGCCGGGCCTGATGCTCACACTGAGCCGCGGCTCCAGCGCCGCGACCCGCGCCACCCATTCCGCCACCCGCAGGGGTGCGAGCCGCGGCGGCGGCAGCTTGGCCAGCGCGGAGTACGCCGCGAGGAAGCGGCCCAGCGACTCGGTGCGATTCTCGATGACGCCGAGTCCGGCGGCGAGGTCGGCGTCGAAGTCGGCGGCGCGCACCGGCCGCCCGAGCTGCGCGCGAAGACTTCCCGCGATGGACTTGATCGGCGCGAGCGAGTTGTTGATCTCGTGACCCAGCACGCGAATGAGCCGGCGCCAGGCATCGCGCTCCTCGGCCCGAAGGGCACGGCTCACCTCGGTGAGCACCAGCAGGGCGTGCGGCCGCCCATCGAGCCGGAAGCTGCTGCGCCTCACCTCCCAGCGTCCCGACGCCCCGGCGACGGTGAGGTCGAGCGTGCGGGGCGACTCACCATCGAGCGCGCCGGCCAGACCAAGCTCCCCGGCGCTCCGCCCGATCAGCTCGTCGGCGGAGCGGCGGAGCATCCGCGTGCCGGCGCGATTCACCAGACGCAGCGTGCCGCCGGCGTCGAAGGCGAAGACGCCGACGTCGATCTCTGCGGTGACCCGGCGCAGCAGCGCATCGGCCTCGACGGCGCGGAGTCGCTGGCCGCGGAGCATTTCGCCTAACGTATTGATCTCGAGATACGCGACGCCGAGCGCGTCCTCCGGATCGCCCGGGTGTGCGCGAATGCCGTAGTCGCCTTCGCGGATCGCGGCGATGATGTTCGCGAGCGTCTGGAGCGGCCACGCGACCCGCTCCCGCAGCACCATCGCGCCGCCGAGCCACGCGGCCACGACCACCAGCGTCACGGTGAGCTGCACGTGCAGCGGATGCGGCTGGCCCCATGCCCACCAGAGCGCGAACGCCGCGCCGGGCAACCCCGACCAGAACGCCAGCGCGACGACGCTGCGCTCGTGCCGTGCCGGGCGCCGTCGCCGCTCGCTAGAGTCCATACCGCCCGAGACGCCGGTAGAGCGCGCTCCGGCTCAGCCCCAGGTCCCTGGCCGCGAGGCTGACGTTGCCATCATGACGCGCCAGCGCCTTCCGGATCAGCACGGCCTCGACCTCCTCCAGCGTGAGGTCGTCGAGGCGGCGCGGTCCCTCGCCCGGGCGGAGGCCGAGTTCGTCGGCGCGAATCACGTCGCCCTGTGTCATCAGCACCGCGCGCTCCAGCACGTGATCCAGCTCGCGCACGTTGCCGGGCCAGCGGTAGGCGGCGAGCGCGGCGAGCGCATCGGGCGCGAGCTGAAGCGCGGTCCTGCCGTAGCGCGCCGCGTGGCGGTAGAGGAACGCGGCGGCGAGCGCCGGCACATCCTCGGCGCGGTCACGGAGCGGCGGCAGGTGCAGCTCGATGGTGTTCAGTCGGAAGAGGAGGTCTTCGCGGAAGCGCCCCGCGGCCGCCTTGGCGTGGAGGTCCTCGTTGGTCGCGGCGAGCACGCGCACATCGGTGCGGCGAGTGCGCGATGATCCGACCCGCTCGAACTCGCCCGCCTGAAGCACGCGCAGTAGCTTGGCCTGCTGCGGCAGCGGGAGGTTGCCGATCTCGTCGAGGAAGAGGGTGCCGCCGTCGGCCAGCTCGAAGCGGCCGATGCGGTCGGTCTTGGCATCGGTGAAGGCACCCTTCACGTGGCCGAACAGCTCGCTCTCGAACACGCCCTCGGACAATCCGCCGACGTTTACCGCGACGAGCGGCCGCTCGGCCCGCCGCGACGCCGCATGGATCCAGCGCGCGACGACCTCCTTGCCGGTCCCGTGCTCGCCGGTGACCAGCACGTTGGCATCCGCCGGCGCGACCCGCTCCATGAGCAGTCGCACCGGCCGCATTGCCGGCGCATCCGCCACCAGCTCAGGCAAGCCGTCGCGCCGGAGCAGCCGATTCTCGCTCTCGAGCCGCTGGCCACGGCGAAGCGCCCGACCCAGCTCCACCTGGGTGCGCACCGTGGCGAGCAGTCGCGCGTTGTCCCACGGCTTCTCCACGAAGTCGCGTGCGCCGCGGCGCATCGCCTCCACCGCCTTGTCGATCGTGCCCCATGCCGTCATCACGATGACGGGAAGCGTCGGATCGAAGGCGCGGAGCTCGGGGAGGAGCTCCAGACCCTCGCGTCCCGACGTGGTGTCCCGGGTGTAGTTCATGTCCATGAGCACCGCGTCCAGCTCCTCGCGCTCGACCAGCGCGCGGACGCCGGCGGGCACCTCGGCGACGCAGATCTCGTAGCCCTCACCCTTGAGGAGCAGGCGGAGGGCGGCGACGACGTCGGGCTGATCGTCGGCGATGAGGATGCGCGGTGCGCGTGCGGACACGATGGGACCGGGAGAAGACTCGGACAAATCTACGCGGTCACGACCCAGCCGTCGCGGAGGTGGACCATCCGGTCAAGCGCGTCGGCGACGAGTGCGTCGCGCGGCGGCTTCCGCCCCGCCGATTTCTCGAGGTGCCGGAGCGCGAGCACCGCCGCTACTCCGTGCGAAGCGCCACGACCGGATCGACCCGTGTCGCGCGACGCGCCGGCAGCCAGCAGGCGACGAACGCGACCGCGACGAGCAGGAGGACCATGCCGCCGAACGTCACGACGTCGGTCGCCGGCACACCGAAGAGCATGCTCTTGATGAGACGGGTCATCCCGAGCGCCGCGACGAGCCCGAGTCCGACGCCGGCGAGCGCGAGGCCGAGGCCCTGCCGCACCACCATGCGCAGGATGTCGGCGACGTGGGCGCCGAGCGCGATCCGGATGCCCAGCTCGCGCGAGCGCTGCGAGACGGAGTAGGACATCACGCCGTAGAGCCCGATCGCCGCGAGCGCGAGCGCGACGGCGGCGACGATGCCGAGCAGGATCATCGAGACGCGGCGCGGCCCCGTCGTCGCCTCCATGAGGTCGTCCATGCTCCGGACGCGGGAGAGCGGCAGATCGGCGTCCACGTCGTGGACCGCGGCCCGCACCGCCGCGAGCGCCGCCTGCGGCTCGCCGCGGGTGCGGACGGCGATGTCCAGGTTCGGGCGTCCCGCCTGCGCGAGCGGCACGTACACCTGCGTGCGGCGCTCGCCGTCGAGCCCTTCCTGCGACGAGTGCTCCACGACGCCGACGATCTCGAGCCACCTCGCCTTCGGGTTCGCCGCGCCGTCGTAGGTGATGCGCTTGCCTAACGCGGTGCCGCGTGGCCAGTACCGCTTCGCCAGCTCGTCGTCCACGATGGCCACCGGGAGCGAGCCGGGGCCGTCTTGGGTCAGGAACTGCCGTCCGGCGAGCAGTCGCACGCCGAGCGTCCGGAGGAACTCCGGGGTGACGGTGCGGATGTCGCCCCACGGCATGTTCCCGCCCTTCGGCACCTGGTACCCCTCGACGTCGAAGCTCGCCGTGGACCAGCTCCCGCTGAACGGCATGTCGGAGGTGCCCCCGACCGATGCCGCGCCGGGCACGGCGGCAATCGCCGGTATGAGCCGCTCGAAGAGCGCTACCTGCTGCGTATCGGACGGGTACTTCGCCTGCGGCAGCGTCACGCTGAACGTGAGGAGATGATCGGGACGGAAGCCGGGATCGACGCCCTGGAGCCGCGCGAAGCTCCGGAGCAGGAGACCGGCGCCGGCGAGCAACGTGAGCGCGAGCGCCACCGATGCGACCACGAGCCCGCGCCGCACGGCGAGGCCGGCGCGGTCGGCCGAGGCGCCGCGACCGCCCTCCTTGAGCGTGTCGTGGACGCCGGTCCGGAGGAGCTGGCCCGCAGGTGCCAGGCCGAAGATGAGCCCGGTGAGGAGTGAGAGGCCGGCGGTGAAGAGGAGCACGCGCCCGTCGAGGCGGATCGCCTCCGGGCGCGCGAGGATGTCGCGGTTGAACGCGACGAGCGCCGGTACGCCCCAGAGCGCGAGCAGGAGGCCGACCGCGCCGCCCACGACCGAGAGCAGCACGCTCTCGGTGAGGAGCTGACGGATGAGCCTCGGCGCCGAGGCGCCCAATGCGATGCGCACCGCGATCTCGCGCGAGCGCGCCGCGGCGCGGGAGAGCTCCAGGTTCGCGACGTTGGCGCAGGCGATGACCAGCACGAACGCGACGGCGCCGAGCAGGACGAGGAGCGCCGTCCGCGCGTTCCCGGACCATCGCACCGACAGCGGCGTCACGAGCAGCCCCCAGTCAGGCGCGTACGCGTCGGTGAACTGGTGCTTGAGCTGCTCGGCGAGCGTGGTGAAGGCGCTCTGCGCGCTGTGCTCCGTCTGGCCGGGCGCCAGTCGGCCGAGGAAGAAGAGGAACTCGGTCGTGCGCTGGCCGTCGGCGAACTGGTCGGGCCGGAACGCGATCGGCGTCCACAGCTCGACGTTCCGGCTGGCCGGGTCGCGGAACTCGGGCGGCATGACGCCGACGACCTCGTAGCTCTCGCCGTCGAGCTGCAGCGTGCTCCCGACCGCCTGTGACGAACCGCCGAGCGCGCGGCGCCAGAGTCCGTCGCTCAGGACGACGACGCGCGCCGCCGCCCGTTCCGCTTCGTCCGGGGCGATCGCCCGCCCGCGCGCGGGCGCGACGCCGAGCGTCGTGAAGAACTCGCCCGAGACCCGCGCGCCGCTGAGCCGCTCGGGCTCTCCCCGACCGGTCAGGTTCGGGTTCCAGTTCGTCTCGACCGCCGAATGCGCGAGGACACCCGTCTGCGCGTGATAGTCGCGGAACCCGGGCACCGAGACCGACGCGTGCAGGTCGTGGAGCGACGGATAGCGATGCTCGACGGTGACGAGCTGGCCCGGGTCGCGGTACGGCAGCGGCCGGAGCAGCACGCCGTTCACCACCGTGAAGATGGCGGTGTTGGCGCCGATGCCTAACGCGAGCGTGAGCACGGCGACGGCGGTGAAGCCGGGACTCTTCCGAAGCTGGCGCAGCGCGAAGCGCAGGTCGCCGATGAGGGTGTGCATGTCACTCGCTCCGGAGGGCGATGGAGGGAGAGATCCGCGCCGCGCGGCGTGCGGGCAGATATGCGGCAGCCAGCGCCACGAGCAGGAGACTCGCCGCGGCGACGGCGAACGACACGGGGTCGGCGGGACGCACGCCGTAGAGAAGCGCGGCGGCGGCACGGGCGCCGAGGAGGGCCAGGACGCCGCCTGCGGCTGCGCCGCCGAGCACCGGCAGCATGGCTTGACGCACGACCAGTCGCGCCACGTCGGCTGCGGGTGCACCGAGCGCCATGCGGACGCCGATCTCGCGGGTTCGCCGTGCGACGGAGTAGGCCAGCACGCTGTAGAGGCCCACCGCCGCGACGATCAGCGCCAGGGCGCCGAAGGCGGAGAACATCGTGGCCCCCATCCGCCACGAGCTGAGCTGGGGCGCGACCGCCCTTGCGAGCGGCCGCACCAGCACGAACGGAAGCTCCGGATCCACACCGGCGAGGGCCCGTCGCAGGGGCTCGACCAGGCGGTCAGGCGGGACGCCGCTCGCGGAGCGCAGGTAGAGCGAGTGGTGCCCCGCGGGATGATCGGTCTGGGCGAGCGGCAGATAGAACATGAGCTGCGGGTCTTCGATCAGCCCGTTCCGGTGGATGGGCTGCACCACACCGACCACCTCCCGGCAGGCGGCGGTATCGCTCCCGATGTACATGCACTTGCCGACCGCGCGCTGACCGGGCCACAGGAGGCGGCCCATCGTCTCGTTGACGATGACGACGGGTGCGCTGCTGGCGTCGTCGCCGTCGTTGAACGCCCGGCCGTCGAGCATCGCCGCGCCGAATACGTCGAAAATGCCGGGACCGACGGATGAGCCGTACGGACCACCGCTGGGGAGAGCCGGAATCGAATCGCGACCGGGCAGGCGCACCGCATCGCTCGCGAAGCTCCAGCCGACCGGCCCGCCGTACGCGATGGCCCCCCGAGCAACGCCGGGCACCGCCAGCGCGCGTGCGAGCAGCCGCTCGCGCAGCGCCGGCAGTCGCGCGCTGTCGAGGCCGGCGTGCTCGACATCGACATCGACCGCGAGCGTGCGGTCGAGATCGACACCGAAGTCGAGCTGCTGCACCGTGCTGAGGCTGCGCACGAAGAGGCCGGCCCCGACGAGCAGCACGGTGGTGAGCGCCACCTGCCCGGCGATGAGCGCGGCGCGGGCGGGGGCGCGCCGGCCGCCCGAATCGCGGCCGCCGCCCCGGAGCGCATCGTCCACGCCCATCCGTGCGGCATGGACCGCGGGCACCACACCGGCGAGGAGCCCCGCCGCGAGGGCAAGGAGCGGCGTGCTGACGAGGAGCGCGAGGTCCACGGGCGCCCCGACCGCCTCGATGGGCAGCACGATCGCGCGTACCGGCGGCGCGAGCCACATGACCGCGAGGACCGACGCCGCGGCGCCGAGCAGCGCGAGCAGCACGCTCTCCACCAACGTGAGCCGGAGCATCGTGCCGCGTCCGGCGCCGAGCGCCAGGCGGAGCGCGAGCTCATGGCGGCGCGCGACGACCCGCGCGAGCAGAAGGTTCGCGACGTTGGCGCAGGCGATGAGCAGCACGATCGCCGCGACGCCGGCGACCCACACCGCCACGCGCGACTCACGACTCGCTTCCGGTCCGCGGGCCCGCTGGATCGCGCCGAGCTGCACCGTCGCGAGGGTGTCGCCGTTCTGGTCCGTCGCGGCCCGCACGGCGCGACGATACGCGAGCGTTGCGGCCGCCTCCGCACCGGGCCGTGTGACGCCGGGCGCGAGCCGGCCGAGCACCTGGGTCCAGATCGATCCCCGCAGCAGTGCGCGCCGGGAGAACACCATCGGGCCGGCGACGTGGATCGGCAGCCAGAGATCGGTCGCGTCGAGGTCGGGCCCGATGAAGCCGTGCTGGGTGACGCCGATGACGGTGAATACGGCAGACCCGATCCGGAGCGCGCGGCCGATCACCTGGCGATCCCCGCCGAAGCGGCGCTGCCAGTACCCGTAACTGAGCACGGCGACCGGCGCGCCGCCGACCCGATCCTCGGCGGGTCCGAACACACGGCCGAGCACGGCATGCACGCCGAGGAGGGGGAAGAACTCGTGCGACACGTAGCCGGCGTCCGCCCGCTCTGCGTCGCGCCCCCGGCCGATCGTCACTAACTGTCTGGAGCTGGCCGCCACGGATCGGAACGCCTCCGTAGCCCCGCTGAAGGCTTCGTAATCGGGGACCGACATCGTGCCGGAGGTCGATCGGCCGAATGGCGGATCGTTCGTGGTCAAGTAGAAGCGGACGACCCGCTCCGCGTCCACCACGCCGGCCGGCGCGCGGAACAGCAGCGTGTCCACCAGGCTGAGCATCATGGCGTTGGCGCCGATGCCGAGCGCGAGCGTGAGCACGACCGCGACGGTGAACCCGGGGCTGCGCCGCAGCTGCCGCGCAGCGAAGCGCAGATCCCGACCGAGGGTGTCGAGCACGCGCGCCGCCGCTCAGACCGTGGCCATCGCCGCTTCGCTCCGCCGCTCCTCGACCACGCGGCCGTCGAAGAGATGGATCGAGCGATCGGCGTGCGCCGCATAGCGGGGATCGTGGGTCACCATGCAGATGGTGGCGCCGCCCTGATGCAGCTCGCGCAGCAGGTCCATCACCGCTTCGCCGTTGGTCGAGTCGAGATTGCCGGTGGGCTCGTCGGCGAGGAGGATCGCCGGATCGCCCGCCACGGCGCGCGCCACCGCCACGCGCTGCTGCTGGCCGCCGGAGAGCTGCGCGGGGAAGTGCCGCATCCGGTGCGCCATCCCGACCCGCTCGAGCGCCTGCTTCACCCGCCGGGCACGCTCGGCGGCGTCGAGCCCCCGATAGGTGAGCGGCAACTCCACGTTCTCGGCGACGGTGAGATCGCCGATCAGGTTGAACGCCTGGAAGATGAAGCCGATCTGCCGATTCCTCACCCGCGCTCGCGCGGCCGGGCCCAGCGTCGCCACCGGCTGGCCGGCGAGGCGGTAGGCGCCGTCGGTCGGCGAATCGAGGAGACCGAGGATCGAGAGCAGAGTCGTCTTCCCGCAGCCCGACGGGCCGGCGATCGCGAGGTACTCGCCGCGATGGACCTCGAGGTGCACCTCGGCGAGCGCGTGGGTCTCGACCTCGTCGGTGTAGAAGACCTTCCGGATCCCCTCGAGACGAATGAGCGGCTCCGGTCCCAGCTCCTCTGGCGTGACGGTCATGCGGGCTCCTGCACAGCGGGGTGATTTGAGACGATGAGCTGGAGACTGTGACCTACTCGACCCGGACGCGGTTCACCGCGTCGTAGCGGGACATGTCGGAGATGATGACGCGGTCCCCTTCCGTGAGGCCGCGCACCACCTGCACCGTATTCACCGAGCTGCGGCCCAGCCGCACACTCACCCGCTCGGCGTACTTGCCGCCCTCGACCAGCCGGAAGAGCCCGACCGTGGCGTCCGACTGGCCGTACGCCGGCCGGCCCACCGCGAGGGTGTTGGGGATGCGCTCGACCTCGATCGTGCCGTCCACGCTGAGGTCGGGTCGCGCGCCCTTCGGCAGCGAATCGTCGAGCGCCACGTCCACCGTGACCGTGCCGTTCTGCGCGGCGGGATCGGTGCGCAGCACGTGGCCGCGGATCAGGCCGTTGCGCGTGTCGATCGAGGCCGGCTGGCCCACCACGACGTCCTTCGCCTGGGTTTCGGGAATGCGGAGCACCGCCTTGAGCTTCCCCGGCTGCACCACCTTGGCGAGCGTGGCGCCGCTCTGGGCCCACTGGCCCACCTCGAGCGGCAGCTCCTGCACCACCCCCGCGGCGCCGGCGCGCACCTCCATCGACGTGATCCGGTCCCGCTGGAACTGATCCACCGCCCGCAGTCGGGTCACCTGCGCCTGCTGCATGCCGAGTTGGGAGTCGATCGCCTGACTGTAGAGGGCGAGTCGCCCCCGCTCGACGGTGAGCCGGGTGGCGAGCTCGAGCGCGTGATCGTGGGTCCGCGCCGCCTCGAGCTGCGAGATCATCCCCTTCGCGAGGAGACTGTCCGCGACGGCCGCCTGCCGCGTCGCCTCGCGCTCGTCGGCCTCGGCCGTCGCGACGACCCCCTGCTGGGTGAGCCGCTGGGTTTCCAGGGTGACCCGGACGTTCACCTTCTCGGCCTGGGCCGCGGTGAGCTGGCGGTCCGACTCGAGCGCCTGGAGCTGGACGTCGGGATTGCTGAGGACGAGGAGCACCGTCGCCGGCGTCACCACCTGCCCCGGCTCGACCAGCCGCCGCTCCACCCGGCCCGCCGTCACCGCCGTCACCCAGCGGATCTGCTCGGGCACCAGCGTCCCGGGGCCGCGCACCTCGATCACGAGCGGCCCGCGGCGCACGGTGTCGATCACCGCACTGGTCCGGTCCACGGTCGGCGCCGCCGGCGTGAGCCGGCTCAGCGCGACGGTCGCGAGCACGACCGCGCCGAGCGCGCCGCCGAGCAGGAGCCAGCGGCGACGACGGGCGGGCGGCTGGCGGGGAATGTCCATGCGGTTCCGGTTGAGAGTTGCCGACATCGGCAGGCGGACCGGCCGGCCCGCAGGAGAGAACCGTGCCACCTGCGATCAGCGCCGGAACTGCCTCTGCGGGCGCACAGCGCGTGATCGATGCGTGATCGGTGTTCGCCTTCGGGACCGGCGAATCCCATAATCGGACAGTTGAACGCGGAAGGGCTCGACCACGACGCGCGCTGACTCCGACAACTCCCTGCTTGGATCGCGGGATCCGCCGGACCGTTGTGAGATGGCGCAGGCGTACGCGGGGAGAGCTCGCTGCACGCCGCTCCCGCCTAGGGGTCGACCACGATGACCACGAACGACCCCGCCAGCACCGTCGGCCGCGGGTGCGGATGCTCCTCCGTCGCCTCCGGCGGCGGGCCGAACGACGCGGTGGTGACGAATACGCGGTGGGTGACCGGGTCGAGCGCCATCGTCCTGGCACCGCGCTGCGTCGCCACCTGTGCCACCACGGCGAAGCTGTCGGGGGAGACCTCGCGCACGACCGTGAGATTGCCGTCGCCGGTGGAGGCGAAGGCGAGGCCGGCGCCGGGGTCGAATGCGCCGGCATCCACGCCTTTGCCGATCGGCGGCGTGGCCACGACCTTGCCGCTCCTCGCGTCGGTGATCATGAGCTTCTCGTTGCCGCAGCCGCTGAAGAGCCGACCATGCTTCCGGTCGATCGCCAGCGCCGACGGATCCTCGCAGCCGGTGAGCGGCCAGCGGCTCTTCACCGTGAGCGCGCGCGCGTCGAGGGCCACGAGCTCGCCCTTGTCCTCGATATTGACGAAGATGCCGCCGCGCCCGTCGGCCACCGCGAACTCCGGTTTACCGCCCAGCTCGATGCTGCCGATCACCGCGCCCGTTCGCCCGTCGAGCGCCGTGGCAGTGCCGCTGCCGCCGTTGAAGGTGAAGACGCGGTGGGTGACCGAGTCGTACAGGATCGCGTCGGGGTTCCGGGCCGGCACGTGGACGCGGGTGATCGTCGCGAGGGTCTTCAGGTCGAAGATGGTGACCGAGCTGTCCCGCCCGTCGCTCACGAAGCCGCGGCCCAGGTCGTCCGCGATCGCGATGCCGTGCACGCCTTGCGTATCGGGTATGCGACCGACGACGGTCCCGGAATCCGGATCGACGACGTCCACCTCGGTCGAGTGGCTGACGAACAGGTGCTTGCGCGCCGGCTCATAGGTCAGGTAATCCCAGCCGCCGTCGCCGCCGATCTTGATCTGCCGGGCGACGTGATAGCCCGCGCCCGTCGGCGCCTGTGCCAGCGCCGGCACCGCGGCGCTTATCGCGAGCAGCGTGTACACCCCCATGCGACCGCGCATCAGCCCGTCTCCTTGAGTACGTGGAAGGCATCCAGCAGCACCGGCACGACCAGCAGCGTCACCGCCGTCGAAACCACCAACCCGCCGATCACGGCCAGCGCCAGCGGCCGCTGCAGCTCGGCGCCGGCGCCGAGTCCGAGCGCCAGCGGGATGAGCCCCGCCAGGGTGCACACCGTGGTCATCAGGATCGGCCGGAGCCGCACCCGCCCCGCCTCGGCCAGCGCGTGCCGCGGATCGCTTCCGGCGGCACGGGCGTGGCGCGCGGCGTCAAGCAGCAGGATTCCGTTCTTGACGATGAGCCCCACCAGCAGGATCACGCCCATGAAGCTGGAGACGTTGAACGGTACTCCCGTCGCCGCGAGCATGGCGAGCGCGCCGGTCAGTCCGAGCGGAATCGCGATCACGATGGCGAGCGGCCCGCGGATGCTGTCGAACTGCGCCGTGAGCAGCAGCAGCACCGCGCCGATGGCGAGCGCCAGCACCCCGAGCAGCTCGCGGAACGAGTCGCGCTGAGTGACGTACTGGCCGCCCAGCTCGAGGGTGACGCCGGCCGGGAGCGCCACGCGCGCGGCGCGCTTCCGCACGTCGCCGGTGACGCTGCCGAGACTGCGTCCGCTGGTGCGGCCGGTGACGGCGACGTACGGTCGCAGGTTCTCCCGCAGCAGCTCGCTCGGGCCGCCGGTATCGCGCACGGTGCCTAACGCCCCGAGCGGAAGCCACCCGCCCGGACCCGCGATCGGCGTCGCGGCGACGGCGTCGGCGCGGAGACGCACGCTGTCGGGAAGGCGCACCCGGATCGGCACCAGGCGATCCGGCTCCCGCGCGCTCCCCGCCACCTCCCCGAACAGCGCCGCCCGCGCCTGCGACTCCACCTCCGCCGTGCTGAGCCCCAGCCGCGAGACGCGGAGCGGATCGAGCTCCACCCGGAGTTCGGGATCGCTTCCCTGGACGCCGTCGAACAGATCCACCAGGCCCGGCGTGCCGTCCACCGCCTTCCCCACTGCCGCGGCCGCGTGCTGTGCGGCCGCCTGGTCGCGACTGAAGAGCTTGAGCTCGACCGGCTCGGGCGCGCCGGCCAGATCGCCGATCACGTCCTGCATGAGCTGCGCGAACTCCACGCGCAGCGCCGGCGCACGCGTCGCCGCCTCGACCCGCACCCGGTCCATCACCTCGTAGACCGACGCGCGGTGGCCGCGCGGCTTGAGCAGCACGGTGAGATCGCCGTGGTTCGGCTCGGTCGCCGCGAAGCCGAGTTCGCTGCCGGTGCGGCGGGTGAATGCCTGGATGTCGGGATCCGACAGCAGGATGGTCTCCAGCACGCGCACCTCGCGGTCGGTCTCGGCCAGCGCGCTGCCGGTCGGCGCCCAGTAGTCGAGGATGAAGCCGCCCTCGTCCATCTCCGGCAGGAAACCCGTGCCCATCACCCGCGTCAGGAGAAAGGCGCCGACGACCAGCACGCCGGCCCCGCCGAGTGCCACCCGCCGATGGGCCAGCATCCAGGTGATGCCCGCGCCGTAGCGATGCTCCAGCCCCTCGAGCGGAAGCTGGAACCAGCGGCGGCCACGGCGGTGCGGCGCGCGCGCGGCCCAGCGCGCCACCAGCGACGGGATCAGCGTCATCGCCAGCACCAGCGAGAGCAGCACCGCCGTCGCCAGCGCAATGGCGAACGAGCGGAAGAACTCGCCGACGACGCCGGTCAGGAGACCCAGCGGCGCGAAGACGACGACCGTGGTGAGCGTCGAGCCCGCCACCGGCCCGAAGATCTCGTCGGTGCCGCGCCGGATCACGTCGGCGGGCGGATCGTCGGGATGCAGTGTCAACCGGCGCTCGATGTTCTCCACCACGACCACGGCGTCGTCGATGATCAGGCCGATGGCCACGGCGAGGCCGCCCAGGCTCATCAGGTTGAGCGAGTCGCCCGCCACGGCGATGCCGAGCAGCGTGATGGCGACGGTGAGCGGCAGCGTGAGCGCGGCGGCCGCGGTGGTGTGCCATTCCCCGAGGAAGAGCAGCAGCACCAGCACCGCCAGCGCGCCGCCCAGCAGCATCGCGTCGCGCACGCTCTTCATCGAGTCGCGTACCAGCGCCGCCTGGTCGTACACCGACTCGAGGTGCACCGACGCCGGCAGCAGCGGCCGGAGCGAGTCCATCGCCGCCCGCACCGCCGCCTGGAGCCGCAGCGTGTTGCCGTTGGGCTGCCGGGCGATGTTCACCAGCGCGGCGGGCTTGCTGTCGCCGGCGACGATCTGGAAGAGGTCCTCCGCCCCGTAGCTCACCGTGCCGAGATCGGCGACGCGGAGGGCGCGATCGCCCTGTTGCCGCACGACCACCTTGCCGACCGCCTCGGGCGTATTGGTGAGGCCGGAGACCACGATCGCGTACTGCCGGTACTGCCGATCCACCCGTCCCGCCGCCTCGGCGCGATCGGCGTCGCTGATCGCCTGCGCCACCTGCGCCACGCCGAGTCCGTTCGCCACCAGCCGCACCGGATCGAGCACCACGCTGATCTCCCGCAGCCGGCCGCCCTGTACCGCGACCTCGCCGACGTCCGGCAGTCCCGCCAGCCGCGGGCGAACCACGAAGTCGGCGAGGTCGCGGAGCACCAGTGGATCGGCGCCGGTGAGCTCGTATTGCAGCATCGGGAAGACCGACGGCGTGAGCCGCTCGGCGGTGAGGTCCACCTCCGGCGGCAGCGAGCCGCGCAGCGCCGCGAGCCGCCCCTGCACCTGGCTCAGCGCGAACTGCATGTCGGCGTTAGGCCGGAAGTCGAGACTCAGCTCGGCGGAGCCGCGCACCGTCCGGGCGCGGATGCGGCGGAGATCCACGATGCCGCTCAGCCCCTCCTCGAGCGGTCGCGTCACCGCGACCGTCATTTCCTCCGCCTCGAAGGTGCCCCCCCGCGCAACGACGACGATGCGTGGGTACGTCACCTCGGGATAGATGCCCGCCGGGAGCGTGAAGAGCGACCAGAGCCCGCCCAGCGTCAGCAGCACGACCGCGAGCCACACCGCCGCGCGGTGCCGCAGCGCCAGTCCCGCGATGCTCACGGCTTTCGCGCGGCGGTGGCGGCGCCCGGCGCGGCGGGTGCCGCCGGGGCCACCCGCATGCCGTCCTGCAGGCCGAACGCGCCGCTCGTCACCACCCGCTCGGAAGGACTCAGCGCGCCCTTCACCTCGGTGCGGCCGGCCGCGCTCGCGCCGCGGAGCACCGCGCGCCGGTGCGCGATCGAGTCGGCGCCCACGACGAACACCACGCTGCTGTCGCCCGAGAGCACGATCGCCGAGTCGGGCACGGTGAGCACGTCACGGGCGACGCCGAGTCGCACGTGGGCGACGGCACTGGCGCCGGCGCGGAGGCGACCGCCGGGATTCGGTATCCGCAGCACCGCCTCGCCCGCGTTGGTCAGCGAATCCACTCCCGGTGCCAGCGCCGCGACGGCACCGCGCGCCGGCATCGAGTCGCCCTCCTGATGAACGGTGACCGCGAGACCGGCGCGGAGCCGCGGCAAGTCCGCCGCGGGCACCCGCACCACGAGGTCGAGCGTGTCGGACGCGATGACCTCCGCGAGCGGCTTCCCTGCATCCACCCGCTCGCCCCGCTGCACCAGCACCGACTGCACCCGTCCGGCGATCGGGCTGCGTACGCGGGTCCGCGCGAGGAGATCGCGCGCCGCCGCCGCCGCCGCGGTCGCCTGACGCGCGTTGGCGGCGGCCTCCTCGGCCTGGCGGGCGGAGGTGATCCCATCGGCCAGCAGCCGCTGCTGCCGCTCGGCCTCGCGCTCGGCCTGCGCGGCCGCGGATTCGCGCTGCGCGGCATCGGCGGCGAGCTCCGGCACGTCGAGCTCCGCCACCGGCGTTCCCCGCGCCACCCGGTCGCCGATCTGCACGTCCACCACGCGGACCACGCCCGCCGCCGGCGCCGCGAGCGTCGCCGAACCGCCGGGGCGCGCGGCGAGCCGCCCCGGCAGCGCGAGCTCGATCACCATGGAGTCCCGCGACACCGCGGCGAGTCCGACGGGAACGCGGGTTCGTGACGGATCGGTGTTCTCGTCACCGCCCCCGCCGCGGCTGCCGCAGGCGGCGAGCGCGAGCACCAGCGCGGCGATCAGCGGCGTGCGGCTCACTCGGTGGCTCCCGTCAGGGCGTGCCAGTCCGCCAGCGCTTCCTGGTACGCCAGCTCGTCCTGCAGTGCGCCGAGCGCCACTTCGCGCTCGGCGCGGAAGGCATCGAGCACCGGCACGATGCCGGTCTCGCCCGACTGGTACGCGCGGAAGGCACGGGCGCGGAGCACCGCGGCCGCGGGGAGCAGCGAGTCGCGCGCGATGCGCGCGCGCTTCGCGCTCTCCTCCAGCCGGATGCGGACCTCGCGGACCTGTCGCTCGGTCTCGAGCCGCGTCTCGCGGGTGAGCGCCGCTGCGGCGAGCGCTCGCGCCTGCGCTTCCGCGACCGGGCCCTGGCCGTGCTGCCAGATCGGAAGCGGCACGCTGAGCCCGAACGTGGCGAGCGTCCCCGGCTCGGTCGGATCGGCCCACTCGGCGCCGCCCTGCACCGCGGGAAACGGAATGCGTGCGCGTGCCGCGCTCCGGGCCAGTGCCGCCGCCGCCGCCGAGTCGGCCAGCGCCACGCGGAGCGCGGGCACCCGGTCGAGCGCGAGTGTGGTGTCCGGCGGCTGATCGAGGCCGGCATCGAGCGGCCCGGCTGCGGGCGGCAGCGACGCTGCACCCAGCTCCCGCTCCAGATCCGACGCCGTGACGCGGGCCGCCTCGCGCGCGCTCGACGCCGTCTGCCGGGCACGCGCCGCCTCCTGCGCGGCCTGCTCCTGCTCCAGCAGCGACACGTCGCCCGCCCGATAACGCGCCTCCGCGATCCGCGCGAGCGAGTCGGCCTCCACCGTCTGCGCCTCGACCAGCGTCTCCGAGAGCAGCGCGGCGCGCGCGCGGAAGAAGGCGAGGCGCACCGCGCGCATCAGCTCGACCGCCGACTGGCTCGAGTCCGCGAGGGCGCGGTTGATGCCGGCGCGCGCCGCCGCGCGGTCGGCGCCGCGGCGGATCAGCCAGTCGAGCGGCTGCTCGACGCTGAAGTGTTCGCGCGGAGTGGACTCGCTATGACTGTAGGTGGCGATGGGATTGGTGACGGCGCCGGCGGTGCGGAGCGCTGCCCGCGCTTCGGTAACCTGGGCCGCGGCGGCGGCAAGCCGCGGCCGTGAGGCGCGCGCCCGCGCCAGTGCATCGGCCAGCGTGAGCGAGTCGGGACCCTGCAGCAGCGCCAGCGCGACCACGACGCTCAGCATGCAGGCGGGCGTCCGCCGTCCGCGATCTGGCCGGCCAACGACTTCCGCACGCAGCCTCCGGATTTCGCCGAGTTGGACGTACTGCACGTACCAGCGGAGGAAGGTGAGCGCGGTACGCGGTCACCGCAATGGCGCGCGTCGCCCGGTAAGTTGAAGGCATGGGCCCTGTCGTCTGGACCATCGGCCACTCCACCCGCTCCGCCGAGGAGTTCCGCGCGCTGCTCGCCGAGCACGCCATCGAAGCGGTCGCGGACGTCCGCCGCTTCCCCGGCTCCCGCCGGGTGCCCCAGTTCGGCGGCGACGCGCTCGCGGAGGACCTCCGCGCGCACGGCGTCGAGTATCGCTGGCTTCCGGAGCTTGGCGGTCGCCGGCGTCCCGCGCCCGATTCGCCCAACACCGGCTGGCGCAGCGACGCCTTCCGCGGCTATGCCGACTACATGATGACCGAGCCGTTCGCCGCCGGTCTCGACGAGCTGGTGAACCTCGCCTGCGGCCTTCGCACCGCGATCATGTGCGCGGAGGCGGTGTGGTGGCGTTGTCATCGTGGCCTCATCGCCGATGCGCTCCGCCGGCTCGGCTTCGAGGTCTGCCACATCATGGGGCCGCGTGTGAGCGTGCCGCACCCGTACACGGCGGCGGCGCGGATAGTCGGCGGATGGCTCAGCTACGCGGCGCCGCCGGGCGCTAGTCCGCCGCCCGCTCGTACTGCTTCGGCCACGGCACCGTCGCGCCGAGCGCCCGCGCCGCGCGCAGCGGCCAGTAGGGGTCCCGCAGCAGCTGGCGCGCGAGCAGTACCAGGTCGGCCTCGCCCGACGCGATGATCCCGTTGGCCTGGTGCGCCTCGGTGATCAGCCCGACCGCGCCGGTCTTCACCCCCGCCTCCCGCCTGATCCGCTCGGCGAACTCGAGCTGATATCCCGGCGCCACCGGAATCTTCGCGCCCGGCACCAGCCCACCCGACGAGCAATCCACCAGCTCCACGCCTTCCGCCGCCAGCCGCCGCGCCAGCTCCACCGACTGCGGCAGGTCCCACCCGCCCTCCACCCAGTCCGTCGCCGAGATCCGCACGAATACCGGCCGTGCGTCGGGCCATGCGCGGCGCACCGCGCGGGTCACCTCCAGCGTGAGCCGGATACGGTTCTCGAAGCCGCCGCCGTAGTCGTCGTCGCGCGTGTTGCTCAGGGGCGACAGGAATTCGTGCAGCAGGTACCCGTGCGCCGCGTGGATCTCGACGATCTGGAAGCCGGCCGCATCCGCCCGCCGCGCCGCCGCGGCGAATGCCTCGATGACCACCGGGATTCCCTCCCGGCTCAACGCCTCGGGCGTGAGCTCGCCGGGGCGGAACGGCAGCGGACTCGGCGCGACCGGGCGCCAGCCGCCGGCGTCAGGCAACACCTGGCGCCCGCCTTCCCACGGCAGCCTCGTGCTCGCCTTGCGTCCGGCGTGGGCGAGCTGGATGCCCGCGACCGCGTGCTGCTCCCGGATGAACCGGGCGCAGCGCGCGAGCATCGGGACGTGGGCGTCCTGCCAGATGCCGAGGTCGCCCGCGGTGATGCGGCCTTCGGCCGTGACCGCGGTCGCCTCGGCCATCACCAGCCCGGCGCCACCCACGGCGCGGCTGCCTAGGTGCACGAGGTGCCAGTCGTCGGCGAAGCCGTCCGCGCTGGAGTACTGGCACATCGGGCTCACCGCGATACGGTTGGCGAGCGTGATGCCGCGCAACGCGAGCGGCGCGAACAGCGGCGGGTCGGTGGTCATCGACGGAACCTCGGTGCGGGCCGGCGCGGCGTGCCTGCCGGAATGAATAATCGCGGTCCCGCCGCGGTGCCGCTTGACGATAGGTGTTATAACACGTATTATCCGCCCCATGCCGACCACGCTCCGCGCCGAAATCAAGCAGACCAGGCCCTTCCGGACCCTCGAGCAGGAGGCGGCGCTGAGCATCGCACGCACCGCCGCCGTCCTCGAGCACGAAATCACCGAAGGACTCCGTGCCCGCGGCCTTACCCCCACCCAGTACAACGCGCTCCGCATCCTGCGCGGCGCCGGCGCCGCCGGCCTCTGTCGCAACGAGGTGCGGGACCGGCTCATCGCGCGGGTGCCGGACGCCACGCGGCTGCTCGACCGCCTGGAAGCGATGCGACTGGTGGAACGCGAGCGCGAAGGCGACGACCGGCGCTTCGTCACTACCCGCGTCACCGCGGCGGGACTCGCGCTCCTGAAGGAGCTGGAGGAGCCCGTGATCGGGATCCATCAGGGCCAGCTCGGCCATCTCGGCCGTCGCAAGCTGCGCATGCTCATCGCACTGCTGGCGGAGGCGCGCGATCGTGGCTGACGACTCTCCCGCTCCGACGCTCGAATACGGCATACCGCCGCACGGCCACCGCCTGCCCGAGGCGACGCGGCCGGGGCCGGTGCGGCTTCAGGTAGCCAGCGTCGCCCGGTCGGTTCCGTTCTATCGCGACGTGCTCGGGCTTCGGGTGCAGGGCACGGCGGCCGGCGAGACGCTGCTCGCCCCGCATGGGTCGGACACGCCGCTCGTCACCCTGCGTGAGCTGCCCGGCGCCCTGCCCGCGCGCGCCCGCGGCCAGCTCGGCCTCTACCACTTCGCCCTCCTCCTCCCCGACCGCGCGGCGCTCGGCCGCTTCATCGCGCATCTGGCCGAGCGCGGCGAGGCGACTGGGGCGTCGGATCATCAGGTGAGCGAAGCGCTCTACCTGCGCGACCCCGACGGGCTCGGCATCGAGGTCTACGCCGACCGGCCCCGCGCCGAGTGGGCCGTGCGGCAGACGCCGCAGGGCCGCGAGATCGCCATGGCCACGGATCCGCTGGATCTCGACGCGCTGGTCCGCGCCGCCGGCGAGCGGTGGAGCGGCATGCCGGCCGGAACGGTCGTCGGCCACGTGCACCTGCACGCCGGCGACCTCGAGCGCGCTCGGGCCTTCTATCACCAGGCGCTCGGGCTCGATGCGGTGGTGTGGAGCTACCCCGGCGCGCTCTTCCTCTCGGCCGGCGGATATCACCACCACCTCGGCCTCAACACGTGGGCCGGCCCCGGAGCGGTGCCGCCGCGCCCGGAGAGTGCGCGGCTGCTGGAGTGGACGATGGTGCTGCCGTCGGCCGCCGATGTGGCAGCCGCCGCGCGAAGCATGGAAGTCTCCGGCTATGCGGTACACGCCGCGCCGGACGGTTGGCGTGCGGACGACCCGTGGGGTACGACGCTGCACGTCACTTCGATCGGGTGAGGCACGGCGCCGCGAGGAATCCGCCGCAGGGCAAATGAGAAGCAGTGTGAGAGCAGCACGAACCTATGATGATGGGGAGACTACGATGGCTGGAACAGAGCAGGCAGGCGGAGCCGCGACCGCGGCGGCCGGGCGCACCGTGTGGGCGATCGACCCGGCGCACTCGCTGGTCGAGCTTTCCGCGAAGCATATGATGATCACGACGGTGAAGGGCCGCTTCGGCGGGATCAGCGGCTCGATCTACACCGACGAGCAGCATCCCGATCGCTCCGGCGTGGAGGTCGAGATCGCGGCCGACACGATCGACACCCGCGCACCCGATCGAGACACGCACCTCAAGTCGCCGGACTTCCTCGATGTCGAGCGGTTCCCGACCATCACCTTCAGGAGCACCCGCGTCGAGGGCGCGTACGTGGCGCCGGGCGACAGCTTCCGGGTGACCGGCGACCTCACGATCCACGGCACCACGCGGCCGGTGACACTCGACGTCACCTACGACGGGCGGGGCAAGGATCCGTGGGGCGGCGAGCGCGCCAGCTTCAGCGCGACGGCGAAGATCGACCGCCGCGACTTCGGGCTCCAGTGGAATCAGGCGCTGGAGACGGGCGGCATCCTGGTGAGCAACGAGATCAAGATCTCGCTCGAGGTGCAGGCGACGAAGCAGGGCTGAGGGGGAAGCCAGATGCCCCGCCGCAACCTGCTGATCACGCTCGCGGTCGTCGCCGCATTCGTGGCGCTGCTGCTCGTCTCCACGCTTCGGAGCCAGAAGGCGGAGTGCCGCGTGGTCGTAGAGTTTCGCGGGGCGCGCGACAGCGCCGTGGCCAGCGCCGCCACCGAGGAGGAAGCCGAGCGCCAGGCGCGGACCTCCGCCTGCGGCCCGATCGCGCCGGGCATGGATCAGAGCATCGCCTGCACCAACACGCCGCCGGTCCGGCGCAGCTGCCGCACGCTCTGAGCGCGGGGCAGCGCGCCTAGCGGGCGCCGGTCGCCGCGACCTCCCGCGGGATCACGTAGTAGTTCGGGTCCACCTTGAAGTCGCGCGGGTTCGCCAGCGTGAGCGTCGCCGTCTGCCAGCTCTCGGTGGGCCGGAGCACGGCCATCCCGGTGTCGGCGAGCGCCACCTTCACCGGCATGTCGAATCCGGGCACCACGTCGGCCCAGCGGTAGGAGAGCGTCGTCCCGTCGATGCGGTACTCGAGCGCGGGAATCTGCGTGGTCTCGAGGTACTGCTGGAACACCTTCGACAGGTCCACGCCGGCGTGCTGGCTGATGTAGCTCTCGATCTGGTCACCGGTCACCGTCTGGTGCCAGAAGGTGGAGTTGAGCCCGCGCAGGATGCCGCGCCACTTCTCGTCGTCCCCGACGATCTGCCGGATGGTGTGCAGCATGTTCCCGCCCTTGGGATACATGTCGCCCGACCCTTGCGCGTTGACGCCGTGGGCCGGAACGATCGGCCGGTCGTTGCGGATGCCGCGCCGGGTACCGATGACGTAATCCGCGCCGGCCTGCTTGCCGAAGAGGCACTCGGTATACAATCCCTCCGCGTAGTTGGCGAAGCTCTCGTGCACCCACATGTCGGCGAGGTCCTTGGTCGTGATGTTGTTGCCGAACCATTCGTGGGCGCTCTCGTGCACGATGATGAAATCCCACTTCATGCCGAGCCCGGTGCCGGAGGCGTCGCGGCCCTGATAGCCGTTGGCGTAGCGGTTCCCGTACGCGACGGCGCTCTGGTGCTCCATCCCGTTGTTCGACACCTCGATCAGCTTGTAGCCGTCCTCGTACCACGGGTACGGTCCGAACCAGTGCTCGAAGCACTGGAGCATGGACTTGGCCTGGGGGAACTGCCGGCGGGCGGCGTCGAGGTGGTAGTCGAGCGGCCAGAAGTCGAGTGTCAGGTCGCCGCGTTCGCCGTGGTAGACGTCGCCGAAGTGCGCATAGTTGCCGGTCGCGACCGCGATCGCGTAGTTGTTGATCGGATTCACCACGAACCACTCGTAGGTGGTCGTCCCGTCGGCGTTGGGCGTGACCCGCCGGAGCCGGCCGTTGGAGATGTCCAGCAGCGAGTCGGGCACGGTGAGCGCCACCCGCTGGCTGTCGGGCTCGTCGGCCTGGGTGTCCTTGTTGGGCCACCAGATGCTGGCGCCGACGCCCTGGTCCGTGGTCACGACCCACGTCCGGCCCAGACTGTCGGCGCCCCAGGTGAAGCCGCCGGACCACGGCGGCCGCTTGGCGATGCGCGGCTGGCCGTGGTAGTACACCGTGATCGTCTTCACCGCGCCGGTCCGCTGCGGCGCCGCCGGCGTCGTGAAGAACGCGTTGCTGTCCCGCCGGAACGTCAGGCGCCGGCCGTCCTGCACCATGCTGTCCACCTCGAGCGGCGTCATGAGGTCGATCTGCATCTCGCGTCCGGGCCGGAGCACGCGGTAGCTGATTCCGTTCCACCCGCGGATGCTGCTGTCCGCCGGGCTCACCGCGACGTGCAGGTCGTAGAACGTCACGTCCCACCATGCGCGTCCGGGCGTGGTATAGGAGCCGCGCAGGGTGTCGGCGCGGGTGTACACCGTCGGCGCCTGCGCCGCCCCGACACCGAGGGGAGCAAGGAGGAGCGCGATGGTCGGCGGGAGGTGTCGCACGATGGAGGGCCTCGGGTCGGAGTGGCGCGACGGCTGCGAAGAATCTTATCCGCAGCCGCCCGCGCCACAACCGACCGCCCCGTCATCGAGGCCGCGGGGAGATTACTTCACCCGGGTGATCTTGCCGCACGCGATTGGAATCGTCACCTGTGCGGGGATCGGGCCGAGGGAGGCGACCGACGCGGCGAGCTTCGTGTCCGGCGAAACGCCGTGGAGGAACACGACGCGCTTGTCGAGTTCCAGCTTCTGCCCGTTGAACGCCTTCCCGAATGCCGCCTGCATCGCACTGAGCGACACGGTTTTCTGATAATGCAGCGTGCCGGCCGCCGTGGACTTCGGATACGTGTCCTTGGGGATGTCCATCGCGACCGGGTCGTCGTTGAACGGCACCATCGTCGTCCCCGCCGCCGGCTCGGTCTCGATCAGGTCGACCACCCCGTCGCCGTTCGCGTCCGCCGTGCCGGCGGGACAGGTGGCATCCTTGCCATCCTTGAAGCCGTGGAAGTGCTGCCAGTGGGTCAGATCCTTCGGCAGTCCGGTCGCGTCGGTGGTGATGGTCAGGCTGTCACCCCTGATGGAAAACGTGACCTCGCCCCCGGCCGACGTACCGGTCGTCTTCGTGTTCAACGGCGCGAGGTGGGCAATGTACGTCGTGGCCGGCGCTGCCTGGTCGGCGCCCGCGGGGGGTTTCGCCTGGGCGGGCGAGCACCCCGCCGCGACCGCGACGCCGGCCGCCGTAACCAGCAAAGAGGTGAATGCGGTGCCGCACCTGGTGTGAAGTGACTGCGTGTCCGTCGCCATTATCGGCTCCGTGGTTCGAAGGTGAGTTCGCGTCGGAGCCGGATCACGCCGGCGCCCGCTGCCGCGATTGCGCGCCCGTGGCGCTCCGTTTCGGCTGGTAGCTCCCCGGCATCGTGCGGAACGGGATGCTCAGCCGGTTCCACCCATTGATCGCCACCAGCGCAAGCGTCAGATCCACGAGTTCCCGCTCCGAAAACCGCAACCTGGCCTCCTCGTAGAGCACGTCGGGAACCGGGCCGCGCGCGATCAGCGTCACGGCGTCGGTCCAGGCGAGCGCGGCCCGCTCCCGGTCGGTGTAGAACGGCGTCTCGCGCCACGCCGAGAGGCCGTAGAGCCGCTGCTCCGTCTCCCCGCCCGCCCGAGCGTCCTTCGTGTGCATGTCGATGCAGTACGCGCAGCCGTTGAGCTGGGAGGCCCGGATCCTGACGAGGTCGAGGAGTCCCGGCTCGAGGCCGCACTGCCGCACGTACTCTTCCAGTCCCCGCAGCGCGCGGGTGCCTTCCGGCGCGGCCTTTCCATAGTCGACGCGCTGGTCCATGTTCGTGTCCTTCTTCCCTTGAGTATGTTTTCCGTTCCTCCGTGAGCCGGAAGGCACCGGGGGCGCCACACCGTCGAGCAGGTGCATCAGGTCGGCCACACCGGTGCGCTCGAGCGTCGCGACCGCGGCGATGATGCGGTCGCGCAGCGCGACTTCCATGTTCGGCGCGGCGAGTCGGTCGAATTTCTCGCACGCGAGGTCCCACGTCTGGCCACCGACGCGGAAGCCGGGATAGTCCGCGAGCTCGAGGCTGGGTCCGCGTCCATCGCGGAGGTACACCCGCACCCGACACGGCATCTCCGCCGGGAACCGGCGCGAAAATTCCTCATCCGGCCGCACCGTGATCCGCCGGAGGAGCCCCTGCACGTCATCGCCGCGAATGCGCGCAGGGAGGAACTGCGCCGGCGACACGTCGCCGTCCAGCAGCGCGACGGCCAGCAGGTAGGGGAGGCTCTGGTCCGCATCCTCCCTCGTGCGCACCGCCGTCTTGTCGCCCTCTTCACCGCCGCCGATGACGCGGTACGCCACGTCGAAAATGTCCAGCTCCACCCGCTCGACGTCGGCGGCCACGATCCGCTCCCGCGCGCACAGCGTGAGCAGGGCCTCCAGGGCGGTCTGCGCATGAATGTCGGCGTCGTACCGCTTGAGGACCGTACGGGTGACGCGCTCGAGATCCTCGGTCGCCCACTCCAGCGAGAAGTAGCCGGCGATCGCGTCCATGAAGCCCTTCTCGCCCTCGAACACCTCGAGCGGGCCGCTGATGCCGCGACGCGCGAGCAACGTCGCGCGCAGGGCGCCGGCGCCGGCATTGGGACCGGCGAGCCCGGTCCAGTGCGACAGCCGGCCGGTGCGGGCGACGCGGAGCGCGTTCGACGCGGTGCCCGCGATGGCGATCGCGTGCGCCGTCTGCGCCGCGTCGAGCCCGAGTACACGGGCGCACCCGGTCGCGGCCGCATACGCGGCCAGGGTGACGTGGTCGAAGCCGGCGTCGCGCACCGGAGCGGCATCGCTCAACCGGCACTGAACCTGGTAGGCCAGGGCCAAACCGGCGAGGAACTCCCGTCCCGACGCACCGGCGTATTCCGCCGCCGCGAGCACCGGCCCGAGGTTGTCGCTCGGCTGGGAGCTCTCGCCGCGGGCGAGATAGCTGTCGTTGAAGTCCAGGTAGCGGATGTGCGCCGAGTTGCAGAATGCCGCCCGGTCCGGCGTCGCCGAGCCGCCGCCGATCAGCGAGCAGGGCCCGGACGCGTCGAACTCCGTGACCTGCGCACGCACCAGCCGCATGGGCTCGGCATCCATCGCGCCGAACCCGCAGGCCAGTCCGTCGAGCAGCCGGATCCGGAGCTGCTCGCGCGCGGCGTCCGAGAGATCATCGTAGGACGCGCGCACGCTGAACCGGGCCAGTTGCTCGACCAGGGTCACGGCGCCGGTGCCTCGCGACCCATCGTCCCCGCACGGGGGCTTCCGCAGCTTGTAGTCACCACGCCTCCCAGGTCCTCGCGTCTGCCGTGAGGTATCATTAGGAGTCGGGCTCCCGGCCGGCAATGAAGCGTTCGTACCACGCGAGGATGCGTGCGTCCCACGCGGGAGGTCTACGATGCTCGAAATGGAGCTGTTCGCGCTGCTGGAGCAGACCGCCGACGCGGCCTACACGGTCACCGACGACGGCGAGATCCGCTCCTGGAACGCGGCCGCGGAGCAGCTGTTCGGCCATCCGGCAGGCGAGGTGCTCGGGCGCAAGATCGACGACGTGCTCGATGCCCGCGATGCGCTCGGCACCAGCGCGATCGCCGGCGGAGCGGAGGCGACGGCGCGCCGCTGGGATGGCGGCCCCGGCGGGATCCTGAACTTCGATCTCCAGGCACGCACCCGGTCCGGCGACCGGATCTGGGTGAACGTCTCCACGATCATCTTCAACAATCCGCGTTCGGGACGGCGGCTGTTCGCGCGACTGGCGCGCAACGTCGATCAGCGCCGGCGCAATGAAGAGCTGGTCCATCACATGCTCGGCGCGGCCCGGCAGCTCGTCGAGCTGGCCCACGAGGGCTCCCATCACGCGCCGGTCGAGCCGCTCTCGGATCAGGAGCGCCGCATCCTCAAGCTCTTCGCCGCGGGCAGCAATGCCACCGCCATCGTCCGCAAACTGGGTATCTCCGCGCAGACGCTCCGCAACCACCTCCACCACATCAATCGCAAGCTCCGCACGCACAACCGCCTCGAGGCCGTGACCCATGCGCAGCGGCGCGGACTCATCGACTAGCGGCGCACCGGCACGTCGGCGGGATACGTGTTGACGCCGATGGTACGAACGGGCTATTGGCCGGATCCCCCACGCGGGCCACTATTGCGCACGCGGATCGTCCATGAGCGGACGGTCCGCGCCGGCTGACACTTTGTAGAGGAGTGACCTGATGAAACAGCTTTGGCCGGCCCTCGCGGCGGCGGCGCTCATCGCGGCACCCGCGCAGGCGCAGAGCAACTGGACGACATACGGCGGCAGCGACTGGAACCAGCGATGGTCCACGCTCGCGCGCATCACCACCGCGAACGTGAGCCGGCTCGTGCCGAGGATGATCTTCCAGACCGGCACCGGCAAGCTCGGCTCGCTCGAAACCACCCCCATCGTGGTGGACGGCAAGATGTACGTCACGACACCGTACAGCGAAGCCGTGATCGCCTACGACCTGCGGACGAAGCAGGAACTGTGGCGGCAGGAGCTCAAACCCGGCACAGTCATCGCCTGTTGCGGGCCGGTCAACCGCGGAGTCGCCGTCGGCGGCGGCGACGTCTTCCTGGGAACGCTCGACGCCCGGCTGCTCGCGTTCGACGCCGCCACCGGCGAGCCGAAGTGGGATGTGGCGGTCGCCGACCCGGCGTCCGGCTACAGCATCACGATGGCCCCCCTGATCGTGGGTGACAACGTGATCGTCGGCGTGTCGGGCGGTGAGTACGGCATCCGGGGCCATCTCACGGCGTATGCCATGGCGACCGGCAAGCAGGTCTGGCGCTGGTACTCGATTCCGGCGCCGGGCGAAGACCCGGTGGCCACCAACGGCTGGTGGGGCACGTGGGCGACGAAGGCCGAAGAGGCCGACCTGCACCGCGACATCGCGAAGGAGAAGGCCGACAGCGCCAAGTACGCCGACGCATGGAAGACCGGCGGCGGCGGTGTCTGGACCACGCCCGCGTACGACAAGGCGTCGAACACCATCTTCGCGACGGTGGGCAACCCGTCCCCGGATCTGGACGGCAGCGTCCGACCCGGTGACAACCTCTTCACCGACGGCATGGTCGCCATCGACGCGACCACCGGGAAGACGAAGTGGTACTACCAGACCGTGCCGCACGACGTGTGGGATCTCGACGCAACCTCGCCGTCCGTCGTGACCGAGCTGGGCGGCAGGAAGGTCGTCGTGCATGCCGGCAAGACCGGCTGGGTCTACGTGGTCGACGCGGCGACCGGCAAGCTGGTGCGGAAGAGCCAGAACTTCGTCCCCCACGAGAACATGTTCGCGCTGCCGACCGCGAAGGGCACTCGGATGCTGCCCGGTGCCAACGGCGGCTCGGAATGGTCGCCCATATCGGTGAGCCCCAAGCTCGGGTACGCGTTCGTCGCGGGGCTGCACCAGCCGATGAACTACATCACCCACACCGCGCCGTGGGAGAAGGGGCGGCTGTGGCTCGGCTCGGCATTCGTGGCGATTCCGGGGGAGGAGCAGTACGGTCTCTTCTCGGCGATCGACCTCAAGACCGGAAAGGTGGCCTGGCAGAACAAGGTGCCGCAGCCGATGATGGGCGGCTCGCTGTCCACGGCGGGCGGGCTCACGTTCACCGGCGAGGGAAACGGCAACTTCAACGCCTATGATTCCCGCACCGGCAAGCTGCTGTGGCAGTTCAATGGCGGCGCCGGCTGCAACAGCACTCCGATCAGCTTCGAGCTGGACGGCGAGCAGTTCATCGCCGAGGCGTGCGGCGGGAACTTCCAGCTCAGCTATCGACTGGGAGACGCGATCCTCGTCTTCGGCTTGCCGAAGGCCCCGGCCGGACGATGAACCACACCGGCGCGCCGAGCACCGCATGACACCAGGACTCGTCCTCTGGGTGCTCGTCGCGCTGGGAGTGCTGTGGACGGCGGCGTGGGCATTCGTCCTCGTCCGCTCCCGCCCCGGGCCCGGCTTCGATGTCATCGAGCCCGTCGAAAACCGGCTGCGGCTCCGGCTGCTCGTCATCTTCGGCGGAATCGGGCTCCTCGTGTTCGCGCTGTCGTTGCACGCCTACCCTTATCCCCGCTTCCGCGCGCGCGCACTCGGAGCACCGACCGAGACGATCTCGGTGCTCGGTGCGCAGTGGGGATGGTCACTGTCCCGGAACACGGTGCCCGCGCGCGTTCCGGTCGAGTTCGTGGTCCGGTCCAAGGACGTGAACCACGACTTCGCCATCTACGACTCCAGCGGAGTGCTCCTGGTGCAGGTGCAGGCCATGCCCGGGTACGCCAACCGGCTGATCTACCGGTTCGAGCGGCCCGGCACCTACACCGTGCGCTGCCTCGAGTACTGCGGGATCTTCCACCATATCATGCGCACGACGTTCGTGGTTCACTGACGCCATGGCCACCTCGGCTTCGCCATACACCGGGACCAACGGAGCCGTGCTCCGGGCCGCGATCGGCTATCTCGTCGGCGGCTTCGCGACGTTCCTGGCCATGGGCATGCTGGGACTGCTGATGCGGCTCGACCACGCCGGCATTCTCGTCATCTCGCCGGACTGGTTTTATCGGCTGATGACCCTGCATGGCGCGGGCATGGTCGGCGCCGTCCTGCTCGCCGCGCTCGGCGGGCTCTGCGCGGTGGTGAGTCAATGGGTGCGGCTGAGCGCGCGCGCACTGTGGATCGCGTTCGTGGCGTACATGACGGGCATGGGCCTGGTCGTCGTCGCGACGCTGCTCGGCCGCTTCGCCGGGGGCTGGACGGTGCTCCACCCGCTGCCGTTCGACGGACGCACCTGGTCGCTGGCGGCGGCGCTCGCGGTGTACGGCGGCTACCTGTTCACGGCGCTTGGGCTACTCATCGTCTGCGTGACGCTGTTGCGGGGAACGACCGCGGCCTGCGGCGGTCTCGGCGGCGCACTGGCGCTCCGCTACCTGGTTTCACCGAGGAGCCGCCCGCAAGCGGGCCTCCCGCGTCCGGCGGAGCTCATCGCGACCGTCATCGCGATCGACGGCATTCTCGCGGCGCTGGCGGGCCTCATCTACCTGGTCCCGCTGTTTGCGGAGGCCGCGGGAGTGGTCCCGGCGGTGGACGCGCTCTTCGCCAAGAACTTCGTGCTCCTGTTCGGCCACACCATGGCGAATCTGAGCATCTACGTGGCCGCCGGAATCGTCTACGCCGTGCTGCCGGTCTACACCGGCCGGCCGTGGCGCACGACGTGGCCGGTCGTCTTCGCCTGGGACCTGATCATCGTGCTGATGCTGGTCAACTACTCCCACCATTTGTATCAGGACTTCGCCCAGCCACTCGGGTTGGAGATCCTGGGGCAATTGGGCTCCTACGCCGTGGGGCTGCCGTCGTTCATCGTCACCATCGTGGGGGCGCTCGCGCTCATCTACGGATCGGGGCTCCGCTGGGCGGTACCCTCGATCCTGATCGTCCTCGGGCTCTGGGGCTGGGTATTCGGCGGGCTGGGCGCGCTGCTGGACGCGACGCTGCCGATCAACCAGGTGATGCACAACACGATGTGGGTGCCGGCCCACTTCCACACCTACTACATCCTCGGCGCTGCGGCATTCGCCTGGGCCTACCTCTACCACCTGCTCGCGGGACTCAGCGATGTGCCGGGCGGCCGGGGCGCCCGAATCGCGGCGTGGCTCTACGGCGTCGGCGCCGCCGGCTTCGTGATCATGTTCTTCGTGGCGGGCGCCCACAGCGTGCCACGACGTTATGCGGTGCACCTCCCGCAATGGCAGATCTATGCCCGGGTGGCCGTGCCGTTCGTCCTGCTGCTCGCCGCCGCGCTCGCGTGGCTGACCGTGGACATGCTGGTGCGGCTCGGACCGGCGTGGCGGCGCACGAGAGTGCCCCTTGCATGAGCTCGCGTCGGCGCGGCCCCTCGATCTGCTGCTCGGGCCCTGGCGATGGGAGCCGGAGCTCGCGGCCATCCTCGCGGCGGCCGGCCTGCTCTACGGCGTCGCGTGGATTCGTTTGCGAAGCCGCGGCGGCGCCGGCCGCGCGGGCGGGCGGCATCTCGCCGCGTGGCTCGGGGGCCTCGGCATCACGGCGTTGGCGATATGCTCGCCGCTGGGGACGCTGGCGCATGAACTGTTCTGGCTTCACATGGTGCAGCATGAGCTGCTGATCTTCGTGGCGGCGCCGCTGATCCTCGCCGGTGCGGCTCCGCTGCTGTCTCCCGCCATGGAGATCGTGCACGCGCACTGGGCACGCCTCGCAGGAGCGATCGAAACCATGGCGCGGCCGCTCCCCGCGCTGGCGTTGTCCACGGCAGTCCTCTGGCTATGGCATGCGCCCGCGGCGTACGACCTTGCCCTGGCGAGCGAACCGGTCCACCACCTCGAACACCTCTCGTTCGTCGCGGCGTACCTCATCTTCTGGCGACCTCTCATGCACAGCGGCGGCCCACTCCCGACACTGCGCACCGCTGCCGCCCGCGCGCTGTACCTGCTCGCGGGCGGTACCCAGGCCGCCGTGCTCGGGGGGGTGTTGGCATTCGCCCGGACCGCGTACTATCCGCTCTACACCCACAGCGCGAATGCCTGGGGCTTCACGCCGCTGGCGGACCAGCAGCTCGGAGGCGCGATCATGCTGCTGTCCGGTGCCATCGCATATTTTGCTGCGGCCGTGATCGCGATCCCGGAGCCCGCACCGGACGCGGCGCCGCTCGAAACCGAACATGCCGCCTGACGACATACGACCCCCCGAACACGTCCCCCGTGTCCGCCGCATCAGCAGGCAGCTCCTGGCAGCCGCGCTGCTCGGTGACCGGACGCTGTTCTCGCTGCGCCCGGATACCATGTTTCGACCGTGGCAGTGGACCATCGCGTTTCTGCTCGTCGTCGTCGGCGACTACCTCACCGGCCCGTTCATCCCCTCGGCCATCCTCTTCTATTTCATTCCGATCGGAATGGCGGCATGGAGCGGGGCGCGCTGGTGGAGCATCGGTCTTGCCGTTCTCTGGCCGCCTCTCCGCCTGGCCGTCATCGCGCTCTGGGGAATCCCGTGGGATCGCCGGCTCACGGTGGAGGACACGGTCGTCAACGCCGTGGTGTCGGTCGCCTTCGCCAGTCTTGTCTGGCGCCTGGTCGACCGGGAGCGCAAGTTGCGCATGCTCCGCGGGCTGCTGCCGATCTGCGGGTTCTGCAAGCGGATCCGCGGCGACACGGGATGGCAACCGGTCGAGGTGTACATCACCGACCACTCCGAGGCGCTGTTCTCGCATACCTTCTGCCCCGAATGCGCCGGGAAGCACTATGGGGCCTACCTGGACCGATGAGGCGCGTAGCGACTGCATTCACCGGTGGGTGCAACGCAAACCGGCCCCGGATTTCTCCAGGGCCGGTTCGCGCTACGATACGTCATCCAGTCTGCAGTGCGCCGCGTAGGAATCGAACCTACAACCTAGTGATTAAGAGTCACTTGCTCTGCCAATTGAGCTAGCGGCGCGTATCCTGGTGCTGCTACCGATAGCCCCAACGGGAATCGAACCCGTCTTTTCTCCTTGAAAGGGAGATGTCCTGACCGATAGACGATGGGGCCGGACCCGTCGGAGCTCCTTCAACTTTTCCATAGCGCTAACGGGATTCGAACCCGTGTTTGGGCCTTGAGAGGGCCCCGTCCTAGTCCCCTAGACGATAGCGCCGCGCCGGTCCCGCCCTTCCTTTATTACACACCATTACCCGCCGCCACCACCACCTGCTACAGGCCCGGCAGGAATCGAACCTGCAACCCCCGGTTTTGGAGACCGGTGCTCTACCAATTGAGCTACGGACCTATCCTCCCTCAAAGCCACATCGAAGCCACAACGAGCCCACTCTGAGGGTGGCTGACGGGACTTGAACCCGCAACCTCCGGAGCCACAGTCCGGCGCTCTAACCGATTGAGCTACAACCACCGCGGTAGACTTCTCCGCCCGTCGCGAGCAGCGAAAAATACCGGCCGGCGCCCGGTGGTCAAGGCCAGAAATGTTCCGCCACACGCTCGGTTGCGGGCGACGACGGCACCGCCGCACCGTCGAGCGCGGCGACCGGCACGACCCCCCGCGCCGCGTTCACCACCAGCAGCGAACGGCCCCCGAGGGCGTCACGCCCCACGGCCCGCGGCACGATCCCGCCCGCGAGCGCCGCCAGCCGCGCGCGGCCGACGCCGCTCAGCACGCCGATCTCGAGCGCCGGCCCGCACAGCCGCTCGCCCTCCCACCAGAGCAGACTCCAGATGCCGCACTCGGCGACGAGCCCGTCCTCCGTCAGGAGCAGCGCGTCGTCGGCACCGGCGGCCGCGGCCTCGGCGCGCGCCGCGTCGAAGGGCGCGCGCTCGGTCGTCTTCCACGGATAGGGGCGGTGCCGCACCGACGCGGTGATGAGCCGCACCGGCGTCGTCGCCCCGACCGCTCGCTCGCTCACGGCCACGTTCACGGAGGCGCCCGCCGCGACCACTTCCAGCCGATGCACCCGGTCGTCCCCGCCGCTCGGCGGCTCGACGTCGGGCATCGCAATGCCGAGTGCCGCGCAGCTTTCGCACAGGCGGCGGAGGTGCAGCGGCCAGAGCGGCGCGACGCCGCCCCGCACCCGCACCGTCTCGATCAGCCCCGGCCCGCTCACTCCCACGCCGCCACGACGCCGCCCGGCGGCCGGGCGTC
>JAICWE010000036.1 GCA_025934955.1 Gemmatimonadales bacterium | reverse complement strand
AGAAAGCCGCTCTCCGCCCTTGCCGCGGCGACGACATCACTCCACCCGTCGCGCAGCGCGTCGGCGGCGACGCCCTCGTCACCACGGCCGCCGGTCGAACGCGCGGACGGCGACACCGGCGACCCGCCGCCGGCATCCGCCGCCTCGGTCCCGGAGCCTATCGCGCTCAGCGCCGAAGCGCTGCGCGACGGGTGGAGTGATGTCGTCGCCGCGGCAAGGGCGGAGAGCGGCTTTCTCGCGACGGCGCTCGAGGCATCGAGCGTCGCCGACGTGGGTGGCGGCACCGTCACGCTCGCCGTGCCCGACGAGGCCGCCGGCCCGCACCGGATGACGCTCGAGAAGCAGAAGGAGCGGCTTGCAGCACTGCTCTCGCGGCTCACCGGCCGGCCGGTGAAGGTCGCCTTCGGGCGGGAGGCCGCGGGGCCGGCACCGGAGCGGCCGGCGCGGCTCACGGAAGGCGGGCTGCGGGCCGATCGGCTCCAGGGCCTCCGCTCCCGCGACGCGGCGCTCGACGCGGTCGCTGACGAGTTAGATTTGGAGATCGTCGATTGAGGCTGGGCGCTTGCCCGGCCGGCCCCGCATCTCTACTTTGCCGCGAAACGGCAGGATTCTTCGGTACACATGGCAGATCTCCAGCAGCTGTTCCAGTTGGGTCAGCAGGTCCAGGGACGGCTTCAGCAGCTACAGAGCGAGCTGGCCGGGCGGACGATCGAAACATCCGCGGGTGCCGGGCTCGTGCGGGTGACGGCGGACGGCAGCGGCACGGTTCGCGGCATCACGGTTGATCCCTCGGCATTCGAAGGTCGGGACGCCGAGCTGCTTTCCGATCTCGTGCTCTCGGCGGTGGCGGAGGCGCAGCGACGGGCGGCGGAGATGCTCCAGGCCGAGATGCGGAAGGTCCAGCCGCTTCCCTTTGCCAACCCGTAGCAGTCGGTGAGCGCCATCGAGGAGCTGATCACCGAGCTCGCGCGGCTGCCCGGTATCGGGCGGAAGACGGCCCAGCGCCTCACCTTTCATCTGCTCCAGCAACCGGCGGAGCAGGTCGGCCGGCTCGCGGCGGCCCTGACGGGCGTGAGCGAGCGGGTGCGGGCCTGCACCGAGTGCGGCAATCTCACGGAAGAGCAGCCCTGCGCGATCTGCCGCGATCCGCGGCGGGACCCGGCAGTGCTGTGTGTCGTCGAGGAGCCGTCGGCGGTGAGCGTCGTGGACCGCGCAACGGAGTTCCGCGGACGCTATCACGTGCTCGGCGGGCGGCTCTCGCCGCTTGACGGCGTCGGCCCGGAGTCGCTCCGGATCGCGCCGCTGCTCGAGCGGGTGGACCGCGGCGGCGTCCGCGAGGTGATCCTCGCGACCAATCCGTCCATGGAGGGCGAGGTGACGGCGACGTACATCCAGCAGCTCCTGGCCGGCCGCGGACTCCGGGTCACCCGGCTCGCGCGCGGGCTTCCGGTGGGTGGCGACCTCGAGTACGTGGACGGCGTGACGCTCCAGCACGCGCTCTCGGCGCGGCAGGAGATCGGCTGATGGCGCGGCGTGCGTGGGTGTTCGGCGGCGGCGCCGTGCTCGGCCTGACGGCGGGGTGGATGCTGGCGCAGCGGCGGATCGGCACCCACCGGCGCGATCTCTTCAGCGGCCGGCCGCTCCGGCGGCTCGCCGCGCTGGGATTCCTCGCGGGACACGAGGAGATCGAAACCGTGCGCCTGCTGCGAGACTACCTGGCCTGGGAGCGCCAGCCAATGCTGCGGCGCCGCGCGGAGAGCATCCTGCGCCGGATGGAGAGCGCCCTCGGCGCGGGCACCGCGCGGTGAGCGGCGCGTCCAGCTGGTCGTTCCGTGAGGAAGACGCGCAGGCGATCCAGCGCATCCTGGCCGACTTCCTCCGCGAGTCGGGCGCGCGCACGGCACTCATCGTCGACCGTACCGGGCAACTCGTCTCCACCGTCGGCGAGCCGCCGCACTTCGACCGCGATGCCTTCGCCACGCTCACCGCCGCCGACTTCAGCGCCAACGACCAGCTCGCCCGCATGCTCGGGGAGCCGGAGTTCGGAGCGCTGTTCCATCAGGGTGAGAAGGAGTCGATGTATCTCGCCGACATCGCGCGGCGGGTGATCCTGGTCGTGCTCTTCGACAGCCGCACCACCCTCGGGCTGGTGAAGCTGCGGGTGCGCAACGCGGTGCGGGAGCTGAATCGGGTGTTCACGACGATGTTCGACCGGGCCGGCGCGACGGGCCCGCAGGTCGAGACCGGCTTTCTTGGGGACGCCGAGGACGAGATTGACAAACTGTTCGGGGCCTGAGGAGATCGCCGCAGTATGTCAATGATCAACTACGCGTCGCGCGAGATCAACTGCAAGCTCGTCTACTACGGCCCCGGTCTCGGCGGCAAGACGACGAATCTGGAGTACGTCTACAACAAGGTGGCGCCGAACTCGCGCGGCAAGATGATCTCGCTCGCCACCGAGACCGAGCGCACGCTCTTCTTCGACTTCCTCCCGGTCGATCTCGGCACCATCCGCGGCTTCAAGGTGAAGTTCCACCTCTACACCGTGCCGGGACAGGTCTACTACAACGCCTCACGCAAGCTGATCCTCAAGGGTGTGGACGGCGTCGTCTTCGTGGCCGACAGCCAGCTCAACCGGATGGACGCGAACATCGAGGCGATGCAGAACCTCTACGAGAACATGGCGCAGCACGGCTATGATCTCACCCGGATTCCGTTCGCCATCCAGTACAACAAGCGCGACCTCCCCGACGCCTCACCCATCAGCGAGCTCCAGTCGGCCCTCAACCCGGGGTGGCCGGTGGAAGACCCGGCCCGGCAGCGGGTGACGGTCGATCCCAACCGGCCGGACGAGAAGCTGGTGGACGTGGCGGACGGACAGTGGATCGAGCGCGCGCCGTACTTCGAGGCCGTGGCGCTCAACGGCGACGGCGTCTTCGACACGTTGAAGGCCATCAGCAAGCTGGTCGTCAAGACGCTGGGCTGAGGCACGGCGATGTGGACCGTGCCCAACATCATCACGATCGTCCGGATCTGCTTCACGCCGGTCATCGCGCTGCTGCCGTTCATCGAAGGGTACTGGCCCAAGCTGATCGCGTTCGTCGTCTTCCTCATCGCGGCGATCAGCGACCTCTTCGACGGCTGGTACGCCCGCCGCAGCAACCAGGTCACCGACCTCGGCAAGCTGCTCGACCCCATCGCCGACAAGCTGCTCCTCTTCGCCACGCTGATCCCGATCTACTGGATCTCCAGCACCCGCCAGCACGACTACGCCATCCCGCTCTGGGGCAGCGTACCGTTCTGGGTCTGTCTCCTGCTGGTCGGCCGCGAAGTCGCGATGACGGCGTTCCGCTTCTGGGCCAGGCGCAAGGGCGTCGTGATCCCGGCGGGCGGGGCGGGGAAGCTCAAGACCGTCATCCAGAACGTCTTCATCGGCGCGACCATCGCGTGGTTCGCGTTCCGCGACGCGCGCAAGCCGTTAGGCTGGGAGCACAACCGCTATGCCTACTATTGGAACCAGTTCCACGGCGGCTTCGTCGCCGTGACCCTCGCCGTCGCCGCGCTGCTGACGGTGTACTCGTTCGTGCTCTACATCTATCGCAACCGGGCGCTGTTCACCGACCGCCATCCGTACCCGCGGCACTGAGTCGCGCGCGCCGAGCGATCCGCCCCATGAACATCGAGCTGGTGACGATCGGCACCGAGCTGCTGCTCGGCTTCACGGTGGACACCAACGGCGCCGAGATCGCCCGGGCGCTCGGGGTCGTGGGCGTGCGCATCGTCCGGCGCACCTCGGTGCCGGACGACGGCGGGGCGATCCGCGACGCCGTCACCGCGGCGCTCGCGCGCACCGGCGCCGTGCTCACCACCGGCGGCCTCGGCCCGACGCGGGACGACATCTCCAAGAAAGTGCTCGCCGATCTCTACGACGCGCCGCTCGAGTTCGACGAGACGATCTGGGCCTCGCTCCTCGACCGCTTTCGCCGGCTGAACCGGGCGCCGGTGGCGAGCAACCGCAGCCAGGCGGAGGTGCCCCGCGGCGCGACCGTGCTGCCGAACCGGTGGGGCACCGCGCCGGGGCTCTGGCTCGAGGGCGCGCCCGGGCTGGTCATCATGCTGCCCGGCGTGCCGGTCGAGATGCGCATGCTGCTGGAGCACGAAGTGGTGCCGCGGCTGCTGGAGCGCGCGGCCGGTGCCGGCGTGATTCGCAGCCGCACCGTGCGCACGACGGCGGTTCCGGAAAGCACGCTGGCCGAGCGGCTCGGCGACATCGACGATCGGATCGCGCCGCTGTCGCTCGCGTATCTGCCGGGGCTGGACGGTGTGGATCTCAGGGTGACGGCATGGAACCTCGTGCCCGAGGACGCGGACGCGCGGCTCGCCGCCGCCGCCGCCGCACTGCGCGAGCGCGCCGGTGCGCACGCGTACGCCGAGGGCGACACCACGCTCGCTGAAGTCGTGCTGGCGGAGGCGCGCCGCCGCCAGCTCACGATCGCCGCGGCGGAGTCGTGCACCGGCGGACTGTTCGGCGCGCGGCTCACCGACGTGCCGGGGAGCTCGGACGTCTTCCTCGGCGGCGTCGTCACCTATGCCGACGCGGCCAAGAGCGAGTTGGCCGGCGTGGCGCCGGCACTCATCGCGGAGCACGGCGCCGTGAGCGAACCGGTCGCGCGCGCGATGGCCGTGGGCGTGGCGCAGCGGCTCGGCGCCGATCTGGCGGTCGGCATCACCGGCATCGCGGGCCCGAGCGGCGGGAGCGCGGAGAAGCCGGTCGGCACCGTCTGGCTGGCGGTGTACGATCGGGGCGAAACGGTCGCTCGGCGGGTGCAGCTCTTCAATACCCGAGCGGAGATCCGGGCGCGGGCGGTGCAGACGACGCTGTTCCGGCTCTGGCAGCGGATCATCGGCGGAGCCTGATGCAGCTGACGCGTTTGACCGCACGCCGCCTCGGTTATCTTTCGCGCACCTTGAACGCGATGGATGGAAGTGATGGAAAAGCGCGGATTTAGTGGCGACGTGGAGAACGGTGACGACAACCTCCATACCGCCGGTGGCGAGATCGAGCCTGCGGCGGTGCGCGGGCGTGCGGCCGACGGCGCCGACCTCGCGTCGGCCGACATGAGCGCCGAGCCGTCGTCGCGCGAGCCGAGCACGCAGCCCAACTTCACCGGCGGCGCGGTCGCGGAGCTGGCCGATCTCAGGGACCGGCACCTCCGGCTCGCGGCGGAGTTCGACAACTATCGCAAGCGCGTCGCCCGCGAAAAGAGCGAACTGAGCGACCGGGCGCAGGCCACCCTCGTCGGTCGGCTGCTCGACGTGCTCGACGATCTCGATCGCATGGTCGCGAGCGATCAGACGACTCCGCTGCCGGCGCTGCGGGAGGCGCTCACGGCGGTGGATCGCAAGCTGTGGAAGGAGCTGGAGGGCGCCGGCGTCGAGCGGATCGAGCCGACCGGCAAGCCGTTCGATCCCGCGTCGCAGGAGGCGGTATCCATAGCGGTACCGCCGGATCCGTCGATGGACCACACCGTCGCCGCCACTTTTCAGAGCGGCTATCGGGTCAAGGGCGTGCTGGTGCGGCCCGCGCGGGTTCAGGTCTACTCTTCGCAGGGCGCGGCCTGACCGTGGCCGCGCGCGATTTCTACCAGGTGCTCGGCGTGTCGGATTCGGCGAGCCAGGAGGAGATCAAGAAGGCGTATCGCCGGCTGGCCAAGCAGTATCACCCCGATGCGAATCCCAACAACCCGACGGCGGCCGAGCGCTTCAAGGAGATTTCCGAAGCGCATACCACTCTCTCGGACGCCGACAAGCGGAAGCAGTACGACCAGATGCGCCGCCTCGGCGCGTTCGACGCGGCGGCGCGCCGCCCCGGCGCCGGCGCCGGTGCGCGCGGCGGACCCGCGGGCGGCTTCACCACCGAGAACGTGGACTTCGGCGACCTTGGCGGCCTGGGCGACATCTTCTCGTCGATCTTCGGCCGCGGGCGCCGCGAGGAGGCGCACGGCGAGACGCTGGAGGCGCTGGTCGAGGTGCCGTTCCGCACCGCGATGCTCGGCGGAAGGATTCCCGTCACGCTGCCGATGAATGAGCCGTGCGCCACCTGTCATGGAAGCGGCGCCGCGCCGGGTGCCACGCTCACGACCTGTCCCGAGTGCAACGGCCGCGGCACGATCTCGTTCGGCCAGGGTGGATTTGCGGTGAATCGCCCGTGCCCGATGTGCCGGGGCCGCGGCAAGATCCCGTCGCAGCCGTGTTCCACCTGTCACGGCGCCGGCGAGGTGCGCACCGAGCGGACGATCATGATCACCGTGCCACCCGCGACCGAGAGCGGCAGCAAGGTGCGGCTTCGCGGACAGGGGCAACCCGGCCGCCCCGGCGCACCCTCGGGTGACCTGGTCATCACCTTCCAGGTGCAGGCCGACCGCTTCTTCCGCCGCGACGGTCTCGATCTGATCTGCGAAGTGCCGGTCAACCTCGCGCAGGCAGTACTCGGCACCCGCATCCGGGTGCGGACGCTGGACGGCAAGAAGGTCGTGCTGCGCATTCCAGCGGGCACCCAGCCCGGTCGCAAGTTCCGGATCAAGGGGCAGGGGCTGGAGAAGGGCGGCCGGAAGGGCGATCAGCTCGTCGAGATTCAGGTCACGCTGCCCGACAAGCTCACGCCGGACCAGGAAGCGCTGCTCAAGCAGTTCGCCGAGTCCGCCGGGCTCAAGTACTAGCGAGGCCACTGGCCCCGATTCGGGCCGACCTTACCGGAGATTCCCATGCGACCGCTGGTTCTGATCGGCATCGTGCTGGCGCTGCTCGGCGGGTTCGTGCTGGTGCGAGGCCTGAGCTACACCTCGAAGCACGACGTGCTCAAGGTCGGCTCGATCGAAGCGACGGTGTCGGAGCAGAAGGCGGTGCCGGCCTGGGCCGGCGGCGCCGCGCTGGTCGTGGGACTGGTGCTGATCGTCGCGGGAGCGCAGCGCCGCAGCTGATCGCGGCGCCGCGGCTCGGAGCCGTCAGGCGAGCGGGGCGACCATCGCCGCCTTGCTGTGCTCGATCAGGATTCGCTGCGTCGCCCGCTCCAGCTCCGGCGCGGGCGGCTGCCGCTGCACGTAGCTCCCGTCGGATCGAAGCTCCCAGCCCTGCCGGTTGTCGTCCCACATCAGCTCCAGCAGACCGCGGAGCGCAGTGCGGTGCGCCGGGTCGAGGATCGGCGCCACCGCCTCGATGCGCCGCTCGAAGTTGCGCGGCATCCAGTCGGCGCTGCCGATGTACACCTCCTCCTTCCCGCCGTTGAGGAAGTAGAACGCGCGCGAGTGCTCCAGAAACCGGCCCACGATGCTGATGACGCGGATGTTCTCGCTGATGCCGGCAAGTCCGGGGCGGAGACAGCAGACGCCGCGCACGATGAGATCGATCTGCACGCCGGCTTCCGACGCCTCGTACAGGGCGGCGATGAGATCGGGGTCCACCAGCGCGTTCATCTTGGCGAGAATGCGGCCGGTGCCGCCGGCCCGGACGTGCTGGATCTCCCGCCGGATCATCTGGAGGAACGCCTCGCGCATGAACCGCGGTGCCACGAGGAGCCGCCGATACCCCGCCGGCTGGGCGAAACCGGTGAGCACATTGAAGAGGTCGGTGAGATCGGCGCCGAGATCGGCGTTGACGGTGAACAGGCCGAAGTCGGTGTAGCCCCGCGCCGTCTTCGGGTTGTAGTTGCCGGTGCCGACGTGCACGTAGCGCCGGATGGTGTCGCCCTCGCGCCGCACCACCAGGCAGACCTTCGCGTGGGTCTTGAGCCCGGGCACGCCGTAGCTCACGTGCACGCCGACGTCTTCCAGCCGCTGGGCCCAGATGATGTTGCTCTCCTCGTCGAACCGGGCCTGCAGCTCGATCAGCACCGCCACCTGCTTCCCCCGCTCGGCGGCATGCGCCAGGATCCGCGCGAGTGCAGCGTCGCCGCCGGTGCGGTAGAGCGTGAGCTTGATCGCGAGCACGTCCGGATCGTCCGCCGCCGTCTGCATGAAGCGCTCGACCGAGGTCGAGAAGCTGTCGTACGGGTGATGCACCAGGATGTCGCCTTCGCGGATCGCGTCGAAGATGTTGCGGTTGAGGAGCCGCGGCGACGTGGCCGGGTAGAAGGGCGGGTCCTTGAGCTCCGGGAGATCGAGCGCCGAGAGCGTGAGCAGGTCGGCGGTGTCCTGGAGACCGTTCACGGCATAGAGGTCATCCGGCGTGAGCGGCCGCGCCGGCGCCTCCTGCTCGTCGCTGAACTCGGCGAGCAGCAGCTGGCGTAGCGCCGTCGGCATCGACGCGCTCACCTCCAGGCGGACCACCTCGGCAAAGCGGCGGTTGCGCACCTCTTCCTGGATCAGACTGAGCAGGTCTTCCGAGTCCTCATCGGCATCGATCTGAAGATCGGTGTTGCGGGTGATCCGGAAGGTGTGCCAGCCGAGGATCTCGATACCGGGGAAGAGCGCCTCGAGATTGGCGCCGATCACCTCTTCCAGCGGCACGAACGAGTTGGGCGCCAGCAGCGGCACCCACCGCGGCAGGATCTTCGGCACCTTCACCCGCGCGAAGCGCTCCTCGCCGTCGGCGCCCCGCAGCACCACCGCGAGCGAGAGACTCAGGTTCGAGATGTAGGGAAACGGATGACCGGGATCCACCGCGAGCGGCGTGAGCACGGGGAAGACGTTGGTCTCGAAGTAGCGGTCGAGGTGGGCCCGCTCCTCGCGCCCGAGGTCCTGGGTGCCGAGCGCGATCCGGACACCCCGCTGCTCCAGCGCCGGGAGGACATCGTCCTGCAGCGTCTCGTACTGCACCCGCTGGAGCTCGCGAACCGCCGCGGCGATCTGACGGAGCTGCTCCTCCGCCGTCATGCCGTCGGCCGTGCGCTCGGTGTAGCCCACCGCCACCTGTCGCTTGAGCCCGGCGACGCGCACCTGGAAGAACTCGTCGAGGTTGCTGGCGAAGATGCCGAGAAACTTCACCCGTTCCAGCAGCGGCGTCCGGCGGTCCACCGCCTCGTGCAGCACGCGGCGGTTGAACTCGAGCCACGACAGCTCGCGGTTGAGGTAGAGCGTGGGCTGCCGGAAGTCGGGCGGAGCCAGGCGGTCGGTGGGGATGTGGAGGTCGGTCACACCCGGAATCTACGGCCGGATCACTCCGCCCGCTCCCGTCGCTCTCCCACGAACAGCGTGAGCACGGTGCTCACCAGGCCCACGACCAGTCCGCCCAGGATCGCGGCCCACCAGCCGTCCACCCGGAAGCCGAGGTGCCAGCGGCCGGAGAGCCACGCGGTGGCGAGCAGCATCGCCCCGTTCAGTACCAGGGTGAACAGGCCGAGCGTGAGGACGATGAGCGGGCAGCTCAGGATGGCAAGGATCGGTCGGAGCAGCGCGTTCACCAGGCCGAACACCGCGGCGACCGCGGCGAACTGCGCGATCGTTCCGGTGAAGTGGAGCCCCGGCAGCAGACTCACCGCCACGAACAGCGCGGCCATGTTCACCAGCCAGCGGACGATCAGGCGCATCGGGGTCTCCGGATCGGGGCGGTCGTCGTCACGTGCAACCTAACGCTTGAGCCATTCGTCCAGCCAGTCGAGCACCGTGCCCCACCACAGCCGCCGGTTGCGCGGCTTGACCACGAAGTGAAACTCGTCCGGAAAGTAGAGGAACTTCCCCGGCACGCCCCGCAGCTTGAGCGCGGTGAACGCCTGGAGCCCCTCCGAGAGGTCCACGCGGTAGTCGTTCTGGGAGTGAACCACCAGCATCGGCGTTTGCCAGTTGCCGGTGAAGTTCGCGGGCGACCACTTCTCCATCAGCGCGCGCGCGCCCGGCGCGAGCGGCGTGCCGCCGAACTCGTGAGTCGGAAACCACAGCTCCTCGGTCGAGCCGGTGAACGAGAGCGGGTTGAAGATGCCGTCGTGCGCCACCAGCGTCCTGAAGCGGTTGGTGTGCCCCGCCATCCAGTAGATCATGTAGCCGCCGTAGGAGCCGCCGGCCGCGCCGATCCTGGTCGTGTCGACGAACGGTTGCTCGCCCAGGTAGTCGAGCCCCTTCATCAGGTCCTCGTACGGAAGCCCGCCCCAGTTGCGCGAGATGCTGTTGGTGAAGCTCTGGCCGTAGCCGGTCGAGCCGTGGAAATTCACGGCGGCGACGACGTAGCCGCGGGACGCGAACAGCGCGTAGTTCCAGCGCTGATGCCACTCGTCCAGCCACGCCCCCTGCGGCCCGCCGTGGATCACGTACACCAACGGATACGTCTTTCCCGCGCGGAACCCCGGCGGCTTGAGCAGCCAGCCGAACACCGAATCGCCGGCCGCGCCGACGAAGCCGAACGGCTCGGCCGGCGTGAGCTCGAGTTTCGCGAGCAGCGCGGCGTTGACGCGGGTGAGCGGTCGTGCGCCGCGGCCGCTCGCGTCGCTGCGGTAGATCTCGGGCGGCTGATTCGCGGCCTGATGCAGATAGATGAAGAAGTCGCCCCGGGGCGAGACCTGCACCGCGGTATTGCTGCCGCCGCCGAGCAGCCGGGTGAGCCGGCCGGTGGGCACCTCGACGGCGTAGAGCACGCACTCGCCCCGGTCCTCGACCTCCGCGATCAGCGAGCGGCTGTCCGGCATCCAGGTGATCGCGCTGACGCTCAGCTTCCAGGACGACGTGATCGGCAGCCGGCGGCCGGTGGCGCGCTCGTACAGCACGATCTGCTGGCGGTCCGACTCGAAGCCGGGAATCTCGGTCGCGAGATACGCGATGTAGCGGCTGTCGGGCGAGTAGGCCGGGCTGTGGTCGTTGGCCGGGTTGGTGGTGATCGGCTGGCGCCCGCCGCCGTCGGGGCCCATCACGAAGATGTCGTTGTTGGTGCTCGTCGCGACCGACGAGTCGCTGTTGTACACTGTCGCGATCTCGGTGCCGAGCGAGGAGCTGGCGAGGTCGGCTCCGCCTAACGCGATCGTCGGCACGTCGCGGTCGATCGGCGTGAGATCGGTCGAGCGGCCGTCCGGGAGCGTCACCCGGAAGAGGTGCTGCCGCGTGCCCACCCGCCACTCGTTCCAGTGCCGGTAGAAGAGGTTGGTCCAGATCCTCGCGTCGGTGGGGTACTCGCCGCTCCGGCGGTCCACCTCCTGCACGCCGGGCCACTTCGTGTCGGCCACGACGTAGAGTGACTTGCCATCCCGCCCGTACATGAAGTCCAAGACGCCGGAGGGAATCGTCGTCAGCTTGCTCGGCTCGCCGCCCGAGAGGTTGACGCGGTACACCTCGGGCGTGCCGTCACGGGTGGAGATGAACGCGACGGTCTTTCCGTCCGGCGCCCAGCGGGGCGCGCGGTCGCTGCCGGCGCCGCTGGTCAGCGCCTTTGCGTCGCCGCCGGCGGCCGGCAGCACCCAGATGCGCGAGACGTTCCGGTTGTCCTCCAGCGATGGCGCGGTGACGGTGAACGCCACCGTCTCGCCGTCGGGTGAGAGCTGCGGATCGCCGACGGTCTTGAGCGCGAGGAAGTCGTCGACGGTGATGGCGTGGCGCGCCGAAGCCTGCGCCGCCGCGGGGCTCGCGGTCACGATGCCCGCGAGCAGGGACGCGAGGACGCGCAGGAGCGCAGGCGTGATCGTGCCGGCGGCGGACCGCCGGGTGCGACATGACTGAGTTGTCATCGAGACGAAGGAATGAGAAAACGCATGCCGCCGGGACGGGTTCGCCTCAGGCGATCACCCCGCCGCCGAGGAGCTGCTCGTCCCCGGCGTAGAGCACGCCGGACTGCCCGGGGGCGATCGCGCGGACCGGCTCCGCCAGGGTCAGGTCGATCGTCGTCGGCGTCACCGCGACGACGGTGCCGGGCACGGCGCGCGCGCGATAGCGAAGCTGCACCTGGCAGACGTCCCCCTCGGCGAGCGGCGCCGCGAGCCAGTTGAGCTCCTCCAGCCGCACCGCGTGCCCGGCCAGCTCCGCCGCCGATCCGACGATCACCTCGCGCGTCTCGGGCCGGATCGCGACGACGTAGCGCGGCTCGTCCGCGCCCCCCGGGAGCCCGCGCCGCTGGCCGACGGTGAACCGGGCGAAGCCGTCGTGCTCACCGATGACCTCGCCGCTCGTGGTCACCAGCGGGCCGGGGGCGAGCGCCGGCGCGCCGGCGGGAAGGTGTCGCTCCAGCACGCCGACGTAGTCGTCATCCGGCACGAAGCAGATCTCGACCGACTCCGGCTTGTCCGCCGTCACCAGGCCCAGCGCGCGGGCCGACGCGCGCGTCTCCGGCTTGCTCATCTCGCCCACCGGCGTGAGCATCCGCGCCACCACCGAGCGGTCGATGCCCCACAGGAAATAGCTCTGGTCCTTGGTCCGGTCGCGGCCACGGTAGAGCCGGCCGTCGCGCGCCACGGCATAGTGCCCGGTGGCGATGTAGCGGCAGTCGAGCGCATCGGCGTGGGCGAGGAGATCGCGGAACTTGGTGAAGGAGTTACAGCGCACGCAGGGAATCGGCGTGCGGCCGCGGCTGTACTCGCTCACGAAATTCCGGATGACGTGGAGGTCGAACCGGTCTTCCAGGTTGAGCACGTAGTGCGGAACGCCGAGCCGGTGCGCGACGGCGCGGGCGTCCTCGATCGAGTCGAGCGAGCAGCACGGCCGGTCGGGCACCTCGTCGCCGTAGCAGAAGAGCTTCATCGTGGCGCCGACCACGTCGTAGCCCTGCTCGACCAGCCGCGCCGCCGCGACCGAGCTGTCCACCCCGCCCGACATGGCCACGAGCACGCGATCACGCACGGCCCAGCACTCCCGCAAGCGCGCGCACCTTGCCCACCACGCTGCCGAACACCTCGATGGCGCGCTCGACGTCGGCCGCCGTGCTGCCGTGCCCCAGGCTGAACCGCAGCGCGCCCAGCGCCAGGTCGCGCGGGACGCCCATCGCGGTGAGCACGTGCGACGGCTCAATGGCGCCGGTGGAGCAGGCGGAGCCGCTCGATACGGCGACGCCCGCCAGGTCGAGATGCATCAGCAGCGCCTCGCTGTCGGCGCCCGGCACGATGACGTTGAGGATGTGCGGTGCTCGCCGGCCGCCCTCGGCCGTGATCATCAGGTCGCTCACGACCGCGCGGAGACCGGCCGCCAGCTCGTCGCGGAGTCGCTCGAGCCGCGCGGCCTCCGCCGGCTGCTCTTCGGCCGCGAGCTGCGCCGCGCGCCCGAGCGCCACGGCGCCCGCCACGTTCTCGGTGCCCGGCCGGATGCCGTACTGCTGGCCGCCGCCGTGGATGATCGCCTCGACGGCCTTGCGGTCGCGGACGATCAGCGCGCCGATGCCCTTGGGCGCGCCGATCTTGTGGCCGGAGATGGTGAGGAGCGTGCAGGGAAGGTCCTTCACCGAGACGGGCACCTTGCCGAACGCCTGCACCGCGTCGCAGTGGAAGCAGGCGCCCGCCGCGCGACATCGCACCGCGATTTCGGCGACCGGCTGCACCACGCCGACCTCGTTGTTCACCCACATCACCGACACCACCGCGGGTCGCTCGGCGAGCGCCTGCTCGAGGGCGTCGAGCACGAGCTGGCCATCGGCGTCCACCGGCAGGATGATCTCTCGCCCGCCGAAGTGGACGACGGCGTGTGCGGCGGCGAGAATCGCCTTGTGCTCGATGGCGCTCACCGCCGCGACCATCGGATCACCGCGGTCGCGGGCCGCGAGCGCCGCCCCGACGATGCCGAGGTTGTCCGCCTCGGTGCCGCCGGAGGTGAAGATGACCTGGTTCGGCTCGCAGCCTACCGCGCCGGCCAGCTCGCGCTTGGCCTGCTCCAGGCCGGCGCGTGCGGTGCGGCCGAAGCGGTGCGCGCTCGACGGGTTGCCGAACGCCTCGGCCCGGAGATAGGGCAGCATCGCCTCGAGCACGTCGGCGCGCACCGGAGTGGTGGCGGAATGATCGAGATAGACCGGTGGCTTCATGGGCCCAAAATTACATGGACTCAACGGGGAGCGCGACCACGTCGTCCACCCGCATCGTCTCGTGGGTGAAGTACGGCTCGCCGTAGCGGCAGCGGATGAGCGAGCCGTAATGCGCGTTCTGGGTTTCGACCAGGGAGTAGAGGTCCTGCCCGGTTGGGAAGATCTCACCCGCGGCCCTGGCACCGTCGAACTGGCTGCCGTAACAGCGGACGGCCGCCAGCTTCCGGTCGAACTGCTCGCTGATGTTCACGACGAACGTCGGCTTCACCGGGTCTTCGCGGTACGCCAGGGCGTACAGCAGCTTGTGCGGCCGGTGCGGTTCGCCGGGCGCATCGTAGCGCGCGAGTCCGGCGAGAAAGCAGGCGTCCCGTGCCAGCTCCGACGCAATGCGGTGGTCCGGGTGGCGGCCCACGGGGAAGGGGAGGATGACCACGCGCGGTGCGAAGTGCCGGATGTGCTCGATCAGCACCCTGCGGTTCGCCTCGCTGTTGGCGAGGTGGGCGTCGGGGAGCCCGGCGTTCCGCCGCTCCCTCACGCCCATGATCGTCGCGGCGCGCTCCGCCTCCTCGCCGCGCTCCGCCGCGCTGCCGCGGGTGCCGCTCTCGCCGGCGGTGAGGTCGAGGATGCCGGTGCGATGGCCCTGGTCGGCGGCGCGGATCAGGGCGCCGGCGCAGGTGAGCTCGACGTCATCGCGGTGCGCCGCGATCGCCAGGATGTCCACCCTATTCATGTCGGAGTGCCTCCACGGGGTCCATGCGCGCGGCGCGGTTGGCCGGAACCAGCCCGAAGATAAGCCCGATGCCGATGCTCACGACGGTCGCCAGCACGGCGCTCCAGAGCGGCACCGCCGAGTGAAAGCCGAACACCGCCTTCACCGCCTCGCCCGCGAGCAGCCCCAGCACGATCCCGAGCAGACCGCCGGCGAGCGTGAGGGTCGCGGCCTCCACGAGGAACTGCCACAGCACCTCGCGGCGGGTGGCGCCTAACGCCTTCCGCAGGCCGATTTCGCGGGTGCGGTCGGTGACCGACACCATCATGATCGCCATCACCCCGATCCCGCCCACCAGGAGCGCCACGCTGGAGAGCGCCACCATCGCGACGAAGAAGTACGTGGTGAATTTGCCGACGACGTCGAGGATCTGGTCCTGGGTCATCAGGTCGAAGGTGTTCGGCGTGCCGGGCCGGAGGTTGCGCACCCGCCGGAGCGCAACGGTGACGGCATCGCGCGCCTCCGGCACCGGCACGCCGGTCCGCGCCTTGACCGCGATGAACAGGGCGTTGGTCTCGTCGTAGTGCAGGTTCTCCCGCGCCGCCGGGTAGGGGATCGCGCCTGCCATCGCCTGGCCCGGCGGCTGGAAGATGTTCTCCGGCTGCTGGTAGACGCCGATCACCCGGAAGGCCTTGCCGTTGGCGCGTACCACCTCGCCGATGGGGTCCACCCGACCGAAGAGGTGTCGCGCCACGTCGCTCTCCAGCACGATGACGCGGTCGCCCGCCGCCTGCTCGCCGCGGGTGAACAGCCGCCCGCTGAGCAGCGTGCCGCCGACGATTTCCATGAAGCGGTCATCGGCGGCGTAGACGATCATCATCTGGGTCCGCTCGCCCTCGTACTCCAGCCGCACGTTCACCTGCGCCCAGAGCGCCGCGTACGACACCTGCGGCACCCGGCGCACCGCGACCGCGTCCTCCGGCGAGACGATCGGCCGGATGCGCACCTCGTACGGCAGCCGGTCGGGGTTGAGCGGCACCGAGGAGAAGAAGCGGATGACGTAGAACACCTGCGGGCCCGCCACCTCGATCGCATTGAAGATCTGCGACCGGATCCCCTGCACGATCGAGGCGACCGCCATCACCGTCGCCACGCCGATCACCACGCCAAGAATCGTGAGCGCCGAGCGGAGCTTGTTGGTCCGGAGCGACGCGGCCGCCATCGACGCGCCCTCGGAGATGCTCCGGAGCCGCACGCTACTCCGCCCGCAGCGCGGTGATCGGATCGAGCCGGGCCGCACGGCTCGCCGGATACACGCCGAAGACGATCCCCGTGCCCGCACCGAGCGCCAGCGCCACGCCCACCGACCACGCCGTGATCCGGGCCGGGAGCGGCGTCACGACGCTCATCAGCCCGGCGAACGCCCATCCGCCGGCAACGCCGATGACGCCGCCGAGAAAGGCGAGCACGACGGACTCGATCAGGAACTGCCGGCGGATGTCGCTCCGGCGGGCGCCCAACGATTTCCGCAGCCCGATCTCGCGGGTACGCTCGTTCACACTCATCAGCATGATGTTCATGATGACGATGCCGCCGACCACGATGCCGATGCAGACGACGGCCGGAATCGCGGTGAAGAGCACCCGGGTGAGATCGCGCCAGAACGCGACCAGCGCGTCGGCCTTGTCGACCGTGAAGTCGTCGGGCTCGCCGGGCCGGAGCCGGTGCGCCACCCGCATCGCCTCCTCCGCGCGGTCCATCGCGGGCGCGACCTCCGCCGCGTCCGCCATCTTGACCGAGACGACCGTGGTCTTCCGCCGTCCGTACATCGACTCGAAGGTCGAGAACGGCACCAGCGCGAAGCCGTCGAACGACTGGCCCAGCACCCGGCCCTTGGCCGCGACGACGCCTTTCACCGTCACCTCGCGGCCGGCGATCCGCACGTGCTTCCCCACGGCGGCGCCGGGATCGTCGAACAGCTTGCTCGCGACCTCGTAGCCGAGCACCGTGACGTAGCGCCGCTCGCGGACGTCGGGATCGGCGAGCCCGTCGCCGGCGGCGAAGCGGTAGTCCTGCACGATCTGGTAGGGCGGGGTGACGCCGAAGATCGGCACGTCGCCGACGAGGCGGTCGCGGTAGCTCACGTCGCTCACCGGTGTGGGCCAGCCGGACTGAAGCGCCACCGCGCGCGCGCCGGGAAGGGCGGCCGCCACGGCAGCGGCGTCGTCGGCGGAGATGAGCGGCCGCTTGGCGATCGCGCGCACCTCGTCGTCGCTCAGCAGGCCGACGGAAATCGGAGTGCGTCGCACCTGAAAGGCGTTGATGCCGATGACCGCGCCGGTGAGGTTCTCGCGCACGTACGCATTCATTCCCTGGATGAGCGCGACCACGACGACGAGAAACGCCACCGAGACGATGATGCCGAGGAGCGTGAAGAACGAGCGGAGCTTGCTGGACCATATCGCATCCAGCGCCAGCCGAAGCGCCTCCGAGAGCGGCATCCGGGAAAGATACGCCCGCCGCTGAGGGGCGGCGCGGCCTACTCGTACCGGAGCGCCTCCACCGGGTCGAGGCGGGCCGCGCGGGCGGCGGGAAAGAGGCCGAAGAGGACGCCGGTGATGCAGCTCGTGGCGAGCGCCGCGATGATGGCGAACGGCGGGATGGACGCCTCGATCGGCGTATGCTGCCGGATCAGCGCGCTGAGCCCCGCGCCGATCGCGAGCCCGATCGTGGCACCGATCAGCGTCAGCGTCACCGCCTCCACCAGGAACTGCCAGAGGATGATCCCCTGCGACGCGCCGAGCGCCTTGCGCACGCCGATCTCCCGGGTGCGCTCGGTGACCGAGATCATCATGATGGCCACGACCCCGACGCCGCCCACCATCAGGCCGATCGCCGACAGCGCGATCATCACGATGAAGAACATGCCGACGATCTTGTCATACAGCTCCATCACCTTCTCCTGCGTGCTCACGAAGAAGGTGTTGTCCTCCGCCGGCCGGAGCAGCCGGTGGCCGCGCAGCGCGGAGATGGTCTCGTCGATCGCCTCCGCCTGCGGCACCGCGTCGCGCGGCCGCACCGTGAGGTCCATCCAGCGCCAGCCCGCGTTCAGCTTCCGGTGCGCCGTCTGGAGCGGGACGATCATCCCGGGCTTGTTGGCGGAATTGAACAGGTTGCCGACCGGCCGGTAGACGCCGATCACCCGGAACCGGTTGCCGTCCAGGAAGATCTCGCGCCCGATCGCGTCGCCCTCGCGAAAGAAGCGCTGCTGGAGTGCCTCGTTCACCAGCACCACCTGGGAGCCGCCGGCGTCCTCACCTTCGGTGAAGCTGCGACCCATGATGATGTCGCTGCCGTCGGTCTCGGGCCAGCCGGCGGTGTAGGCGTCCACGCCGACGCCGCCGAGCTCCTGGTCCTGGTACTTGACCGGCACCGACGTGTTCAGGTGGGCGACGACCGTCTTGATGCCCGGCTGCTGCGCAATGGCGCGCGACTCCTCCAGCGTGAGCGGCGGGAACCGCCGCCAGGGGCAGCTCTGGTCCGAGCCGTTGCAGTTGTTGATCGCGATGGGCCACTTGGTGACGAAGAACGTCGTCGGCCCGGCGGCGGCGATGCTGTGCTCCACGCCGGCGGTGATCCCGTGCACCGCCGCGGACATCGCGGTCACCACGAATACGCCGACGGCGATGCCCAGAATGGTGAGGCCGGCGCGGACCTTGTTGGCGCGGATCGCGTCCAGCGCGATCGCCACGCCTTCCACCAGCGCGTGCAGTCGGCTGCCCAGCGTCATGTCTCGGCCCTCAGGGCGACGATCGGATCGAGCCGCGATGCGCGGCTCGCGGGGTAGAAGCCGGCCACGATGCCGACGCCGGCGCCGATGATCACGGCGACCGCGACCGACCACGGCGCGACCGCCGTCGGGAGCGGCGTCACCGCCTTGATGATGTGCGCCGCCGCGATGCCGAGGCCGACGCCGATCGCGGCGCCGAGCGTGCTGAGCGTCGCCGCCTCGACCAGGAACTGCGCCATGATGTCGCGCCGCCGCGCGCCGAGCGATTTGCGGATCCCGATCTCCCGGGTCCGCTCCGCGACGGCGACGAGCATGATGTTCATGATGACGATGGAGCCGACCACGAGGCCGATTGCCGGCAGCACGATGCCCGCGAGCACCAGGTAGCGCTTGATCTTCTCCCACGCCGAGAGCGCCGACTGCGACGTCTCCAGCACGAAGTCGTCGGCCTGGCCGGGGCGGAGCTTGTGCCGCGACCGCATCACGGCGCGCACCGCCTCCTGCACGTCCGGTCCCGCCGCCTCCGAGGGCGCTTGAATCACCACGCCGTAGAGGTTGACCCGCGCCCGGGTAAACCGGCTCATCGGCGAGTTGAACGGGCCGATCACCTGGCGGTCCAGCGCCATCCCGAGCGCCGAGCCCTGCCGCTCCAGCACGCCGATCACCCGGAACGGCAGCCCTTCGATCCGCATCTCCTTGCCGAGCGGATCGACGCCGGGGAAGAAGTCCTTCACCACGTCGGTGCCGATCACCAGCACCGGAATGCCGAGCTGGTCCTCCTGCTCGGTGAAGATGCGGCCCGACGTGACCGTGAGATTCTTGATCTTGAAGTACTGGGTGGTGACGGCGTTGGCGAGTACCTGGCCGCCGCCGTTGACGTAGCGCGTGCTCGGCGTAAGCCAATTGATGTCGTGCAACGCCCAGCGGGTGCCCGGGGGCAGCGCGTCGCGAATGGCGTAGCCGTCGTCGATCCGGATCTTGGGCCGGCGCTGCCACGAGCGCCACTCGGCCTCGGTCACGTTGCCCACGTTGAAGTCGGGAAAGCGGCGCACGTTGAAGGTGTTCACGCCGAGGAACTTCCCGGCGAACGCGTCCTCGACGTACGCGCTCATCCCTTCGACGATCGAAACCAGCGCGATGAGAAAGGTCACGCTGATGGTGACGCCGAGCAGCGTGAAGAAGCTCTTGAGGAGCTGCGCGCGGATCTGGGTCAGCGCCAGCCGGATCGCCTCGATGAATCGCATGGTGGCGCTCTCCCGGCGCGGCTACGCCGCGGCCCGCTCGGTCGACCGGTCGCTCTCGACCCGGCCGTCGCGCAGCACCACCACGCGCGCCGCGTGCGCCGCGATGTCGGGCTCGTGCGTCACCATCACCACCGTCTGCCCCTGCCCGTGCAGCTCGGCGAAGGTGCGCATGATCTCCTCGCTGGTGACGCTGTCCAGGTTGCCGGTCGGCTCATCGGCCAGGAGGATGGAGGGCTGGTTCACCAGCGCCCGCGCGATCGCCACCCGCTGCCGCTGGCCACCCGACAGCTCGTTGGGCCGGTGATCCATCCGGTTGGCCAGGCCGACGCGCTCGAGCGCGGCCGCGGCGCGCTCCCGCCGCTCCCTGGTCCGCATGCCGGCGTACACCAGCGGCAGCTCCACGTTGCTGAGCGCCGAGGCGCGGGGCAGCAGGTTGAAGGTCTGGAAGACGAAGCCGATCTCCTTGTTGCGCACCCGCGCCAGCGCGTCGTCGCTCAAGCGGGAGACTTCGTGCCCGTTGAGCCAGTACTCGCCCGAGGTGGGCGTGTCGAGGCAGCCGAGCACGTTCATCATGGTGCTCTTGCCCGAGCCCGACGGGCCCATGATCGCCACGTACTCGTTGCGCCGGATCTCGAGCGACACGCCGCGGAGCGCCTGCACCGTCTCCTGGCCCATCACGTAGCGGCGGGCCAGGTCGCGGATCCGGATGATGCCGTCGCTCATGATGCCTTCGCCTCCTTCGAGCCGTTGCCCGCCCCGGGCGCCGGTGCGGCGTGCACGTGCGCGCCGTCTTTCAGATCCCGGATCGCCTGGTAGGTGCCGGCGACGATCTCCTCGCCCTCGCGCAGGCCGTCGAGCACCTCGAAGTACTCGTCGCCCGCCACGCCCACCTTGACCGGCCGGAAGCTCGCGATGCCGTTCCGCACCACGAAGACGCCCTCGGCTTCCTTCTTGGCGAAGTGCACCGTGTCGCGCCGCGAGGACGGCTGCGGCTGATCGTCGTCCGGCTTGGCTTCGCTCGGCACCGGCTGGTTGTCCCGCACGGTGAGCGCGATGATCGGGATGCTGAGCGTGCGGGCCCGGGTCGCGGTGACGACGCGCGCGGTGCAGCTCAGGTCGGGCCGGATGTCGGCCGGCGGCCGGGCCAGGGTGATCTCGACGTCGAAGTCCACCGCGCGGTCGCTCGACTGCCCGTTCTGCGAGGTCGCCGCGGTCGGGAGCGTGGCGCTGTGGCTGATCTTCGTCACGTGCCCCAGGAACGTGGTGTCGGGGAAGGCGTCGATCGCCACCTGGACCGAGTCGCCCTTGCTGAGCCGGACGATGTCGGTCTCGTCCACCTGCACCTTGGCCAGGATCACCGACAGGTCGGCGATCGTCATCAGCAGGCCGTTCTCCTTCGAGAAGGTGCTCGGCACCGCGACCTCGCCGACCTCGACCGGCAGCCGGGTGACCCGGCCGTTGATCGGGGAGACCAGATGGGTCTTCGAGAGATTGTCGCGCGCCTGCTGGAGACTGGCGCGCGCCTGATCCAGCTGCGCCTTGGTCGCGTTGTAGTTGGCCAGGGCGACGTCATACGACGTCTGTGACTGCTCCACCGCCTCGGGCGCGATGAGGTCCGCGCCGCGCTTGGCGAGCTCGCGCGAGCGGGTGAGCGCGCGCTCCGCCTGATCCCGCGTCGCCTTCACCTGGAGCAGCGTCGCTTCGTTGGAGGCGACGAGACCCTGGGCCTGCGCCACCGCCGCTTCGTATTGGGCGGGGTCGATCTGCACCAGGAACTGCCCCTTGGTGACGACGTCGCCCTCCTTCACGCCGAGCTTGAGGATCCGGCCGGTGATGTCGGCGCTGATGTCCACCTTCGTCTCCGGCTGGATCTTGCCGCTCGCGGTGACCGCGGCGACGAGATCGCGCCGGCCGACCTTCTCGATCCGCACCTCGGTGCCGGCGTTCTTCTTCTTCTGCGCCCGCGCGTAGCCGAACCCCACGAAGCCCGCCACGATGACGACGAGTCCGATCCCGATCTTCATCCCACGCGACATGTCGTTCCTCTACTGGCGAAGGGGACGGCCGACCGCGGCTTCGAGCGCGGCGACGGCCTTGTGGTAATCGTAGACGGCGTTCACGTAATCGCCTTCGGCCTGCTGCACCGCGTTCTGCGCGTCCGCCACCTCGAGCGACGTGCCGCTGCCGAGCCGGTAGCGCTCCTCCGCCAGGCGCACCTGCTCCCGCGCGGCGTCGCGCTCGGTGCTCTGCACCGCGATCGCCTTGTACGCGGTCTGCACGCCGAGCCAGCGCGCGTGCACGCCGGAGCGCACCGCGAGCGACTGCGCTCGCACGTTCTCTTCCGCGTCCTGCTGCTGCGCCCGCGCCTGCGCGACGTGCAGATTACGCCCGAAACCGGTGAAGATCGGAAGCGAAAGCGTCAGGCTCGCCTGGAAGGGTTGGCCCTGGAAGTTGAAGGGGAAGACGCTGTTCTGACTCGTGATCTGCCGGGTGACTGGATCGAGCAGCGCGGTGCCGGAGGCGTCGAGGCCGGCGCTGCCGAAGCAATCCGCGGTCTGACCGCCGAGATTGAGCCCGGCGCGCACCTGATTGTCGAACTGGCATTGCGACGCCTGGCTCTGCGCCGACGCAAGCCCCTGCTGCAGCAGGAGACCGGTGTTGGTGTACTGCTGCGTGAAGCCGCTCCACCCCGCCTGCGCGAAGAGCCGCGGGAGGTACTCGGCCTTTGCCGCGGTCACGGCGGTGCCGGCAGCGCCCTCGCGCGCGCGAAGGCTCCGGAGCCCGGGGTTGCCGGCGTCGGCCAGCTTGAGCAGGTCATCGAGCTGCCACGCCGGCGCTTCCACCGCGAACGAGTCGGACAGCGCGAGCTGCTCGATCGGCACCTTGGGCTCGATGCCGATGAGCCGGAGGAGCTCGAGCTTCGCTTCATTGTCGGTCTGCACCGCGCGCAGCAGCGCCACGTCCGAGCGGCCCTTGGTCACTTCCGCCTGCCGCACGTCGAGCAGCGTCGCCGAGCCGACCTGGTAGCGCGCCTGCGCCAGGCGGAGAAACTCGGCGTTCCGCTTCACCTGCTCCCGCGCGACGTCCACCTGCGCCGACGCCTGCAGCGCGGTGAGATACTGCGTGGTGATCGACTGCGTCAGGTTGACGCCGGCGCCGGCGATGTCCTCGTCGGTGGCGTGCTGCAGCGCCTTCTGCTGAGCCGGCGCGGTGAGCACGTGGCCGTCGAGCGACCACTGGAGTCCGATGGAGTAGTTGGAGTTGACGAACGCCGATGTCTGATTGAAGAACGCGCCGAACTGGGACTGCCCGGAGCCGGTGTACCCCATTCCGCCGGAGACCTGCGCCGTCGGCAGCAGATTGCCGTACGCGTTGCGCACGGCCCAGCGGGCGGGACCGGCATCGTTCAGGGTCAGGCGGTACGTGGGACTGCTCGAGCGCGCTTCCTTCAGGGCATCGGCCAGCGACAGAGTCGCGGCCACCGGCGGCTTGGGCGCCAGCGAGTCCTGGGCGGCGAGAGGAGTGGCCAGGCCCAGGGCCAGCGCGGGGAGCTGGTACCAACGCATCATGTGGAATCCTTAAGGTCGGAGCGTGACGGCAGCACCTACGCGGGCGCGGTATCGCGAGTTTCAGCTTGCGACGTCGGCGACCACGCGAGTTGTCCGGAGCGGAGTAGTGGCGGGAAGGGCGCTGCGGTTCAGCTCTCCTGTCGGGTGATGACGATACCCGAGCTCGGGAAGTCGAGCCGTTGCAGACGACCGTTCGCATCGAGCGTGAGCGTCCCGCTGATCTCGCCGGAGAGCTGTACGCGAGTGCCGCCAGCCGAGGTTTCGCGCCGGGCGGTGAACGCGGCGCGCCGCCCGCTCCGCGGAAACACCGCCCGAAGCCGCGCGCCCGCCGCGGTGGCGGCGTCAGCGACGGCCGTGTAGAGCGCGTACACGTTGTCGTCCAGCAGCACGACGTCGGGGCCGGCGGGCATGTCCCCGCCGGTTTCGGTGCCCTTCGCTTCGGTGCGCACGATGAGGCGCGCGCCCGAACCCGCCGCCAGGATGGACACCGGGCCGTCGGGGCTGTCCACCCGCAGCTTGAAGAGGGCGAGCGCCCCCTGCTCGGTGCGCTGGAGCGTCGCGCTCGCCTGCACCCGGGCCGCCGGATAGCGGGATTCGACCGTGAGTGTGCTGCCGGCGACGCCCCGCTCGCGTCCGGGCTGCAGAGTGAACTTCTCCCGCCCCGCCTCGTGGCCGCCTTGCTGCACGACGAGCGTACCCCCGAACGCCTCCTGGGCGGCGGCGGGCGCGGCGCAGAGCAGCATCGTGACGGCTACGCTGGTGGCGCGCATGCGGTCCCCCCCGGCTCGGGACGATGGAGACAACGGCTGACTCGATCGAGGATAAAGGTATACAGCCGCTCGCCCTTTCGGGCGTCCGCGCGGGTGGGGAAGCCGATCGACCCGGGCGAGCCGGCGAGCAGCCGATCGGCCCCGCGGCGGCCGGCACGCGTGGCGTCCGCCGGCGGTGCGAAGTCCTGAGCCAGCTCCATCCGCACCAGCTCCGGCGCCAAATACAAGAGGAGCGACGTATCGGCTTCGCCGCCGTGGACCGGCCCGATCGCGTCCGGTAAGACCTCCGAGAGATCGAGGTCGAAGACGTCTATGACGGTGACGGTCGCCGCATCCAGCCGGATGGTGCTGAGCGCCTCGAGGTGGCCTTCGCTCGCCTGGGCCGTAAGGATGATGAACTCGCGGACGGCTGCCCCGTGCTCCCAGGACTCGATAAGTTCGTTCATCACCCGGTGCAACGTGCGCCGCCGGAGCGCCGCGCCCCCCGGGAGCCGCTGGGTGGCCGCATGCACGCCATACTCCAGCGCCGGGGCGCGCAGCACGCCGAAGCGGGCCGACAGATCATCCGCCAGTCGCTCGACGATGATCGTGTCGCAGCCGAGCGGCAGGTGCGGTCCGTGCTGTTCGGTGGTCCCCACCGGAACGAGCAGCGTCGGTCGGAGCGCCAGCCGCTCGCGTACCGCGATCGGGGTCATTTCCTTCATGCGCCAGGGACGGGATTCTTGAGGCATCGCGCTCGCTGGTGGAGTGGAATCCTGGCGCTCGCCATCATCGCGGCGGGCGAGTGGGTGCGTCATCCGGTGCCGCTGACCGCCGGCATCACGGGCGGACTCACCGCGCTCGCCGCCTTGCTGCTCCTTCCGGAAGCCGGCTGGCGCCGCCGCGCGCTGCTGGCCGCGCTGCTGCTGCTGTTCGCGGCGGTACCGCTCGCCGAATTTCCGCTCAGCCGGATCGAGCACGACTGGCCCGCGGAGCGCGAGTCCCGCGTGGTCGGCGCGTCACAGCGTCTGGGCGACGACCTGCATGCGGCCTTCCATCGCGCCGAGCGGCTGGCGGAGCGGGGCGCGCTGGCGGCGACCGCGGATCGCCCGCTGGCTTTCACCGCGCTGGCCCGGGCGGTGAGCGGCGGGGGTCCCGAGGTCGGCGTCGCCATCCTCGACAGCGCCGGCGCGCCGTGGGCCTGGGCCGGCCGCCACCGCCTCCCGCTGGAAGCGGAGGGCGACTCCATCAGCTCGCGAAGCAATGCATACTACGTCACCCTCGAGGCGCGCCGCCACTCCGCGAACGGGCGCGTCGTCGTCGCCACGGTGCTGGTGTGGGCGCATCCCGCTGTGCCCGACCGCGACCGCAGCGTCGCCGAGCGGTTCCGCCAGTCTACCGACGTCGGCCTCAAGGTGTTCCCGCCGGGCAAGGTGCCGGACAATCGCGACGTCTTCGATTACACCGAGCCGACGACCGCCGGGCCCCGCCTTCTCTTCAGCGTGCAGCCGGTGCCTCCGGAGCAGGGGACGGCGCGCGCGCAGACCCTGGCTCGCGGCCGGGCGACAGTGAGCTGGCTGGTCATCAGCGTCGTCGTGCTCGCGCTGGCGAGCGTCGAGAGCGCCGCGCTGCGGCTCGGTCTGCTCGCCCTGGTGCTGCTGGTCGCCGCGCGGGCACCGCTCGGGGCCGCGCTGGGCGTGGCTCCGCTCTTCTCTCCCGCCACTTTCTTCCTGCCGGTCGGCCGCGGGGCGCTCGGCTCCGCCGGCGTGCTCACGTTGGCCGGTGCGCTGCTCGACGTCGCCTCGGTGTGGCTCTGGCGGCGGCGCCCGCCACGGCGGACGATCGGAGCGGTGCTCGCGCTGGCGCTCCTGGTGGTTGCGCCGCCGATCATCGGGTGGCTGGGCCGCGGGATCACGCCTCCGGCGACCGGGGTCGCCGCGGCGCTCTGGCTCACCTGGGAGCTGGCCCTGGTGGTCGGGGCGACGGCGCCGGTGGTGACGGCCGCGGCGCTGCTCCGCGGCTGGGGCGAGCCGCGCCGCTGGCGTCCCGCGCTTGGAGCGGCACTCGCGGCGGCAGCATCGGTCGCCGCGGTCGCGATGTGGTCGCCGGCGCACGGCTGGCCCGCATGGCTCCCGCTCATCTGGCTGCCGGCGCTGGTCTGCGTGGCGCTCCCGGCGCCGCGCTGGGCGCTGGTGCTCGGCATCGCGGTCGCGGTCGGAAGCTTCGCGTCGCTCGTCACCTGGGACGCCGAGCTGCGGGGTCGGCTCCAGGCGGTGGGACTGGACGTGAGCCGACTGGGCGATGAGCCCGACCCGCTCGCGCTGCCGCCGCTGGAGCGGTTCGGCGACGACCTGGTGGCCGCGGAGCCGCCGACGACCGCGACCGAGCTGTACGTGCGCTGGCACGAGTCGGCGCTGCGAAGCCAGCGCTATCCCACGCACCTCGCGCGCTGGACCGCAGACGGCCGGCTCACGGCCGACCTCGAGCTCGACTCGCTCGACGTGTCCACCGCGACGTTAGGCGCCCTCGCCGGCTCGCTCGCGCCCGGCGAGTCGCGCAGGATCGTCGTGCTCCGACGGGTGCCGGGCGTGCACTACGTGCTGCTCGCTCGGGTGCCGGACGGGAGCGTGCTGACCGCGGCCATCGGGCCGCGCTCGGCGCTGGTGGCGCCGTCCCGGCTTGGGCGGCTGCTGGATCCCGAGGCGCGACATAGCTCGCGCTACCGGCTCGAACTCGCGCCGCCCTCGGCGGAGGCGCTCCCCGCCGCGACCGCGGACACGCTGACCTGGGCCCGCGACGGGTGGGTGCTGCGGAGCGAGCGCGCGCTGTTCTTTCCGAGCGGCCCGCGCACGGTGCACGCGCTGATCGACCTCCGTGGGCCGGCGCCGCTGTTCGTGCGCGGCGCGCTCGTCGTCATCTTCGACGCGGCGGCGCTCGCGCTGCTGTGGGTGCTGGCGGAGCTGACCGCCGGCGCGCCCGCCACACTGCCGGCCTTTCCGCGTCTCGCGCGCTCGTTTCGCATCCGGCTGGCGGTGACCCTCGCCGCCTTCTTCCTGCTCCCGGCCGTCGGCTTCGCGCTGTGGGGCTTCGCGCGACTGCGCGATGAGGCGCGCCGCGGACGGGACCTTCTCATCGCGCAGACGCTGCGCGACGCCGTGCTCGCCTCCGGCGGACTGCTGCGGGCGCCCGCGCCCGCGCTCCAGGAGGGACTCAGCACCCTCAGTCGCCGAATCGACGCCGACCTCGCGCTCTACGGCGGCGGCGCTCTCGCGGCGGTCAGCGCTCCCGTGCTGCGCGACCTCGGGGTGGTGGCGGAGCTGATGCCCGCCGGGGCGTTCCAGGCGCTCGGCCGCGGCGGCGACCTCGAGGTAACCCGCGATGGTCCGGTGCCGAGCCTGGGCGAGCGGATCGGCTATCGCATCGTGCAGCCGGCGACGCCCGCGGGCCTCGCCGTCCTCGCGACCCCGCAGCTCGCCGACGAAAGCTCGCTGGCCGCGAAGCAGCTCGACCTCGCGCTGGTGCTGCTGCTGGCGACGTTGGCGGGCGTCGCGGCCGCCCTGGCCGGCGCCGGCCAGGCCGCCCGCGCGCTCTCGCGGCCGGTGTCCGAGCTGCGCCGATCGGCGCTCGCGCTGGGACAGGGGCGGCCGATGCCGCTTCACTCGCCCGATCCGCCGAGCGAGTTCGCGCCGGTGTTCGGCGCGTTCGAGCGCATGGCCGACGACATCCGCGCCTCGCAGCGCGCTCTGGAAGAGGCGCGGCGCCGTACCGCCGCCGTGCTCGCGACGGCGGCCACCGGAGTCGTCGCGCTCGATCCCACCGGTCGCGTGCTGCTCGCGAACCCGCGCGCTCGCGAGCTGCTCGGCGTCGAGCTGCCCGAGGACGCGTCGCTGCTCGGTGTCCTCGGGCCGGCCTGGTCCGAGCTGCGCGACGTGGTGGAACGCTTCCTCGCCGCGGGAATCGGGGGCGAGGTGGGCGCGGAGCTGAGCGTGGCCGGGCGCCGGCTCACCGTGCAGCTCGCCGCGGCGGGGCCGGACCTCGCCGGCGTCGTCCTCGCCCTCAACGACGTGACCGACGTCTCCCGCGCGGAGCGGGTGCTCGCATGGGGCGAGATGGCGCGGCAGGTGGCCCACGAGATCAAGAACCCGCTCACGCCGATGCGACTCGGCATGCAGCATCTGCGACGGGCATATCGCGATGAGGAGCGCCGCGCCGACTTCGCCCGAACTCTCGCGGAAACCAGCGAGCGCGTGCTCGCCGAGATCGATCGCCTCGACACCATCGCCCGGGCGTTCAGCCGCTTCGGCGCGCCGGTGGAGGAGCAGGAGCCGCTCGCGCCGGTGGACGTTGCGGCGGTGGCGCGCGAGGTGGTGCAGCTCTATGGCCTGTCGGAGGAAGGCGCCCGCGTGCGGCTCGACGCCCCGGCACCGCTGATCGCGCTGCTCCGGCGCGACGAGTTGAAGGAGGTGCTGGTGAATCTGCTGGAGAATGCGCGCGACGCCGGCGCGCGCGAGGTGATGGTACGGGCCGGCGCCGGCTGTCTCAGCGTGACGGACGACGGGCGCGGCATCGCGCCGGAGCTGCTGCCCCGCATCTTCGAGCCCCGCTTCTCGACGACGACGAGCGGCTCGGGACTCGGCCTGGCGATCGTGCGGCGGCTGGTGGAGAGCTGGGCGGGGCGGGTCGAGGTGGCGAGTGAGGTCGGGCGGGGAACGGTGGTGACGATTCACCTGCCCGACCGGGGCAGGTGAATCGCGGTCGGGTTATCGCGCGGCGGTGAGCGCCACCGCGGCGCCGGCGCCGTGCGCGCGCACCAGAATCGCCTCCGCCGTGGCGAGCTGGCGATCGTCCCGCGCGCGGCGGCGGGTCTCGGCGGCGACGCCGAACGCCTCGCGGGCCACGGCGTAGCCGATCTCCTGATCGAGGTAGTCGCTCGCGCCGTCGAACACGTCGTCCGGCACCCGGATGCCGCCCCGCGCCAGCCGTGCGCGCACCTCGTCCCGCATCTCCGGCGTCACCGTGAAGCCCTCGGCGGCCGGCCGGTGCGACGCCTTCAGCAGCTTGGCGTAGCCGGTCAGGACCTCGTGATACAGCGCCATGTCGTTGCCGATGGCGCTGAGGAAATCCCGCTCGCGGTCGGTGAGTGCCGTCTGCTTGATCGAAATGTCCGGCACCACGCCCTGGGCCGAGGCCAGCGGCCGTCCGGCGGAGGAGCGGAAGCGCAGCGCGCGCAGCGAGTCGCCCTGCACGATCAGCGGCGCCCATTCGGCGGTCATCGCGGGCAGCGGACGCTGGATGCTGCGGCCGCTCGGCCCATACCAGCGCGCCGTGGTGAGCTTGAGCGCGACGTCGTCGCCCAGCTTGAACGTCGTCTGCACGACGCCCTTGCCGTACGTCGGCATGCCGATGATCGCCGCGCGATCGTGGTCCTGGAGCGCGGTGGTGATGAGCTCGGCGGCGCTCGCGGTGCCGCGATTGACCAGCACCGCGACCGGCAGGTCGGGCCAGCGCTGCGCCTCGCGGTCGATGTACGACTTGCTGTGCTCGGGAGTGCGACCGCGGGTGACGGCGATGGTGTCGCCGCGATCGAGGAAGAGATCGGCGACGGCGGCGCCCTCGGAGATGAGCCCGCCGGGATCGTAGCGAAGATCGATCACCAGCGACCGCATCCCCTGCGACCGCAGCGTGCTCACCGTCCGGGCCACTTCGTCGGCCGCGTCCTGCGAAATCGCGTGCAGCGCGAGGTAGCCGACGCCGTGCGGCAGCAGCGCCGCCGCGGAGACCGCCGGTACGCGCACTTCACCGGGCTCGGTCGGGCCGAGGAGCGAGCCGGTGCTGACGGAGCGCCGCGTGCCGGTCACCTGCTCGCGATACTGGCGATACGAATCGCCGGTGAGCAGCTCGGCATAGGGGTCGTGGAGCGACGTGACGAGCTGCTCGGTGGCCTCGCGGTACAGCTCCGGCGCGCTGGTCGAATCGACGTAGTGCTTCTGGATGGTCGAGAGCACGTCTTCGAAGAGCCGCGCCCTCTGATAGAGGTCACCTTCGGCCGAGGCCTCACGTCGGAGGAGCCAGCCGCCGGTCAGGAACGAGAGAATGGCGACGAGCGCCATTGCGCCGACACGCTTTTTCATGCGAGTTCGGTCCTCCTCGCCTCGCGAAATGCCAGAGGTTATCGCCGGCTGCACAGTGCTTCGGTGGTGAATCAAGGCAGAGCGGTTGACGGCCCGGAAACCAGCAAATCGAGGGCCGCCCATGACCTCGGCCGCGGCATTCGGAGCCCGGCGGCCCGAAATCGGTCACGCGTGCGGCGGCGGCACCGGCCACCGTTCGGCGTCCCTCCCCCGGTGGCGTCCATACTCGCGCGGATCCGCTCGGCTTCACTCTTCGGTATCGACGCGTACCTGGTGGACGTCGAGGCGGACATCAGCCCGGGCCTGCCGGCCTTCGCCACCGTCGGGCTGCCCCAGGGGGCCGTTCGTGAGGGCCGCGAGCGCGTCGGCGCCGCCCTGGTCAACGCCGGCTACCAGATGCCGCTCCGCCGCGTGACGATCAACCTGGCGCCGGCGGATCGTCCGAAGGCCGGCTCCGCCCTCGATCTTCCCATCGCGCTCGCCGTGCTCACCGCCAGCGGCCAGCTTCCGCCGGAGCGGCTCGAACGCGTGCTCGTCGTCGGCGAGCTCGGGCTCGAGGGCGACGTGCGGCCGGTACGCGGCGCACTCTCGCTCGCGCTCGCGGCCCGCGCCGGCGGCTGCCGTGCCGTATTGCTCCCGCTCGCCAACGTCGCCGAAGCGGCAATGGTCGAGGGGCTCGAAATCCTGGGTGCTGCGACGTTGCGAGAGGTCTGCGGCCATTGCAACGGCTCCCGACCCATCGAACCTGCGCGGAGCGATCCCGCGGCGCTCCTCGCGGCCGGTGCCACCGACGAAGCCGACTTCGCCGACGTACGAGGCCAGGGCGCCGCCAAGCGCGCGCTGGAGGTCGCGGCCGCCGGATCGCACAACCTGCTCCTCATCGGCGTGCCCGGCGCGGGCAAGACGATGCTCGCGCGCCGACTCCCCACCATCCTGCCGGCCATGTCGCTCGATGAGGCGCTGGAGACCACCCGCATCCACAGCGTCGCCGGCGTGCTTCCCGAGGGCCGCGCCCTGCTCGCCACCCGGCCGTTCCGCGCGCCGCACCACACCATCAGCGACGCCGGCCTCATCGGCGGCGGCGCGTGGCCCCGGCCGGGAGAGGTGAGTCTCGCTCACGGCGGCGTACTCTTCCTCGATGAGCTGCCGGAGTTCCGCCGCAACGTGCTGGAGGTGCTGCGCCAGCCGCTGGAAGACGGCGTCGTGACGCTGAGCCGCGCCGCGATGACGCTGAGCTACCCGGCGCGCCTGATGCTCGCCGCTGCGATGAACCCGTGTCCGTGTGGGTACCGCGGAGATCCCTCTGGTCGCTGCGTCTGCGGGCCGGAAACGATCCGGCGCTACCTGGCCCGACTGTCCGGCCCTCTACTCGATCGAATCGACATCCACCTTGCCGTGCCCGCCGTCGCGCCGCACGAACTCGCCGGCACCGATCCAGGCGAGCCGAGTGCCACCATCCGCGGCCGCGTGGAAGCGGCGCGCGCCCGGCAGCGGCATCGCCTGCGCGAGCAGCCCGGCATCCACGCCAACGCGCACATGACCGCACGCCAGCTTCGCCGTCACTGCCGCCTCGGCGGCGGGGCCGAGCCGCTGCTTCGCGCCGCGATCGCGCGGCTCGGCCTCTCGGCCCGCGCGTATCATCGCGTGCTCAAGGTGGCGCGGACCATCGCCGATCTCGCCGGCGCGGACGACATCGAGTCGTCGCACGTGGCGGAAGCGGTGCAGTACCGCAGCCTGGACCGAGACGGGGCGCTGCCCGAGGCAGCGGCGGCAGGGTGATGCTCAGCGGTGTGCGGCGCGCCGGAGCCGGTCGTGGATGCCCTCCCACGCCGCGTCCGCCGGCGGCCGTACGACATATACAACATTGTAATCGCGTGCATCGAGATCGTGCAGGGCGGCGTACAGCCGTCGGGCGTATCCGGCCGGCTCGGCCGGGAGCAGCGCGACATCGGGATCGCCACCGATCTCCGGCTCGTAGGTGAGCAGCGCCGCGCGCTGGCCGGCCAGGCGCGCTTCGCCCAGGGCGGCGCGGCCGGCGTCCGGATCGTCCACCAGCCGGAGCTCGGCCTGCGGCGCGTAGTGGCGCTCCAGCTGACCCGGTGAGCTCCGCGACGCGTCGCCGGACGTAGCCTCCACCTCGGCGACATCGCCGATCATCCGCACCAGCTCGTCTCGCGACACCAGCCCGGGCCGGAGCAGCCGCGGGCGCGGGCCGGTGAGGTCCACCACCGTGGACTCGATGCCGACGTCCGTCGGCCCGGCATCGAGGATCAGCGCCACGCGGTCTCCCAGCGCGCTCGCCACGTGCGCCGCCGTGGTGGGCGACAGCTCGTTCGATCGGTTCGCGCTCGGCGCCGCGATCGGCCGTTCCGCGGCGCGCAGCAGCGCGAGCGCCACCGGATGCGCCGGTACCCGGATCGCCACGGCGGGAAGCCCGGCAGTCACCGCGTCGGGCACGGCCGGCGTCTTGGGCAGTACCAATGTCACCGGACCGGGCCAGCAGGCGTCGGCCAGCCGCTGTGCCGCCGGGGGCCACGCTGTCACCAGTCCGCGTGCCGCCACCGCATCCAGCACGTGCACGATGAGCGGATTGTACGACGGCCGACCCTTCGCCTCGTAGATCCGCGCCACCGCCGCCGGGTCGAGCGCGTCGGCCCCAAGGCCGTATACCGTCTCGGTGGGAAAGGCGACCAGCTCGCCGCGCCGGATCGCGGCGGCGGCGCGCGCAATGGCCCGCGGGTCGGGACGCGTGGGGTCGACGACGAGGTGCCGCGCGTCAGTCATCGCGCACCGGACCGCGGCTCCGCTTCAGCTCGCCCCGCTGGCGCTTCCGCGCCAGCCGTCGCGCCTTTGCCGCACCAGGGACCCGCGTCGCGCGCCGCGGCTTTCGCTCGCGCAGCGCATCGGCCACGATGCGGCGCAGGCGATCGGTCGCGTCTTCCCGATTCTGGTGCTGGCTGCGCGAGCCCGCCGCGACGAGCCGAAGCTGTCCGTCGCCGTCGAGCCGCGATCGAAGGCGCCCCAGAAGCAGCGCCCGCTGCTCGTCAGTCGCCGCCGCGGAGTGCGCCAGATCCCAGGTCAGCTCGATTCGCGTCGAGCTGGTATTCACGTGCTGACCGCCCGGTCCGCCGGCGCGGGTCGCCCGGTATGCGAGCTCCGCGCGAGGGATCCGGAACGCCGGCGTCACCTCCAGATGGGCGTCGTCCATGCGCGCAAATCTAGT
>JAICWE010000063.1 GCA_025934955.1 Gemmatimonadales bacterium | reverse complement strand
GGCCGCGCGGAGGTCGGCCGACGGCTCTACCAATCGGCGGCAGGTGCACCGGCCCTCACGTCACACGCAAGCGCCCGTCGCCGCCTATTCGGCAGACATCCGCGTCCCCGAAACCCCGCACGGCCCCGAGTCGGCACGCAATGCGCGCTCGGAGCCGCCGACAGCCACCTCATGGTGGCACGCCGGGTGCACCTCCCCGCGCGTTCTGTTTGCGGTACTGCCACTTTCCCCGTTGCGGGGATCAAGGAGTGATCTGGAATGACTGAACGCCTTACCATCCCTGTGCTGCCGTTGCGCGAGGTGGTGCTCTTTCCCGGCGTGACTGCGCCCATCGGGGCCGGCCGTCCGGCGACCCTGCGGGCCATCGAAGCCGCACTCACTCATCCCGACCGTCTCGTCTTCGCGGTTTCCCAGCGCCAGAACGTGGAGCAGGTGACGTCGGACGTGCTCTATACCATCGGCACCATCGCCCGCATCGGACAGATGCAGCGCGGTCTCGCCGGCATGCAGCTCCTGCTTCAGGGCGAGCGGCGCGGCATCGCGCTCCAGTACAGCGAGAAGGACGGCTATCTGCAGGCGGTCGTGCGCGAGGCCGAGGAGATGGCGCCGGTCGGGCCGGAGGACCCCGCGTTCGTCGCGCTGCACCGCGAGGCGCGCTCCCGCGCGGCCGAGCTGGGCCAGAAGTCCGGTCTCCCGGAGGAGGTCGTGCAGCAGGTGCTCGCCGGCGTCAACGAACCGGGTCGCTTCGCCGACCTCGTCGCCGGCTACATCGACATCAGTCCGGCGCAGCGCCAGATCCTGCTCGAGACCCTCTCGGTCGAGGAGCGGCTGCGGCGCGTGCTGGTGCACGTGCAACGGCAGATCGGCGTGCTCGACGCGCAGGAAGACATCAAGTCTCAGGTCCAGGAAGAGCTGGGCGAGCGGCAGCGCGAGATGTTCCTGCGCGAGCAGCTCAAGACCATCCGCCGCGAGCTGGGCGAGGACGAGGGCGAGAACGACGCCGACGAGCTCCGGGCCAAGCTCGAGGCGCTGGAGCTCCCGCCTGAGGCACGGAAGGAAGTGGACCGCGAGCTCGGCCGGCTCAGCCGCATCGGGCGCGAGTCCATGGAGTCGCAGGTCATCCGCACCTATCTCGAGAACGTCGCGGAGCTGCCGTGGAACATCCGCACCGAGGAGCACCTCGATCTGCGCCAGGCGCAGAAGATCCTCGATGAGGACCACTACGCGCTCGGCGACGTGAAGGACCGCGTGCTCGAGTTCCTCGCGGTGCGCCAGCTGCGCGTGGCGCAGGAGGCGGCCGAGCGCGCCGACGCCGCGGCCGATGCGGCCGCCGCGAAGGCGGGGCGTCACCAGGAGGAAGTGGCGTCGGGCGAGGTGGCCGACACCCCGCTCGCCACCGCGACGGTGCCCGAGCCTAACGCGCCGGCCAGGGGCAACGAGGATGACAAGCAGGCCAAGGGGCCGATCCTGCTCTTCGTCGGCCCGCCGGGCGTCGGCAAGACCTCCATCGCCAAGTCCATCGCCCGCGCGATGGGCCGGAAGTACGTGCGCATCTCGCTCGGCGGTGCGCGCGACGAGGCCGATATCCGCGGCCACCGGCGCACCTACGTTGGCGCGCTTCCCGGCCGCATCATCCAGGGAATGAAGCAGGCCGGCACCAAGAATCCGGTGTTCCTGCTCGACGAAGTGGACAAGCTCGGTGTTTCCTTCCAGGGCGATCCGGCGAGCGCGCTGCTCGAGGTGCTCGACCCGGCCCAGAACGACTCGTTCGTGGACCACTACCTCGGCGTGCCGTTCGACCTGAGCGAGGTGCTGTTCATCTGCACCGCCAACTTCATCCAGAACATCCCCGGTCCGCTGCTCGACCGGATGGAGGTGGTGGACTTCTCCGGCTACACCGAGCGCGAGAAGCTCGCGATCGCGCGGCAGTACCTCGTGCCGCGGCAGTTCCAGGAGAACGGCGTCACCGCGGAGCAGCTCGAGCTCACCGACGGGGCCATCGCCGAAGTGATCACCGGCTACACCCGCGAGAGCGGCGTGCGGCAGCTGGAGCGCGAGATCGGCCGGCTGGCCCGGAAGGTCGCGCGCAAGATCGCCGCGGGTGAAGTCGAGCGGATGACGGTGGACAAGGAGCAGGTGGACGATCTCCTCGGCCGGCCGAAGGTCCATCCCGAGAAGATGGCCCGCGAGGACGAGGTGGGCGTCGCGACCGGCATGTACTACACGCCGACCGGCGGCGACATCATGTTCGTGGAAGCGAGCACGATGCGCGGCAAGGGCGAGCTGGTGCTCACCGGCCAGCTCGGCGACGTGATGAAGGAGTCGGCTCGCGCGGCGTGGACGTACGCGCGCTCGCACGCGGCGGGGCTCCGGATTCCCGACGAGATGTTCGACCGCGACGTGCACATCCACGTGCCCGCCGGCGCCATCCCGAAGGACGGCCCGTCGGCCGGCGTCACCATGGCGAGCGCGGTGGTCTCGGCGCTCTCCGGCCGTCCGGTGCGGCACGACATCGCCATGACCGGCGAGGTCACGCTCCGCGGCCGCGTGCTGCCGATCGGCGGCGTGAAGGAGAAAGTGCTCGGCGCCGTCCGCGCGGGCATCACCAACATCATCCTTCCCCGGGAGAACGAGGCCGACCTCGAGGATCTTCCGGCGGAAGTGCGCGAGAAGCTCGACGTGACGCTCGCGTCGGATCTCGGTGAGGTGCTCGCGCGCACGCTGCGCGGTGCCACCTACCGCGAGGGTCGTCTCCTGTTCGGCGACGAAAACCCCCGCGACGTGAGCCCGCTCACGATGGGATTCCACCACTAGCCGACCGCGGCCGTCTGCGATCGGCCGTCGCTCGCGGAAACGAAGAAGGGTGAACGGGAGCGATCCCGTTCACCCTTTCTCTGTGCTCTCTGCGCCTTCGCGGTGCTCGTGGGATGCGTCCGCGCCCCCCAAGTTCGACCTCTATTCCGCCCTGAGCGCGATCATCGGATCCACCCCCGCCGCCCGCCGCGCCGGCGCCCACGCCGCGAGCAGCGCGACCGCGGCGAGCACGGCCACCACACCGCCGTACGCCACAAAGTCAAGGCGCGAGACGCCGAACAGCATGGTCGCAAGAAGCCGGCTGGCCGCGTAGGCGCTTGGCAATCCGATGGCCGCGCCGATCAGCATGAGCCCCAGCGCACGCGCGACCACGCCCCACACCACATCAGCCGGGCTCGCCCCCAGCGCAGTGCGGATCCCGATCTCGCGAGTGCGCTCGGTGACGCTGCCCGAGACCACTCCGTATAGCCCGACCGCCGCCAGCAGCAGCGCGACGATGGCGAAGGTTTCGATCACCATGAGCGCGAACCGGCGCTGGCCGGCTGAGGCGGCCACCAGCGCATTCATCGTCTCGATGCGCGGGATGGGGACGTTCGCATTCACCGACCAGATCGCGCGCTTGAGGGCCGGCGCCAGCATTGCCGCCTCTCCGGTGGCGCGCACGACGAGCGTTTCCGCGTCATCCACCCAATCCCATTGCCCGTTGCTCACGTAGAATATGTCAGGCGCCGGCGCGGCCAGCGTGTACGACTTCACGTCGCCGACCACCCCCACCACGAAATCCCACGGCCGGTCGTTTCCAACTTCAGGCCCGAACCGCACGCGCCGGCCGATGGGATCGCGGCCGCCGAATAGCCGTCGTGCCAGCGATTCGTTGATCAGCACCGCCTCCGGGGCCCCCGGCTTGTCGCTCGCGTTGAGCATCCGCCCGCTGCGCAGCGGAATGCGCATGGTCCTGAAATAGTCGGGCGTCACGGCGAAGCGCTGCGCGCTACCGTCGTCTCCCGGCTTGGCGGCCGGCAGTGCCTGCCACTCGTATCCATATCCGTCCCGCTCGCCGCTGAGCGGCAGTTGGCTCGTGAACGCCGCGTCCGTCACGCCCGGCACTCCGCGCACCGCAGCCAGCGCCTGCTCGTAGAACTGGAGCCGCGCCGCGTCGGAGTTGAATGCGCCCGCCGCCTCGACGACCTGCAGCGTGACCAGGTGAGAGGGTTCGAAGCCGGGCGCGACGGACACCAGCCGCTGCACGCTTCTCAGCAGGAGCCCGGCACTTACCAGCAGCACGAGGGCCAGCGCCACCTCTGCCACCACCAGCGCGCTGCGAGCCCTCCCGCGCCGGCCCGTCGCGCCCCGCGAGCGCTCGCGCAACCCGCCGCCCGCGTCGGCGCGAAGCGAGCCGAGCGCGGGTACGAGTCCGATCGTCAGTCCCACCAGCACGGTGAGCGCCAGAGCGAACGCGAAAACGCGGCCGTCGAGGTGAATCGCGTCCACGCGAGGGAGTCCTGGCGGGCTCGCTGCGACAAGTGCCCGCACACCGAGTTGTGCCACGCCAAGTCCGAGCGCGCCGCCCACCAGCGAGAGAACGGCACTCTCGGTGAGCAGTTGTCGCACGAGCCGCCCGCCCGCCGCGCCCAGCGCGACGCGCAGCGCGAATTCGGCACGGCGCTGCGCGCCGCGGGTGAGCAGCAGGTTAGTCACGTTCAACGCGGCGATGGCCAGGAGCAATAGCACGGCGCCGACGATCGCGAGCAGCGCCGGCCTGACGTTTCCGGTGATGTCCGCTTGCAGCGTTCGCAGCAACAGTCCCTGCTTCAGGTTGGCCCACGCGGGCCGGGAAAACTCGGGCACCGGAGAGCGGCCGATCGCGGCGATCTCGCGTGTCGCGCCGTCCAGCGTTGCCGAACGCGCCAGGCGGCCAACCACGTCGTAGTGGTGACCCCAGGCGCGTGAACTGAAATCGGCCGCGCGCTCGCGCATCGGCTCCCAGAGTTCGGCCGACGGCGCAGCGACATTCGCGAAGCCGCGCGGCATCACGCCGATGATGACATACGCCTGGCCGTCCAGCTCGACGGTGCGACCGACGCTCGCCGCGGCACCGCCGAATCGGCGATGGGCCAGGCCATCGCTGAGGATCACGACATCGGGCGCGCCGGGCTGGTCGTCCGCCGCCGTGAAGCCGCGCCCGATTGCGGGCTCGGCACCGAATACCCCGAAGTAGGTGAAGGTGACGCGCTGGCCCTCGAGCCGCTCCGGCTCGCCAGTGCCCGTCAGCGACGGTCGCCACCGGTCAGCGGCGGCCAGCGCGTCGAACGAGCGCGCGCGCGCGCGGAGTTCATCGTACGTCCCGAGCGTGGCCGCCATGGGCACGCCCTGCTGGTTGCGATCGTCGACTGTGACCAGTCGGCGGGCGTTGGGAAACGGGAGCGGCTCGATCAGGATGGGGCTGATCGCGCTGAATACCGCGGTGCTGGCGCCGATGCCAAGCGCCAGCGTCGTGACTGCGGTGGCCGTGAACGCCGGGCTCCTGCGCAGCCGGCGGAGTGCGTACCGGACGTCGCGGAGCGTCGTTTCTACTACGTGCTCCCAACCGGACGCGCGAACCTCTTCCCGGACCGCTGTCGGATTGCCGACCTCCAGGATGGCCGCGCGGGCCGCCTGCCCGGGCGAGAGGCCCGCGGCGATGTATGCCGCCGTAGCCTGGTCGAGGTAGTGGCGCACTTCGTCCGAGACGTCCGAATCCGCCCGTCGCGGGTGCAACAGCGCGTGCAGTCCGTGTGCTAACTGCCGGGCCACGCTCGTACGTCAGCCCTCGGCGTTGAGGAGGCGGGCGACCGCGCCGGCGCGGCGTTTCCATTCGGCCGTCTCGACGTCAAGCTGCTTCCGTCCCGTGCGCGTGAGCGAGTAGTACCTGGCACGGCGGGAGTTTTCCGTATCGAGCCACTGGGCAGTGAGCCACCCGGCACGTTCCAGGCGCTGAAGGGCAGTGAGCAGTGAGCCCGGGTTGACCTTGAATACGTTGCGGGAAATCTGCTCGATGCGGCGGGCGATGCCGAAGCTGTGGAGGGGTTCGAGACTCAGGGTCTTGAGGATGAGCAGATCCAGCGTACCCTGAATGACGTCGGTCGAGAGATTGGGCATGGCGACATGCTAGCGGGACTTCACTTGACTGTCAAGACGTGATCGCCAAGATGGCGAGCCGGAACTGCTCCCGCTATCCCCCGAATTCCACGCGATCCCGGCCGCCACTCTTGGCCCGGTGCAGCGCCCGCTCCGCCGCGTGCCCGATCTCGGCGGCGGTGACCCCGTCGGTGAGACAGCAGGCGCAGCCCGCGCTCGCCCGCACTGGCGCGGCGCTCCCGTCGCTCGTCTCCGCCGGCGTGTCGCCGATGAGTCGCTGAAGCTTCCGGGCCACGAGCTCGGCGCCGCTCCGCGCGCAGCCGCGCAGGATCATCGCGAACTCCTCGCCGCCGTAGCGCCCGATCAGATCGCTCGCGCGCACATTGCTGCGGAGCAGCGCCGCTACGTGGAACAGCACCTGATCGCCAACCAGGTGACCGAAGCGCTCGTTGATCCGCCGGAAATGGTCGAGGTCGAACACCAGGAACGCGAAGGTTTCGCCGCTCCGGCGCGCGTACTCAACCGCGTGCTCCAGCTCCGCCATCAGGGTCGCGTGGTTGAGCAGGCCGGTGAGCCCATCACGATGCACCATCTCCCGAATGCGGCGCCCCCGCTCGGCGCGGCTGATCACCACCTGCAGCAGCAGGTGCGGATCCACCGGGAGCGTCAGGAAGTCGTCCGCGCCGGCGCGGAGAGCGTCGATGTGCGCCCGTACCGTCGCGGCAGAAGTGAGAAAGACGATGGGGACGAGATGGAACCGCGGGTCCTGGCGCAGGTATCGCGCAAAGGTGAGCCCGTCGATGTCGGCGAGCGAGGAGTTGAGCAGGATGAGGTCCGGCACCTCGCGATCGAGGAAGTCCTGCGCCGCCGACGCGCTCGCCGCCCGGAGCACGCGGATGCTGGCCTGCTCCAGCTCGTGCGCGAGCGAGCCAGCCTGCGCCGGGTTCCCCTCGATGAGTAGCACGCTCTGCGGCGGCGCACCGAGCCGGCTCAGCGTGCGCGCGTAGCGCGGCAGCTCATGGGCGATCTGATCGAGGCTGAAGATGGCGTCCACGCCGGCGGTGATCGCGCGCAGGCGGTCGATGCCACGGCCCAGCTCGAGCAGGGCCACCGCGCGAGGACGCGGAAAGCGGGTGCCGGTCCACGCCGCCGCCATCGCGTAGGGATCGCCGGCGGCGGGCTCGGCGCTGATCACTACGAGGTCCGGCCGATCGGACGGCGTGATCTCCTCCGGCGGCCGCGCCGCGTCGTCCAGCTCGACGCGGTAGCCGGCGCTCTCGAGCGCCGAAGTCAGCTCATCGCGCAGTGAGCCCGCCGGCACCACCAGTCGCGCCAGCCAGCTGAATTCGCGCCCGTCCGGCTCCGCCATGACTTCGAAGTCACCCAGCGCTCCATCCAGCGCGCGCGCGAGTTCGGCCAATGCCGCGTCGAGCTGGCCCACCTCCGCGGGCGTGGGCGCCGGCGTCCGCTCGAGCCACCGCTCCGCGTCGCGCGCGATGCGGCTGATCTCGTCGAACCCGTACGACCCGCCAGAGCCGGCGAGCCGATGAAACCGCGTGGCGAGCGATGCCGCCGCGTCGGGCTCCCCAGCGCGGAACGCGTCCACGTCCTTCCGCAGCTCCGCCAGCCGGGCCGGCGCCTCCTGCAGGTACTCGCGCCGCAGCTCGGCGAAGACCGCGTCGAAGGCGTCACGTTCGCGGCTGCCCTCGCCCGTCATGGCGCGCTCCGGAAATGCTCGAGCGCCATGCGCGCCACCGCGACGAAGCTCGACGCCGTGCTCCAGTGCCCCTGCACCTCGCTGCCGCGCCGCGCGGCGACGACGGCGCTCCGGCCGTCCACGATCGCGATCAGCGGGAGCCCCGGCCATGCATGGCCCGACGGGATCGTCTCCACCGGCGCGAACGGCAGCTCCGTCGCTCCGGTTGCGTAGAGCCGCACCTCGAGACCCGACGACACCGGCCGCCGCAACGACGGCGCAAGCAGCGGATACGCTTCCGGCGGCGCGAGCAGCAGGACGCTTTCGGTCGCGCGAGCGACGTCGTGGCCGATGAGCTGAAGGGCGGCGCGCGCGGTCGCGACCTCGACCAGCGTCGGCGAGCTCGGCACCGCCACCTGCTCCAGCTCTCCGCCGAGCCGCTCGAGGGCGATGCCGTGCTCGGTTTCGATCCGCGCGATCAGCGCGGTGGGCGACTCCGGCCGGTAGCGCCGCGGCCGGCCGTCCTCTGCCCGCGCCGCCCCCTTGCTCACGAGCGACTCCAGCGCGCCGTACGCATTGGCGCGCGCCAGCCCCGCCGACCGCGCGATCGCGTAGCCGGTCCCGGGACCGCCGGTCAGCAATACCTCGTACACGAGACTCTCCGTCGGCGTGAAGCCGAACGGCGTCAGATCAAGACGTGGCATCGGGAGGTAGTTTCGCGTACTACCGTTGGCCGGACAAGAGCGCGCGCCCCATCCGAACGAACCCGGCGCTCACGCGTACTCCAGCTCCCAGCCGAGCAGCTTGGCGATGAGAGCAAGGCGGAAGGTGACGTCCATTTCGCGGCTCTCCGGCCGGCGATCCTCCGGCTGGAGCGGCCAGTAATGGTAGGTGATGCGGTTGCCCGACTTCGGCTGGCTGCGGATGCCTTTCGGCGCCCAGACGCCCCGCTCGTCCACGTCCTTGAGCAGCCGGCCGAGCACCTTGCTCGCTACCGGGGCCCACTCCAGCGCGCCCATCCGCGCCAGCAGCTCGATGTAGTGCAGCGCCAGCGGCAGGTCGTGCGGCACGCCCTTGCTGTCGGCATCGATCGGGTCGCCCAGCAGCAGGTGCTGCGGCCTGACCGCTTTCTTGCCGAGCTGGACGACGAAGGCCTTTTTCGGCGCCGGCTGCGCCAGATAATGACCGAGCCGCTCGGCAAATCCGGCGCGCTCACGGCGGAGGCTCGGCAGCGCGGCGATCATCGCGACCGAGTACCACGTCGGCGGGCTCGCCTCCGGATGCAGCGCGAGCGCCTTGCCGGCTTTCACGAACGGCTTCTCGGCGAGGGGACTGCGGAGGAACTGGGAGATGTTGCTGGCGATCCGGTGCGCGGCGCCGCGGAGCCGCGGATCCTCGCTGTAGCCCGCCTCGGCCAGGGCGGCCGCAGCCGCTTCGCGCATGGTGCCGCGGGCCCACTCGGTCGCCGCGGGCTCCGCCTTGGCCAGCTTCTGGAACTCGAACAGCAGCGCCGGATCCTCGTCCCGCGAGAGCAGGCGGAACAGAATCCGGTCGGCGAGGCGGAACGGGCGGCCGCTCCGCGGCCAGTCGAGCTGAAGCAGCCGGCGATACTGCGGGATCGTCCCGACGTCCTTGATCCCGTCCTTGGCCGACGGCGCGAGTCCCAGCAGGTTGCCTGCCCACACGCCGTCATCCTTCTGCTTCTTCACCACCGCCAGCGGCTGCTTCGATTCGGTCACGGCGACCTGCGCCGCGTTCAGCGCCTCCGGCGTGGCGTAGCCCGGCGGCGCCAGCTCGCGCAGCGTGCGGTCCCGGATCGTCTCGTCCCCGTGCTCCAGCAGCCAGCCGAGGGGGATCCGGTGGTGGGTCGGAAGCTCCAGAGGCACTCCCGGACAGGGTTGGCAGCGGAAAAACGCGCTGAAAGTAATCCCGGACCGGGACTTACGCTACTGCCGACCCACCCCGCTCAGCTTCCCTTCGCGCCGCCGTGGCTGATGGACCAGATGTACGCGGCGACCAGATTGACGTCGTCGTCGCTGATGTTGCTGCCGCCGCGCGGCGGCATCGCGACGCCGGTCTTCGAATCTTCCTTGCTGACGCCCTTCTTGATGTAGTCCACGATGCCTTGATAGCTGCCGTCGCTGTGCACGAACTGGCGATCGATCAGCTTGGGGGCGACGGCGGTGCCCTGCGCGTCGGGACCGTGACAGGCGAAGCAGAGGCCAGCGCTCTTGAAGATGGCCTGTCCCTTGTCGATGTTGGCCTGCGTGACCTCGGGCGGGGCCTTGGCGGCCGCCTGCGCCTGCACGGCCGTCGCCGAAGCGAGGGCGAGTACGGCGGCGGCAAGCGCGGCGCGGATGCGGATCATCGGGTGAACTCCTCGATATGGTTCCGGGAACGACTGTCGGACGATAGTGATCCCAAACTGGCCGTCAAGGCGGGGCGTAGCAGACCGCGTGCCGCTACTGCCCGGTCGGCGCGGGCCGGATCTCGACCCGCCGGTTCTGGGCTTTCCCGGCGCTGGTGGTGTCCGAAGTGACCGGCTCCGCGCCACCATAACCTTTGGCCGTGAGCCACTGGAAGGGCACCTGCCGGCTGATCAGGTACCGTCTCACGGCCTCGGCCCGAAGCTGCGAGAGGTGCTGGAGCGCCACCGGCGCGCCGGCCTGATCGGTATGGACGGCAATCTCCACGTGCTGGTTCGGGCTCGCCAGCAACGCCTTGGCCACCGAATCGAGCACCGGCCGTGATTGCGGAGTCAATCGCGCCGAGCCGGGGGCGAAGCCCACGCCCGTCAGCACGATCGGCTGTGGCGCGCCGGGGCCGGTGGGCGATGGCAGCTTCGGTGTGGGCCGGCCGGTGGGCCCCCGTGCCGAGTCTATGTTCGGCTTGATCTGGGGCTGCTGGCCCGACTCGCCCAGCGGGCAGCCGAACGCGTTCACCCGCGTACCGGGCGGCGTGTTGGGACAGCGGTCGAGCCCGTCGAGCACGCCGTCGCCATCGGCATCGCCCGGGCATCCGAGCTGGTCCACCGCCGCGCCCGCCGGCGTATCGGGGCAGCGGTCGATCCCGTCCGGCACCCCGTCCTTGTCGGAGTCCCTGGGGCAACCGTCGGCATCCACCGCCGCGCCCGCCGGCGTATCGGGGCAGCGATCCACCCCGTCCGGCACGCCGTCCTTGTCGCTGTCCACCGGGCAGCCGTTGCCATCCACCCGCACGCCGGCCTGGGTGCCGGGGCAGCGGTCGAGCCCGTCGTACACGCCATCCTTATCACTGTCGGTGGGACAGCCGTTCCGGTCCACCAGCGCGCCCGGTGGAGTGTCGGGGCACTTGTCCTTGCTGTCGAGCACCCCGTCCTTGTCGCTGTCCACGATCCGGCGGCTACCGAGCATGAGCCCGACGCCGAGGCTCACGCCGAAGTTGGAAAAGCCCACCGTCGAGTCGCCCCCGGTCGAAGTCAGCGCGCTGACCTTGGCGCTGCTGTGGCTGATCACGCCGTCGGCCCGCACGAACAGGGTCGGCGACAGCCCGAACCGGAGTCCGCCGCCCGCGATCAGCCCACTGGTGCTGCCGCACGGCCCCGAGCCGGTCACCGACACGGCGGGACAGGTGCCATAGCTCGTCGACCCGATGCCGACGCGCGCGTGCGCGAAGCTGGTGCGGCCCAGCGGAATGTTGTAGAGCACCGAGCCGCTGATCGTGGTGACGCCGACACCGATGCTCGCCGACTTGGTCTTCGGTTTGGAGTACGAACCTTCGCCCTCGATCTCGAAGCGCGCCGGCAGCCACACGCCAAGCCGCGCCAGACCGCCGATGGATCCGCCGAGATCCGTCAATCCGTCGTAGCTGGTGTACAGTGGAGCGACACCCACTTCGACGAGGTACTTGCGTTGGGCCGCGGCGGGCCGGGCGGCGAGCAGACCGAGACACACGCCACAGACCACCCACGCCGCGCGGCGCGGGGAAAGCCGATAGGTTCGCATGGAAGCTATAGATACGACTCGCCGGACGGCCTGACAAGCGGCGGCGTCACCAGCCCTGCGCCCCGCGGCTGCTCTCTTGGAATCGCCGCGGGGCGCCACTACGATTCGCGCAGCGGCTTTTCACCAGAGCGAGGTCAGCCCGACGTGCACGCCAACATCGAGTACTGTGTCGTTTGAAACTACCTGCCGCGAGCCACCAGGTTGGTGGCTGAGCTTCAGGCCGCGTTCCCGGACATCGAAACGAAGCTGATCCCGTCCTCCGGCGGACGCTTCGAGGTAACCGTGGACGGCAACGTCGTCTTCTCCAAGCAGGCCCTCCGCCGGCACGCCGAGCCGGGCGAGATCGTCGAGTCGATTCGGAAAGGCCAGTAGTGCGCATTGCCATCTCCACCGGGGGCGGCGACGCCCCCGGGCTCAACGCCGTGATCCGCGCGGTGGTGCTCTCGGCCCACAACCGCGGCTGGCAGTGCTACGGCATCCAGCGCGGCTTCGAGGGGCTGCTCGGCTTCAGCGGCGTCGTGCCGCTCGGCCCCGCCGAGGTGCGCGGCATCACCCACCTTGGCGGCACCATCCTCGGCACTACCAACCGCGGCAATCCGTTTCGCTACATCGTGAAGCAGCCGAACGGCGAGGAGCGCGAGATCGACCGCTCCGACGATCTCGTCGCCGCGTTCCAGGCCAGCGGCTTCGATGCGCTCGTGTCCATCGGCGGCGACGGCAGTCTCCAGATCGCCAACGATCTCTGGAAGAAGGGGCTGCCGGTCGTCTGCGTCCCCAAGACCATCGACAACGACGTGAGCGGCACCCAGCGGAGCTTCGGCTTCGACACCGCGGTGAGCACCGCGACCGAAGCGATCGACAAGCTGCACTCCACCGCCGAGAGCCACGAGCGCGTGATGGTGGTGGAGCTGATGGGCCGCTACGCCGGCTGGATCGCGCTCAACAGCGGCGTCTCCGGCAGCGCCGACGTTGTGCTCCTCCCCGAGATTCCCTTCGACATCGAGAAGGTCTGCGACAAGATCCGCATGCGCGAGGCCGACGGCCGCCACTTCAGCATCGTCGTCGTCGCCGAGGGCGCGCGGCCCAGGGACGGGCATATCGCGCTGGTGGAGCGACGCGGCGTCGGCACGGTGGACCGGCTCGGCGGGATGGGCAGTCAGGTGGCGCGCGCCATCCAGGACCGCACCGGCAAGGAAGTGCGCACCCTGGTGCTGGGGCATCTGCAGCGCGGCGGCTCGCCGACGACCTACGACCGCCTGCTCGCGCTCCGCTTCGGCGCGGCGGCGGTGCGCGCCATCGCCGACTGCGCCTTCGGCTGCATGGTCGGCCTCAACAACGCGACCATCACCCGCGTGCCGCTGGAAGAGGTCGTCGGCCGCTCGCGCAATGTGCCGCTCGACAGCGACACCGTCGTCACCGCGCGCGAGCTCGGCATCAACCTGGGCGACTGAGCCGATGACCCGCCTGCCGTACCCCGACGCTCCGCCCGACGACGTCGTCGAGCTGCTGCACGGCGAGGCGATCGCCGATCCGTACCGCTGGCTCGAGGACGGCGGGAGCGAGCGGACTCGGGCGTGGATCGCCGCCGAGAACGCGCTCACCGAGGAGTACCTCTCGCAGGTGCCCGGCCGCGACGCGCTCCGCGCCCGGCTGGCGCAGCTCCTCGCCATCGGCAGTCTCGGTGTGCCGGCGCCGGTGCGCGGCCGCTATCTGTATCAGCTGCGCGAGGGCGATCAGAACCAGCCGGTGCTGCTGGTGCGCGACGGCGTGGACGGCGCCGATCGCGTCGCCGTGGACCCCAACGCGCTGAGCGCCGAGGGCACCACCGCGCTCGACTGGTATCAGCCGAGCCCCGACGGCCGCTTCCTCGCCTTCGGGCTCTCGGCCGACGGCAGCGAGCGGAGCGTGCTGCACGTACTCTCGCTCGACACGCTGGCGCTTTTGCCCGATCGGATCCCGCACACCCGCGCCGCCGACATCGCCTGGCTGCCCGACGCGGCCGGCTTCTACTACACCCGCTACCCCGAGCCGGGGAGCGTGCCCGAAGGCGAGGACCAGTACCATCGCGCCATCCACCTCCACCGCCTCGGCGCCGACCCGGCCGCCGATCCGCTGGTCTTCAAGCCGGCGGCCAAGGAGCACTGGCCCGGCGTGCAGCTCTCGCACGATGGGCGGTGGCTCCTGATCTCGGTGGCGCGCACCTTCGACCGGACCGACCTCTATCTCCAGGACCTGGCCCGGAGCGGTGCGCTCCAGCCGGTGGCCGAGGGGCTGGCGGCGGTGTTCGACGGACAGGTAGCGCATGGGCGGCTGTATCTCCGCACCAATCTCGACGCGCCGACGTTCCGGCTCTACGCGGTCGATCCGGAGCGGCCGGCCCGCGACAGCTGGCGCGAGCTCGTCCCCGCGCGGCCCGACGCGGTGCTCGAAGGCGTGACGGTCACGCGGAGTCACCTCGCGCTCAGCTACCTCGAGTCGGCCAGCTCGCGGCTCCGGCTGACCGATCTCGCCGGCGACTCGCCCCGCGAGGTGGAGCTGCCGACGTTAGGCAGTCTCTTCGGCGTCGGCGGCGAGGAAGACGGCGACGAGCTGTTCTACGGCTTCTCGTCGTACGTCGTGCCGCCGAGCGTATATCGGATCGATCTGGTGAGCGGCGAGCAGCGGCTTTGGCGGCAGGTCGAGGCCGACGTCGAGACGGCGGGCATCGCGGTGCAGCAGGTCCGCTTCGCCTCGCGCGACGGGACCGAGATCACCATGTTCCTGGCGCACCGCGCCGGTCTCGAGCGCGACGGCGACCAGCCCGTCTTCCTCACCGGCTACGGCGGCTTCAACATCAGCATGACGCCGGCGTTCTCCCGCTCGCTGTTCCTCTGGCTGGAGCACGGCGGCGTCGTGGCGGTGCCGAACCTGCGCGGCGGCGGCGAGTACGGCGAGACCTGGCACCAGGACGGGATGCTCGCGCGGAAGCAGCATACCTTTGACGACGGCATCGCCGCGGCGGAGTGGCTGATCGCGGAGGGCTACACCCGGCCGGAGCGGCTCGCCGTCGCCGGCGGATCGAACGGCGGGCTGCTCGCGGGCGCGGTGCTCACCCAGCGGCCCGATCTCTTCGGCGCCGTGATCATCCAGGTGCCGCTGCTCGACATGCTGCGGTACCACCGCTTCCTGCTGGCGCGCTTGTGGATTCCGGAGTACGGCGATCCCGACCTGGCCGAGGAGTTCGCCTGGCTCCGGGCGTACTCGCCGTATCATCATGTGCGGGAGGGCGTGGCGTATCCCGCCGTGCTGCTGGCGACGGCGGAGTCCGATTCGCGGGTAGACCCGATGCACGCGCGGAAGATGGCGGCGCGGCTCCAGGCCGCGAGCGCGTCGGACCGGCCGATATTGTTGCGGCTCGAGGCGCGCGCCGGCCACGGCGCCGGCAAGCCGATCGCGAAGGTGCTGGACGAATTGACCGATACGTGGAGCTTCGTATTCGACGCGCTCCACGTCGAGGCGACGCCGCTCGCGCTGTCACGCTGATCGCACCACCACCACGCGCAGGAGGAGAGATGGCGTACGGCGATCGTCCCGTCGGCATGGATCACCCGGGCCACTGGCTCGCCATCCTGCGCATCGTGGTGGGCCTCTGGTTCGCGAAGGCGGTGATCACCAAGCTCGGCGTCGTGATGCTGGGCGGCGTGGTGCCGGTGCCGGGCGCGTCGGCCCGCTGGGTCGCGGTGATGCCGAAGCTCGTCGCCAAGCAGGCGGCGGAGAACCCGGTCCTCTGGTACCGCGACTTCCTGCAGCACACCGTCATCACCCACGCGCCCGTCTTCGCCCAGCTCACCGCATGGGGCGAAACGCTGGCCGGCATCGGGCTCACGCTCGGGCTCCTCACCGGCGCGGCCTCCTGCATCGCGCTCTTTCTCGTGATCAACTACGGACTCGCCACCCAGTGGATGTCCTCGGGCAATCAGGGCTTCCACCTGATGCTGTTCGCGATGATCGTCACCTTCTTCTTTGCGCGGGCCGGGCGCACATGGGGACTCGACGCGCTCATCGCGCGGAACCG
>JAICWE010000053.1 GCA_025934955.1 Gemmatimonadales bacterium | reverse complement strand
GGCGCGGGCGCGGCGGCGAAGGTGGCCGCGGCCGCGGCGACCGCGGGCCGCGGCGGGATCGCGACCGCGAGCACAGCGACCACGTCGAGAACGTGATCGCCATCAATCGCGTCGCCAAGGTGGTGAAGGGCGGCCGCCGCTTCTCGTTCAACGCGCTCGTCGCGGTGGGCGACGGCAAGGGCAAGGTCGGCATCGCGACCGGCAAGGCCAACGAAGTGAGCGAGGCGGTGCGGAAGGCGGTCGAGGCCGCCAAGCGCACCATGGTGGACCTGCCGCGCACCGGCAGCACCATCCCGCACGAGATCGTGGGCGAGCACGGCGCCGGACGGGTGCTGCTGAAGCCCGCGGCGACCGGTACCGGCGTCATCGCCGGCGGTCCGGTGCGCGCGGTGCTCGAGTGCGCCGGCATCACCGACATCCTCACCAAGAGCCTCGGCAGCACCAACCCGCACAACATGGTGCGGGCGACGATGCAGGGGCTTTCGAGTCTCGTCTCGGCGCGCCAGGTCGCGCGCGAGCGCGGCGTCGAGGTGGACCAGATCGCCTACCGGCCGCGGCAGGAGGGCTGACCCGATGGGCCGCAATCCGGTCGTGGGCCGCCAGGGCCCCGAGTATCACGCCGCCACGATTCCGGCGGAGCAGAGCGCGGGCACCGTTCGCGTCAAGCAGATCCGCTCCGAGATCGGACATCCGGAAACGATGCGCCGCACGCTGCGCGCGCTCGGGCTCCGGCACCACCAGCAGACCGTCGAACTGAAGAACTCGGCGTCGGTCCGCGGGATGTTGTACAAGGTGCGCCACCTCGTCGAGGTGACGCCGGCGGGGGAGAGCTGAACCGATGGCCAATGAAATCGAGAAGCTGACGCTGTCCAACCTGCGCCCGGCGCGCGGCGCCACCCAGGCGCGGAAGCGCGTCGGCCGCGGCCCGGGCTCCGGGCTGGGCAAGACGTCGGGCAAGGGTCACAAGGGCCACAAGGCCCGCACCGGCGGCGGCACCAATCCGGGCTTCGAGGGCGGCCAGATGCCGATGTACCGGCGTCTGCCCAAGCGCGGGTTCACCAATCCGTTCAAGGTGATCGCGCAGGCGGTCAACATCGGCCAGCTCAAGAAGCTCGCGGCCACCGACGTCAGCCCCGAGTCGCTCCACGCTGCGGGGATCGTCTCCAAGGCCGGCGCGCCGATCAAGCTGCTCGGCACCGGCGACGCCGACCGGGCGTACACCGTGCGCGGGGTCAAGGTGTCGGCGTCGGCCAGGGCCACGGTGGAGGCCGCCGGCGGCCGGATCGAGGCGTAAGTGACTGCAACCCGTCCCATGATGGCGATGGATCCGGAGCTCAAGCGGAAGCTCTGGTTCACCTTCCTCGCCCTGCTGATCTACCGGGTCGGCGCCCACATCGCCGCTCCCGGCGTCAACGTCGCGGCCCTCGCCGACTTCATCCGGAACTCGGGCGCGGCGGGGTTCTTCGGGCTCTACGACACGCTGGGCGGCGGGCTCTCCCGCGCCACCGTGTTCGCGCTCGGCATCATGCCGTACATCTCGGCCTCGATCATCTTCCAGCTCGCCGGCGGCGTGGCGCCCTCGGTGACCAAGATGCAGAAGGACGAGGAAGGCCAGAAGAAGATCACCCAGTGGACGCGGTATCTCACCGTGTTCATCTCGCTCTCGCAGGCCTATACCTTCGCGCTGTTCACCGAGTCGATTCCCGGCGCCATGCCCAATCCGGGCTTCGCGTCGCGGTTCCTCATGGTGATCACGCTGACCGCCGGCGCGATCTTCGTCATGTGGCTGGGCGAGCAGATCACCGAGCGGGGCATCGGCAACGGCATGAGCCTGCTCATCACCTTCTCGATCCTCGAGCGGGTGTGGCCGGGCTTCCTGCAGCTGCTCAACTACGTGAAGGGCAATGTCGTCACGCCCATCGGCGCGGTGCTCTTCATTGCCATGCTGATCGCGGTGATGGCGGCGGTGACCGGCATGACGATGGCGGCGCGGCGCATTCCCATCCAGATCCCGCGCAAGGTGATGGGCCGCGGCCGCATCCGCGAGGGACAGAAGACGTTCATCCCGATCCGGCTGATCACCGCCGGCGTAATGCCGATCATCTTCGCCCAGACGATCATCATCGTCCCCGGCACGCTCGCGAGCTTCACCAAGAACCCGGTGCTGACCGACATCGCCGCCTTCTTCTCGCCCGGCAACATGCCGTACGACATCGTATTCTCCCTCATGATCCTGGTGTTCACCTACTTCTACACCTCGATCATCTTCAACTCGGTGGACCTCGCCGAGAATCTGAAGAAGCAGGGCGGATTCATCCCGGGCGTGAAGCCCGGTGCCAGCACCGCCGACTACATCGACGGCGTGCTCGGCCGGGTGACGTTCCCCGGCGCGGTGTTCCTCGCGCTGGTGGCGCTGTTCCCCATCCTCGTCTCCAAGTGGCTCAACGTGCAGTCGCAGTTCGGCGGCACCTCGGTGCTGATCGTCGTCGGCGTGCTCCTCGACACCATCGCTCAGGTGGAGCAGCACCGCACGCTCCGGCACTACGACAGCTTCATGAAGGGCGGCCGCGTCAAGTTCCGCGGGCGGCAGCAGCGGTTCATGTGACGCGGGGCGCGCTGCGCCTCGCGTCATCCTGAGCGATGCGAAGGATCTCTCCGCCTGGCGCAGAGATCCTTCGTTGCTTCCAGACTACTCGGGCAGGGGTGACGCGTGGATATTCTTCTCATGGGCCCGCCCGGCGCGGGGAAGGGCACGCAGGGCGCGCTGCTGAGCCAGGCGCTGGGCGTACCCCGGTTCGCGACCGGCGACCTGCTGCGCGACGCCGTGAAGCGCGGCACGCCGCTGGGCCTCGAGGCCCGCGCGGTCATGGAAGCGGGGCACCTCGTCAGCGACGACATCATTCTCGGTGTCGTGCGCGAGGAGCTGGCGCGGGACAGCGCGGCCAACGGCGTCATCTTCGACGGCGTGGTGCGCACCATTCCGCAGGCCGAAGGGCTGGAGCGGTTGCTGGCCGAGCGCGGCCGGCACATCGATGCGGTACTCTTCTTCGACGTGACCGACGCCGAGATCCTGGCGCGGCTGGAGAAGCGCCGCGCCGTCGAGGGCCGCGCCGACGACGATCCGGCGGCGGTGGTGACGCGGCTCCGCGCCTATCGGGAGCAGACGGCGCCGGTGCTCGCGTGGTACGACCAGCGCGGTGGCGTGCGGCGGATTCCGGCGGTCGGCGCGGTGGACGAGATCGCGCGCCGGGTCGGCGAGGCGGTGAGCGCGGTGAGGAAGTAGCGGACGTGGCCGGGAGCAAGGCGATGATCACCATCAAGTCGCCCCGCGAAATCGACGTGATGGCGCGGGCCGGACGCATCGTGGCGGAGACGCTGGCGCTGTTGCGCGGGCTGGTGCGGCCGGGCATCTCCACCGAAGCTCTCGACGCCGAGGCGGAGCGCTTCATCCGGAGCCACCCGGGCGCGGTGCCGTCGTTCAAGGGGCTCTACGGTTTCCCCAAGACACTCTGCACGTCCATCGACCAGGAAATCGTCCACGGCATTCCGTCGCGGCGGCGGGTGCTGGAGGACGGCAGCGTCGTCAGCATCGACTGCGGCGTGCACCTCGACGGGCTGCACGCCGACTCGGCCACGACGGTGCCGGTCGGTCACGTATCGGACGACACGACGCGGCTGCTCGACGTCACCCAGCAGTCCCTCGCGGCCGGGATCGCCGAGGCCCGGCTGGGCAATCACGTCGGCGACATCGGTCACGCGGTGCAGGAAGTGGCGGAGGGCGCCGGCTACGGCGTGGTGCGCGAGCTGGTGGGCCACGGCATCGGCACCCGGTTCCACGAGGAGCCGCAGGTGCCGAACTACGGCGCGCCGAAGCGCGGGCCGCGGCTGCTCGCGGGAATGACGATCGCGATCGAGCCGATGATCACCATGGGGAGCCCGGTGACGAAGACGCTCTCCGACAAGTGGACGGTCGTGACGGCCGACGGCTCGCTCTCGGCGCATTTCGAGCACACGGTAGCGATCACGCCGGACGGGCCGCGGATTCTGACGTCGGCGGACTGACCGGGCGCGTTCGGAACCCGCGGGGCCTGTGCGCCGCGGTTACTCGGCCGGAAGCAGGGCGACGGCGGTCTGCCGCAGTTCGGCGGTGTGCCGGGTCGAGACGCCGAGGCGTTCGGCGGCGTCCAGGTTGGCGATGACGGTATCGAAGCCGCCCCGCGCAACGGCGCGTGCGAGATAGATGCCGACCTGCGCGTCGGGCGCCGCGCTCGGGTTACCGTCGGCGACGGCGCGCGCAGCCAACTCGGCGGTGCGCGCGGCGGCGCGCAGCATGGCGAGCGGAGTCGCGGCAGCGGTGAGGAGCGCCTCGCCGATCGCCGCCCGGCGCGCCGCCCGCTCCGCATCGTTCGCTTGCGGCAATGCGCGGGCGCGAGTCACGCCCTCGTACGCCGCCGCGTCGTCCACCGCGAGCGTGAGCAGTTCCCGCCGGAGTGCCTCCGCTTCGGTGATGATCCCCACGAACTCTCCTTCCACAGCGGCGAACTTCGGCCGCCCCGCCGTCAACCGCGCCGCCATCGTCGCCAGCGCCGCCGCGAGCGCGCCCGCGACGCCGAGTGCCGCGCCGCCGGCCGGCGCCGGCGTTCCGGCGGCAAGCGCATCGAGCCATCGGCCGAGCGGCGTATCGGTGTCCATCGGGACATCCCCCGGTTGATTCATGCGCCGTTGAGCACGTCGAGGAGCCATGCGTGCATCGCCGGATTCCCGGCGATGACGGCGGTGTGGCCGATGGCGACGTCGCGTCCCTCGATATCGGTGACGACGCCGCCGGCTTCGCGGATCAGCAGGGTGCCGGCCGCGATGTCCCACGGCGCGAGCCGCTGCTCCCAGAACGCCTCGAAGCGGCCGGCCGCGACGTCGGCGAGGTCGAGCGCGGCGCTTCCGGCGCGGCGGATGCCGCTGGTGCGCGCCGCGACGCGGGCGAACTGGACCTGGTACTCATCGAGCGTCGCGAGATCCTTGAACGGAAATCCGGTGCCGATGAGCGCGAACGCCGGATCCACGATGGCCGACACCCGTATCCGACGCTCGCCGAGCCAGGCACCCGCGCCGCGCGCCGCACGAAAGCAGGCGTCCGCCGGTACGTGGAGCACGACCCCCGCCTCGAGCACGCCGTCCGCGGCGGCCGCGATCGAGACGGCGTACTGGGGATAGTCGTGAAGGAAGTTGGTCGTGCCGTCGAGCGGGTCCACGATCCAGGTGAGGCCGCCCAGCTCGATGGCGGCATCCGGCGTCAGCTCCTCGCCCAGCATGCGGGATGACGGCTCCGCGCCCAGCAGCACGTCGGCGATCAGCCGCTCGGCGGTGCGGTCCACATCGGTGGCGAAATCGCGGCTCGCCTTGATGGTCCACCGGCGAGGATCGGCGGGGCGCTCGACCGACCGCAGGTACTCCGCCGCGATCCGCGCGGCCCGCTCGGCGACGCGCAGTAAGTCCAAGGAGGGCAACTGCTTGTTGCTCCCGGTCGGGTGGGGTATGTTCCGCGCCATGGCGCGCATATTCTCCGGCATTCAACCCTCCGGCGAGCTGCACATCGGCAACTGGCTGGGGGCGGTGCAGCGCTGGGTGGAGCTGCAGCGGACGCACGAGTGCCTCTACTGCATCGTCGACCTCCACGCGATCACCGGCGCCGGTTACGAGCCCTCGCGGCTGGCGGAGCGGACCCGCGAGATGGCGGTCGGCCTGCTGGCGTCCGGCATCGATCCGGATCGCGTGACGCTGTTCGTCCAGTCGCACGTCCCGGCGCACTCGGAGCTCATGTGGCTGCTGAACGTCGTCACGCCGCTCGGCGAGCTGGAGCGCATGACGCAGTTCAAAGATAAGTCGCAGGAGCTCGAAAGCATCCCGGCCGGACTGCTCAACTACCCGATTCTCATGGCCGCCGACATCCTGCTCTATCGCGCCGAGCAGGTGCCGGTGGGCGACGACCAGATCCAGCACCTCGAGCTCGCGCGCGAGATCGCGCGGCGGTGGAACGCGCAGTTCTCCGACGGCTTCTTCCCCGAGCCGCAGCCGATCATCGGCGAGGCCAGGCGGATCGTCGGCCTCGACGGCGACGCCAAGATGTCGAAGAGCCGGGGCAACACGATCGGCATCCTGGACAGCCCGGAGGAGATCTGGCAGAAGCTGCGTCCGGCCAGGACCGATCCGGCGCGGGTGAAGCGCACCGACCCCGGCACCCCGGAGATCTGCAACATCTACCATCTGCACCGCTACTTCTCGCCGCTGGACACGGTGACGCTCGTCGCCGAGAACTGCCGCGGCGCCAAGTGGGGCTGCCTCGACTGCAAGCGGGTGCTGGCCGACAACATGGCGCGCACCCTGGCGCCGATCCGCGAGCGCGCCGCCGAGCTGGCGGCGACGCCGCGTCTGGTGGACGAAGTGCTCGGTGACGGCGCCGCGCGGGCCCGGCGGCTCGCCGGTGAAACCCTCGCGGGAGTGCGCGACCATATGGGGTTCTACGGCCATGGCGACTGAACAGGCGGCCCACGCCGGCTCCGGCTCGGGCATGGACAAGATCATCAGGACGGCGGTCGAGCGCGGCGCCTCCGATCTGCACATGAAGGCGGGCGATGTTTTCCGCGCCCGCATCAACGGCAAGCTGGTGCCGCTCACCAAGCAGCGGCTCACGCCGGATCAGACCAGGGCGATCGCACTCAAGCTGATCTCGAGCGAGGAAGCGCGCGGGCGGATCGACACGCTGCGCGACTTCGACTGCTCCTGGGGCCTGCCCGGCGTCGGTCGCTTCCGGGTGAACGTGCTGCGCCAGCGGTCGTCGTTCATGATCGTGATGCGCGTCATCCCGTTCACCGTGCCGACCATCGACGCGCTCAAGCTCCCCGACGCGGTGCGCCTGATCGCCGAGGCCGACCGCGGCCTGGTGCTCGTGACCGGCGTGAGCGGGAGCGGCAAGAGCTCCACGGTCGCCGCCATGGTCCACCACATCAACCGCACCCAGCACAAGCACGTCGTCACCATCGAAAACCCGATCGAGTTCCTCCACCGCGACCTCAACTGCTCCATCACCCAGCGCGAGGTCGGCGTGGACACCGAGACCTTCTCGGTCGGGCTGCGTGCCGCGCTCCGGCAGGACCCCGACGTCGTCGTCATCGGCGAGATGACCGACGCCGAGACCATCGACACCGCGATCAAGGCGGCGGAGACCGGCCACCTCGTCATCGCGTCGCTCTCCACGTCCGACGTCACCAGCACCGTCGAGCGCGTCATCGCCACGCTGCCGCACGAGGAGCGCGAGGTCGGTCGGATGCGCTTTGCCGAAGCGCTCCGGGCCATCGTGGCGCAGCGGCTCCTGCCATCGGCCGACGAGAGCGGCCGGGTAGCCGCGATCGAGCTGCTGGTGGCGACGCCGGAGGTGCGCGGAGCGCTCAAGGACCCGGCGCGCCTCGGTGCCCTGCGCGACACCATGGCCCGCGGCGCCGAGCAGGGCATGCAGACCTTCGAGCAGTCGGTCGCGGCACTGCTCGCCGATGACCGCATCAGCGCCGAGACCGCCGAGGCGGCCACCGTGCTCGCGACGCTGGCGCCCGGAGCCGCGGCCGTGGCGGCAACGCCGGCGCCGAAGAAGGGCAGCCGCGCCGCGGCTCCGTAGCCGATGACGGCGCGGGAGCTGGTGCTCGGGCTGGCGCAGGGCTCCCGCGAGGCCGGCACGCCGTCCGCCGAGTCGGCGCGCTCGGCGATCGTCGCGTTTCTCCGCGGACTCGGCTGGCAGGTCGAGGTCCAGCGCTTCCGCTTCTCCACCGGCGCGCTGCTCGGATTCCCGGTGCTCGGTGCCGGCCTCGGCTGGCTCGCGCTGCTCGACGTCCCGCTCCTCCTGCTCGCGCACGTGCCGCCCTGGCTCGCGCTCGTCGTCCTGCTGCTGGGCGGAGCCGGGCTCGCCCTCATCGTCGCCGGCGTCTCGCTCGGATGGGCGAGGCTGGGCGACACGCGGGAGGACGCGAACCTCGTCGCCACCCGCGGCGGCGGTGCGGTGCGGCGGTGGATCGTCGCCCACGCCGACAGCAAGGCGCAGGGACACTCGATGGCCGGGCGGCTCGTCGCCGTCTGGGTCGTCATCGTTGCGTCGCTCGGGCTCGTGGCGCTCGCGGCGGCGCGGCTCCGCGGGCCGGTCGGCGTGGGCTGGGTCGCGGCCGGTGCCGCCGCAGCGACGGCGGCGAGCTTCCTCGCCGGACGCGGCCGGCTTCGCGGCGCCTCGTGTGGCGCGGCGGACAACGCGAGCGGCCTGCTCGCGGCGCTCACGGCGGCGGAGTGCTGCGGGGAGGGAGTCGGCGTACTCGTCACTGGTGCCGAGGAGTTCGGGCTGGTCGGCGCGCGGATCTTCGCGCAGGAGCGTGCGGCTGCACTTGCTTCAACCGACGTGGTCAACTGCGATACGCTCGACGACACCGGCACGCTCTACATTGTCACCCACGACCGGCGGGGCGACGGGCTCGCCGCTCGACTCGCAGCCGCCCTCGGCGCGCTGGCGCTGCCGCTCCGCCGCCGTCGGCTGCCGCTCGGCATCTTCGTGGACAGCCATCCGCTGGCCCGCGGCGGCGCCGCGGCGGTGACACTCGGCCGGCTCACCTGGCGCACGCTCCGGCGCATCCACACCGCGCGCGACACCGCCGATGCGCTCCGCTGGGACACCGCCGAGCAGGTCGGCCGCGCCCTAGCGCGCGCGGATTGACCGGGCCCGGAGTGCGGGATAGTTTGGTCCGAGGATTCACGTGCCCCGCGAGGGGCCTTTTTATTGGCCGGCGACGGGCGCCGGCGCACGGAGAGCGACGATGTTCGACAGCGGGACGACGTGCCTCGTCGTGGTCGGCGCCCAGTGGGGCGACGAGGGGAAGGGGAAGCTGGTCGACGTGCTCGCCGAGCGGGCCGACCTCGTCGTCCGCTACCAGGGCGGGGCCAACGCCGGCCACACCGTCGTCATCGGCGACTCGCAGTTCATCCTTCGGCAGATCCCCTCCGGCATCCTGCATCCGCGCGTCACCTGCATCATCGGCAACGGCGTGGTGCTGGATCCCGAGACGTTCTTCACGGAGCTGGACGCGCTCGACGCACGCGGCATCGGCACGGCCGGGCGGATCTACGTCTCGGACCGCGCGCATCTGGTCCTGCCGTACCACAAGCTGCTGGACGCCGCCAGCGAAAAGAGCCAGGCGATCGGCACTACCGGCCGCGGCATCGGCCCCGCCTACGAAGCCAAGACCGGCCGACGCGGCATCCGCGTCGGCGACCTGCGCCAGCTCGACTGCACCCGACGCCTCCTCGTCGAGCGCGTCGACTTCGCCAACCGCATGCTGGAGCTGCTCGGCAGCGCCGAGCGCGCATCGCTGGAGGAGCACCTCGCCTTGCTCGAGCGGCTGGCGCCGCGACTCCTCCCGATCTCGGCCGACACCGGGCTCCTGGTGTACCGCGCCGTCGCCGCGCGCCGCCGCGTGCTGCTCGAAGGAGCGCAGGGCGCGCTGCTCGACGTCGATCACGGCACCTATCCCTACGTGACCAGCTCCAACACCACGGCCGGCGGCGCCTCAGTCGGCGCCGGCATCGGCCCGACGGCGATCGACGGCGTGCTCGGCGTGGTGAAGGCGTATACGACCCGTGTCGGCAATGGCCCGCTGCCCACCGAGGCGCCGGAAGACGAGGCGGCGCAGCTCCGCGAGCTGGGCGGCGAGTTCGGCGCCGTGACCGGACGCCCGCGCCGCTGCGGCTGGTTCGACGCGACGGTGGTGCGCTACGCGGTGCGGGTGAACGGGCTCACCGGCCTCGCGGTGACCAAGCTCGACGTGCTCGACACCTTCGCCGAGATCCCGGTCGGCACGTCGTACCAGCTCGACGGCGCGTCCTGCGACGAGCTGCCGGCCGAGGTCGACGCGCTCTCGCGGGTGCGGCCGTCATTCGAGGTGCTCGACGGCTGGCGCGCGTCGACGGCGGGCGCGCGCCGGCTCGCGGACCTCCCCAGGGCCGCGCGCGTCTACCTCGATCGGCTCGAGGCGCTCTCCGGCGCGCCGATCCGCTACATCAGCGTCGGTACCCGGCGCGATCAGATCATCGAGGTATGATCCCGCTCCTGGTGGTGGGGGCCGGGCCGTGCGGCCTGGCGGTCGGCGTCGCGGCGCGGCAGGCGGGGCTCGACTGCGTTCTGCTCGACCGCCGCACCATCGTCTCCACCATCGAGCGTTATCCGCTCGGCATGACCTTCTTCTCGACGCCGGAGCGGATCGAGATCGGCGGCGTCCCCTTCGTCACCAGCAACGAGAAGCCGACGCGGCGCGACGGGCTCATCTACTACCGCCGGGTTGCGGAGCACTTCGGGCTCGACGTCCGGCCGGGCGAGGAGGTCGTGTCGCTGGCGCGCGCCGATGGCGGCGAGAGCGGCGGCTGGCGAGTCGAGGTCCGCCGGGAGCACGACGTCACCCAGTACCTGGCGCGGAACGTCGTCTTCGCCACCGGCTACTACGACAACCCGAACTACCTCGGCATTCCGGGCGAGGACCTGAGCCACGTCAGCCACTACTTCCTCGAGGGGCATCACTACTGGCACCGGCAGTTGATCGTGATCGGGGCGGGGAACAGCAGCGTGGACGCGGCGCTGGAGTCGTGGCGGGCCGGCGCCCACGTGACCCTGGTGCACTTCGGCGAAGGCTTCGACCGCACGGTGAAGCCGTGGGTGCTGCCGGACATCACCAACCGCGTGAAGGAAGGAAGCATCGCGGCGCACTGGCGGTCGCGCGTCATCGCGATCGCGCCGACCCACGTGGAGGTGCGGTCCGACGTCACTCAGGCGGTCGAGTGCGTGCCCGCCGACGCGGTGCTCGCGATGACGGGCTACCACGCGGACACGACGCTGCTGCGGGACATCGGGGTGCCGGTGGATCCGGCGAGCGGCGTGCCGGCGCACGACGAGGCGACCATGGCGACGCCGGTGCCCGGCATCTACCTCGCCGGTGTGATCGCGAGCGGCAACGACGCCAACCGGCTGTTCATCGAGAACGCGCGCGGGCACGGCGAGCTGATCGTGGCCCACGTGCGGGCCACGCGCGGCGCGCGCTAGTCGGCCGCGGCGACCACGCGCTGGTCCCAGCGCTGCATCATGGTGATGAACGCGCGGGCGATGGACGGATCGAACTCGCTGCCGGCACGGCTCTCGATGTACGCCAGGGCGCGATCCGATTCCCACGCGTCGCGGTACGGGCGCCGGGTCCGGAGGGCGTCGTAGACGTCGCAGACGTGTACCAGGCGGCTGGCGTAGTGCGCGCCGCGCGGGTAGTGGCGGCAGGGATAGCCGCCGCCGTCGATCATCAGATGGTGCTCGTACGCCACCGACGCGGCGAGATCGAAGTTGTCGGCGCCCGAGAGGAGGATCCGCGCGCCCTCCGCCGGATGCTCCTGCACCACCGCCCGCTCCGCCGGCGTGAGCGGGCCGGGCTTCTCCAGGATGTCCCGCGGGATCTTCACCTTCCCCAGATCGTGCATCAGCCCCGCGGTGCCGAACGCGCGCACCGCGCCGGCGCCGAGCTCGAGCTGCTCGGACAGCGCCATCGTCAGCACCGCGACGTTCATCGAGTGACTCGTGGTGTATTGGTCGAACTCCTTCAGTTGAACCAGCGGCAGCACCATCGCCTGCTCCGCGTGCATCGCCAGCGACAGCGAGCGGATGACGGCGTCGGCCTCGACCAGCGGGAGCGCGGCGCCAGTGCCGATTTCCCGGTGCATCCACTCCACCGCCTGCCGCTCGATGCCGAGCGAGTAGGCCATCGTCGCGATCGGCATCGGCGCGTCCGACGCGGGCACGCTGCCGGCGCCGGATGCCCGCGGCCGATCGTGCAGCTCGACCAGGCCGAACCGGATGCTCGATGCACCCATCTGCCGGATCTCGGCGGTGCCGGTGTGCGCCACGCCGAGCCGCGCGGCGACGATCTCGAGGAAACGCTCGAAGTGGTCCGGCTCGACCTCGCCTGACGTCTCCAGGCGCTCGATGCCCGCCGCGGCCAGACGGGGTCCCCACTCCCAGCCCTCCAGCTCGTGCAGCACCTCGTCGCCGAACAGCACCTCTCCCTCGAGGAAGGTGAACTGCGTGCGCCCGCCGCTCTGCAACAGCTGCAGCCGGTTGTATGCGCTCTCGATGGCGCGCCGGGCGGCCGGATGCTCGGGCCCGTAGAGCGCCAGCGCCGAGAGCGCCTGCGACAGACTGGTGAGAAAGCCGCCGGGGTCGATCACGCGCTGGCCGCCGCGGCGCGGATCTCGGGATCGGGATGGCGCAGCGCCTGGCTCAGCAGCGCCGCGGCGCGCGGGTCCTGTCGCCAGTAACTGGCCAGGGCGGAGACGGCGGCGAGCACCTCGGGCGACTTGGGCGCGAGCCGCGGCCCGAACCAGCGCCGCCGCGAGGTCGAGATGCCGAGCAGTCGCGGCAGGAACGCCCCGGCCTGCGCCCGGGCCAGCACCCGGATGCCGAGCGCGCGAAGATCCGGCGGGGTGCGAGGAGCGCTGACCGTCTTCTCGATCAGCCGGGCCACCTCGAGCGGGCACTGCCGCAGGGCGGCGACGAGGCCCATGCGGCGGATGCGCTCGTCGCGGTCCTCCAGCGACGCGACCAGCGCGCCGGTGCGCCAGCGCGAGGTGCCGAGCAGCATCCGGAGCGCCTCGCGGCGTACTCGCGGGTCGTCGTGGGTGGCGTAGGGCTGCGGATCGAAGTCGTACGGCCATTCGCCGATGCGGGCGAGCAGCAGCAGGATGTTGCGCTGCACGAACCACGGGGCGTCCGCCAGGCGGCGCGCCGCCGCGGCGGCCGCGGGCGGGCCATAGCTGCAGAGCAGCCGGAGGGCGTGCGCCCGGGTCGCGCGGTCGGTCGCGGTGCCGAGCAGATCGAGTACCGGATCGATCGCGTCGCGACCGAGCTTGTCGCTCAGACGGTCCACCATCGTGGCGTCGAACGGACGCTCGGCGAGCGCGCCGCGCAGCCGCTCCGGCGTCGCCACGTGCAGCCACAGCTCATCGGCCGTAGCCGGGTTCGGTGCGCGGTCGAGCAGCTGAATCACCTCGCGCAGGCGGTGCGCGTCGAGCAACGCGGTGAGCGCGGCGCGGACCCGTTCCCCGCTGCCGCCGACCTCGAGCGCGATCTGCAGCGTCTCGACCGGCGCCGGCCGCGGCTCGGCGAGCTGATCGGAGGTGGTCGGCGAGAGTCGGACCATGCCCTCGAGCACGCGGGTGTACTCGGCGGGGTTGGGGTCCTCGAGTCCCCAGGACGCCACCAGCCGGCCGACGTTCTTGCGGAGCGCGGCGTCGGCCTCGATGCGTGCCGTGGCGCTTCCCTGCTGCGCGTGATGCGCGATCTTGTGGAGCAGGCGGAGGAGCTGATGCGAGATCGCCTGCCCGTTCGTCGCCGCGGCGGCCTCGACCACCTCGACGACCGCGTCAACCGCGAGCACCTGCGATGCGCTCAACGCGAATTTCTGCCGCTCCGCGTTGTCGGCGCCGGCCTCGAGCAGCCGGCGGAGCGTCTCCGGCTGCATCGCGGCGATCAGCTTGGAGACCCGGTCGCGCAGCCGCGCCTCACCGACGCTGCCGCGCCCCGACGTCTCCTCCGCGACCTGCGAGAGGTAGTCGAGGACCACCCGATCGTACGCGACCTCGGATGCACCGCGATCGATCGCCTGGGCCACGACCAGCGGCTCGGCGTCGGCGTCGAGGGCGCCGTCGGTGCCGGGGAGCGCCAGCTGCGCCAGTCCGACCCAGAGCGACTGCGGATCCCGGCGCACATCGGCCTCGGGTGCGTCGCTCTCGCCCTGCAGCACCAGGCGCTCGTAGCCGATCGCAAGCAGCGTGATGTGCGGCCAGGCATCCGGAGCCGGAAGCCGGCGCCCGAGCGGGCCGCGGTCGCCGCGCGGGTCGGCGCTCAGCGCGCCGAGCGCGTCGTCGATTTCGTTGAGCGACGCGCCGCGGAGGAAGCCGACCGACGCAATGCGATGCCGATGGAGCCGCTGCGCCAGCTCGCGCAGGAGCGCGTTCTGCGGGTCGGTGGCGGCGCCTTCGATCAGCAGCTGGTGCTGGGTGACGCCGAGGGTGATCTGCTCCCGCAGCTCGCAGAGGGATTCGAGCCGGCGGACGAAGCGGTCGGAGGAGGCGCGGAGGTGCGGATGGTCGGGCGGATACATCGCCCGCTTGTGAAGGACGATCGAAAACTCGACCAGGAAGTCGGCCAGCTCGCGCGACAGCGCGGCGGCGCCGGCCCGCCCGGGCGCCGTCACGGCAGCGACTCCATACGAGGAAGGTGCGGCACGGTGCAGCGCATCGCGCGCGGAGCGGGCAAGAAGTACGCCCTCTGCCGCCTGCCGAGAAACAGTTGGCTCCCAAGCATTTAGGGCTGGTTGACGGCGGCGTGACGGCAGGCGGGCGGCCCAACTTGCCGCAAGCAAGGCAAAATCGGCCTCCGGTCGCTTCCTCGGCGCCGCGGGGCCGCCTATCTTCCCTCGCCCGTTTCTCCCCGCTCCCGAACCCGTGACGCCGATGGCCGAACCCGCTCTGATGGACAAGCTCGTGTCGCTGTGCAAGCGGCGCGGCTTCATCTTCCAGTCCTCCGAGATCTATGGCGGTCTCGGGTCAGTGTGGGACTATGGCCCGCTCGGCGTCGAGCTCAAGAAAAACGTGAAGGACCGCTGGTGGCGCGCGATGGTCCATGCGCGCGACGACATCGAGGGACTCGATGCCGCGATCCTCATGCACCCGCGCGTGTGGGAGGCATCGGGTCACGTCGCCGGCTTCACCGATCCGCTGGTGGACTGCAGGCACTGCAAGCAGCGCTTCCGCGCCGACGACCCGCGGATCAAGGGCACGCCGGGCGAGCCCGACGCGCAGTGCCCGGCGTGCGGCTCCCGCGGGACGCTCACCGCGCCCCGGATGTTCAACCTGATGTTCAAGACGTTCATGGGGCCGGTCGAGGAGCAGGCGGCGGTGGTGTACCTGCGGCCGGAGACGGCGCAGGGCATCTACGTCAACTACCTCAACGTGCTGCAGGCATCGCGACAGAAGGTGCCCTTCGGTATCGCCCAGATCGGCAAGGCGTTTCGCAACGAGATCACGCCGGGCAACTTCATCTTCCGCACTCGTGAGTTCGAGCAGATGGAGATGCAGTTCTTCGTGCGCCCCGGCACCGACGCCGAGTGGTTCGAGCGGTGGAAGCAGTGGCGCATGGAGTGGCACCGCGGACTCGGGTTGCATCCCGCGAAGCTCCGGTTCCACCAGCACGGGCCCAACGAGCTGGCACACTACGCCCGCGCCGCGTTCGACGTGGAGTACGAGTTCCCCTTCGGCTGGCAGGAGATCGAAGGCATCCACAACCGCGGCGACTTCGACCTGGGCCGGCACCAGGAGTACTCCGGCAAGAAGCTGGAGTACTTCGACCAGGCGGCGAACGAGCGCTACCTGCCGTACATCGTCGAGACCAGCGCGGGCGCCGACCGGGTGACGCTGACGGCGCTGGTGGACGCGTATCGCGAGGAGATGGTGGAGAACGAGACCCGCGTGGTGCTCGGGCTGCATCCCTCGCTCGCGCCGATCAAGGCGGCGGTGCTGCCGCTCGTGAAGAAGGACGGGATGCCGGAGCTCGCCACCGAGGTGTACTGGGACCTCAAGAAGCGCTTCACCTGCTTCTACGACGACAGCGGAGCGATCGGCCGACGCTACCGCCGCATGGACGAGGCGGGCACGCCGTTCTGCATCACCATCGACGGCGACTCGACCACCGGACGGACGGCGACGGTGCGGCACCGGGATTCGATGCAGCAGGACCGCGTGGCCCTGGATCAGCTCGCGACGTTCGTGGACGAGCGGGTGCGGGCCTAAGGTCCCGCGGCGCGATGCGCCTCGCCGACTTCGAGCAGATGGTGCGACGGATGGGCGCTGAGGTGCCGCCGCATTTCCTCGACGGCGTAGACGACATCGTGGTGTCGCCGCAGACGCGGCCGCATCCCCTGCGCGGCGACGTCTACACCCTCGGCGAGTGCGTGCCGCTGGACCGCGGCGACCGGCTCGCCAGCCGGATCGTGCTGTACCATGGCTCGTTCGCGGCGCTCGCGCGGATTACCGACGCGTTCGACTGGCGGGCCGAGGCGTGGGAGACGCTGACCCACGAGCTGCGGCACCACCTCGAGTGGGGGGCGGGGACGCGCGATCTCGATGCCTTCGATCGCGCCGCCGAGCAGAACTTCGCCCGGCACGACGGCGAGCCGTTCGATCCGCTCTTCTTCCTCGATGGTGAGCCGATCGCTCCCGGTGTGTACCAGGTGGACGATGACGTTTTCCTCGATCGCGTGGTGCGCCGGCGGCCGGCGCGGGTGGACGTCACCTGGCACGGCGCGTCCTATCGCATCACCCTCGATGCCGCCGCGACGCTGCCGGCGTTCATCGCGCTCGAGCAGATCGACGAGCCGCCGCCCGGCGAGCTGGTGCTGGTCCTGCGGCGCCGGCCGTCGCTGCTGGACCTCGTTCGCCAGCGCCCGCTCTGGTGCGGCCGCGCCGGTGCCGAGCGGCTCCCGACCCGCTAGATTGGTGCGTGCTCCGCTCCGAAGGAGTTGCCCCATGACAGCCCGCCCCCGCCTTTGGCTCGCGCTGGCCGCGAGCGCGGCCCTCGTGCCCGCGCTCGTCTCGGCACAGCAGGCGGCGTACAAGGTCGGGGTCGTGAGCGAGTCGGGCGACATCGTCACCTGGCTGGTGCCGAAGGACGGCCGTCTGGTGGTGGACCGCACCGTACCCGTCGGCGTGATGCCGGCCGACATCGACGGTCCGCACAACATGACGGTCGCGCCCGACCGGAAGAGCTACTACATCAGCATCGCGCACGGCACGCCGTTCGGTTCTCTCTGGCGCATGGACATGGCCACTGACACGGTGCTCGGCCGCGCCCCGGTCGAGATGTTTCCCACCACGATTTCCCTGACGCCCGACGGCGACCTCGCCTTCGTCGCCAACTCCGACTTCTTCGGCGATCACCCACGCGTCAACCTCGTCTCCGTCATCTCGACGCCGACCATGGCGAAGATCACCGACATCCCCGTCTGCGACATGCCGCACGGGGTGAAGGTGAATCACGCCGGCACCCGGGTCTACATCTCCTGTATGGACAGCGACGAGATCGTGGAGCTCAGCGTCGCGACGCTGGCGATCGCGCGACGGGGCAGAACCGGGAACGGCGGCATGGCCGGCATGGGGATGAGCCATGCCGCCCCGCAGCACGCCGCGCCCGGCGGCCCCGCGCCCGGTGGGGGCGCGGCGGCCGACGGCGCCTGTCAGCCGACCTTCGTGTCGGTCTCGCCCGACGACCGCACGCTCTACGTCGCCTGCAATCACAGTAACCAGCTGCAGGTGTGGGACGCGGCGACGCTCACGAAGACGAAGGACGTGGCGGTGGGGAAGGGCGCGTACAACGTCGAGCCGTCGCCCGACGGAAAGCTGGTGATCGTCACCAACAAGAAGGACCAGAGCGTGAGCATCGTGGATGCGGCGACGCTCACCGAGGTCGCGCGGGTGCCGACCAGCAAGAAGATCGTGCACGGCGTCGCCTATTCGCCGGACGGGAAGTACGCCTATGTTTCCTGCGAGTCGATCGGCGCCGATCCGGGCGCGGTGGACATGATCGACCTCGCCACCCGCACGGTGGTCGCCAGCGCCCCGGTTCCGGCCCAGCCGACCGGCATCTCCATCTGGCGACCGTGAGTCCGCTCGAGCCACGATGACCTACGAGACCGTGACGTCGCTCGCGCCCGCCGACGTACTCGCACGCGCCAAGGAATTCTTCGCGCTGCGGGTGCCGATGTACGCGGCCTATCCCGAGCAGGAGGGGCCGACGTTCCTCGTCCTGCGCGGGCAGGGTGGCGAGGAGATCGCGCTGGCCGCGTTGCCCGCCGACGGCGGCACCCGCGTGCGCGGCTCGACGCTGTTCTTCGATCAGGTGCTCGACCGGTTTCTCTCCACCCTGCCGACGACGCAGGGCACGGCCGCATGACCGACCTGCCGCTCCCGGTCCGGGTCATGGTTCAGGACGTGTGGAACGAGGTCCGCCTCGAGCTGCCGGGGAACACGCCGCTGGGCGAGCTCAAGCGGCGGGCGCTCGACGCGGTGCGGGTGATTCGCGATCCGGCCGGCTACGTGCTCAAGTTCCGTGGCGCCGAGCTGATCGACGAGCGGTGCTCGCTCAGCGACGCCGGGGTCGTGCCTAACGCGGCGCTCATCGTGCTTCCGCGGCATCGCCGCCCGGTGCGCTGACCATGGCCCGCTCCGTCGCCGCTACTCGCGCGCTCACCGTGGCCGCGGCGGTCTTCCTCGGCTTCGACGGCGCGGTGCTCTCGGCCGTCGGCGCGTGGGCCCACCAGTATCTGCTCGCCATCGTCGGCATCTGCCTCTTCCTGTCCGCGGGACTCGTCCTCCTCTACTGGCGCTGGCATCAGCAGCAGCTCGCCGAAATCGCCGAAGCGCGGCGGCAGCTCCGCCAGGAGGCGCAGGCGCTCCGGGATCTGATCCAGAACAATTAGCCGACCCCCGCACGATGCCGGTCGCCGTCTTCACCCATCCCGATTGCGTTCGCCACGACCCGGGGCCGGGCCATCCTGAAGCGCCGGCGCGACTCACGGTGCTGCTCGACCGGCTCCGTCGCGACCCCGGCGCCGAGGTGCGCGAGGCGGAGGCCGCCGGGCGCGAGGCACTGCTCCGCGTGCATCCCGCCGGCTATCTCGAGCGGGTCGAGCGGCTGAGCGAATCGGGTGGCGGCGCACTCTTCCTCGACACCGTCCTGAACGACGCGAGCTGGGCCGCGCTCCTGGGCGCGACCGGCGCAGTGCGCGCCGCCGTGGACCACGCGCTGGCAGCCCGGGGCCACGCGTTCGCGGCGGTGCGCCCGCCGGGTCACCACGCGCTCGCGTCGGTCGGCATGGGGTTCTGTCTCGCCAACAACATCGTCGTCGCCGCGCGGCACGCGCAGGACGCCGGGCGCGAGCGGGTGCTGATCGTCGACTGGGACGTGCACCACGGCAACGGCACCCAGGCGCTGGTGGAGCGGGACGAAACCGTGCGCTTCGTGTCGCTGCACCAGTGGCCGTGGTATCCGGGGACCGGCGCGGCGGAGGAGCGCGGTGTCGGCAACGTCTTCAATGTGCCGCGCGGCCCCGGCCGGCCGGCAATGCAGTATGTGGAGGACCTCTGGGCGGCCATCGCGGCGGCTACCGGCGGCTGGACGCCCGACGTCATCCTCGTCTCCGCCGGCTTCGATGCGATGGGAGGCGACCCGCTGGGCGGCTTCACGCTCGAGCCGGAGCACTACGCGGAGCTGACGACGCGTCTCCGCGAACGACTTCCCTCCGCGCCCATCGTCGGCCTGCTGGAAGGTGGCTACACCCCGAGCCGCCTGGCCGACGGCGTCGCCGCCCACGTCACCGCGCTCGGCTGATCCGCGCCGGCATCGGGACCGGCGCTATATTCACAGCCCGTCTCCCAACCCCCAGAGGACCCGGTGCCGCTTCGCCTCGAGACCCAGGTGCTCACGCTCACGACGAAGCACCCCTTCATCATCGCGCGCGGCGGCCAGAGCGAGTACCGCACCGTCATGGTGAAGCTGGTGGACGACGACGGCGTCGAGGGTTGGGGCGAGGCGGCGCCGACGAAGTTCTACGGCGAGACCACCGAGACCGTGCTCGCCGCGCTGCCGTACTACGCCACCGCACTTCCCGACGACCCCTTCCGGATCGAAGACGCCGAGCTGCGCTGGGCGACGATGCTGCGCGGCAACCCCGCCGCACGCGCCGCCCTCTCGGCGGCGCTGCACGACCTCGTCGGCAAGCGGCTCGGCATGCCGGTGTGGAAGCTCTGGGGTCTCGACGCCGCCAAGGCGCCGCGGTCGACGTTCACCATCGGGCTCGATACCACCGAGAGAATCCGTGCCAAGGTGCTCGAGGCCGCCGAGTATCCCATCCTCAAGGTGAAGCTCGGCACCGATCGCGACGTCGAGATCCTCCGCACGTTGCGCGAAACCACCGATCGCGAGATCCGGGTGGACGCGAACTGCGGCTGGAGCGTCTCGCAGGCCGTCCGCATGCTCCCGGTGCTGGAGGAGTTCGGCGTGACGGTGCTGGAGCAGCCGCTGCCGCCGGAGCAGGTCGATGGGCTGGGGGCCATCCGCCGCCGCGCCTCGATTCCCCTCATCGCCGACGAGAGCTGCCGCACCGCCGCCGACATTCCGGCCCTGGTCGGCAACGTGGACGGCATCAACATCAAGCTCGCCAAGTGCGGCAGCCTGCGTGAGGCGCTCCGCATGATCGCCATCGCGCGCGCGCACGGGATGGTCGTGATGGTCGGCTGCATGATCGAGAGCTCGCTCGCGATCACCGCCGCCGCGCAGGTGACACCGCTGGTGGACATCGTGGACCTCGATGGCGCGGCGCTCCTCCGTGACGACCCGATGGCCGGCGCGACGATCGCGGGCGGACAGCTCCGCCTGCCCGACGGTCCGGGCCTCGGCGTCAGGCGCAGATGACCGACCGGCACGTCGCCGTCGCGCTCCCGCTTCCGCTCGCCTCCACCTACACCTACCGCGTTCCTCCCGAGCTCCACGATCGCGCCGTGCGAGGCGCGCGAGTCGTCGTGCCGGTGCGGCGGCGGGAGCTGATCGGCATCGTCATCGGCGATGCGGCGGCGCCGGCCGCCGCCGCGCGCGACCTGCTCGCCGCGCCCGACGCCGAGCCGGCGGTGCCGGAGGCGCTGCTCGGCACGCTGGAGTGGATCGCCGGCTACTACGGCGCGCCGCTCGGTCTCACGCTCAAGAGCGCGCTGCCGGCGGGGCTCTGGGGTGCTTCCCAGGTGGTCGCGACGCTGCTCGACCCGTCGCGTGCGGGCGACGGTGCGGGCGCGGAGCTGGTCGCGTGGCTGGAGGAGCGCGGCCGGGAAGCCGCGGTCGCGACCGCCGCGCGCGCACTCCGCCGGCCGCTCTGGGACGTGGTCGCGCGGCTGGAGCGCGCCGGCGCGCTCGCCCTCCGGGTCGAATCGCCCGACACCGGCGGCGAGCGG
>JAICWE010000021.1 GCA_025934955.1 Gemmatimonadales bacterium | reverse complement strand
GGTCTCGACGGTCCGGAGCCGATGACGCTGGAGGAGATCGGGAGTCTGCTCGGCATCACCCGCGAGCGCGTGCGGCAGATCAAGGAGAAGGCGCTGAGCCGGCTCCGCCACGTAAGCCGTGCCCGCGCCCTCGAAAGCTTCCTCGGCTAGCTTCGGTTATCTCCGCTCGTCTGCCAGCGCCCGCGCCACCTGATCGAACTCGATCAGGAATGCGTCGTGGCCGTAGATCGACCGGATCTCCTCATAGCGCGCCGCGCATCCCGCCGCACGATACGCCTGCACCCACCCGCGCACCTCGTCCGGGTAGTACAGGATGTCGCTGTCGATCCCGACACCGATCACCTGGCGCACCCGCTCCCGGGTTTGGGCCGCGGCCTTGGCCAGGTCGCCGACGTCGTGGCGGTCCATCGCACCCATGAGCGCCACGTAACTCCGCGCGTCGAAGCGGTCGACCAGCTTCTCGCCCTGGCGGCGCAGGTAGTGCTCGACGTCGAACCGGCCCGGCTCGCGCGTCGAGCGCCGGCCGAAGCGCTGGGCGAACTCCGCCGCGGAGCGATAGGTGATCATCGCAATGGCGCGCGCGGCGGCGAGCCCCGCGTCCGGTCCGTCGCCGGGCGGGTAGCTCCCGTCTCTCCAGCGCGGATCGGCTTCGATGGCGAGCCGCTGCACCGTGTTCCATGCGACCGCCTGCGCCGACGTCGCCGCCGGCGCCGCGAAGACGACCAGCCGGTCGGTCGGCACCGGGGCGACGCGGCCCCACTCGAGCGCCACCATCCCGCCTAACGACCCCCCGGTCGCGAGCGCGAGCCGCTCGATGCCGAGGTGGGCGAGAAGTGGCACGTGCGCGCGGGCCATGTCGGCCGGCGTGAGCGCGGGGAACTCGGGATCGTCGAGCGGCCCCGACGACCCATAGCAACTCCCCGGGAGGTTGGCGGCGAGGACGGCGTGGCGCTCGGTGTCGAGCGGGCGTCCCGGGCCGAGCAGCTCGCCCCACCATGCGTCCACGTCGGGGCCGCCGGTGAGCGCGTGGAACACGAGAATCCAGCCGTTGCGCTGCCCCGCCGCGGGGTCACCGAAGACCCGGTAGCGAAGGCGGAGCTCGTCGATCACGGCGCCGCCATCGGTGGTGAAGGCGCGGGCGACGAGGTCGGTCGAGGTCTCGACGGGCACCAGTGCCGTCATGCGCAGCTCCCGGTGAGCTCACCGGTGGCGAGCGGGGCGAGCGGCCGCCCGGCGGGCAAGTCGCCCGCGTCGGCGCGCGCGAGGTGATGATCGAGCAGCCGCACCAGCAACCCACCATCGCCATCGGCGACGCGGAAGGTGAGCTGCTCGCCCCCGCAGCGAAGGCCGAGCAGTGGAATGCCGGCCAGCCGCACGGCGCGGTGCAGGTGATGGTGCAGCGGGCGGAGGCGCCCCGCGCCGTGGCTCACGACCGTCACGGCGACCGAGTCGGCGTGCGTGGGGCAACCACCGCTTCGTGCGGCGACGGCATGGAGCGGAGTCGTCGCGGTGCCGCCGACCGTCGTTTCCCGCGCAGCGCCGAGACTCGCGAGCCGAAGGGGAACGCCGTGCCGCTCGGCCAGCTCCGCCGCGGCCACGTGAACGACCTTCGCCCCCGCGGCGGCGAGCTGCACCAGGAAGCGGAGCGGCACCCGGGGCAGGAGCCGCGCCGCGGGGGCGATCCGGGGGTCGGCACTGAACACACCGCCCGCATCCTTGATCAGCTCGCAGCGCGCGGCGCCGAGCGCGACCGCGACCGCTACGGCCGTCGTATCGGAGCCGCCGCGGCCCAGCGTCGCGACGCGCCCGCCCTGCCAGCCCTGAAAGCCAAGCACGACCGGCGTAACCCCATCCGTCAACAGCCGGCGCAGCGGGTCCGCCGCGACGCTCGCAAGACGCGCCCCGCCCGCCGATCCCTCGGCGGCGATGCCGGCCTCGCGCGCGTCCGCCGCGACGGCGGGCACGCCGAGCCGAGCGAGCGCGAGCGCGAGCAGCGACGCGCTGACCGTCTCGCCCGCCGCGACGGCGCGCTCCGCCGCGGCGACGGCGTGATCGCTCGCCGCCGTCGCCGGCAGCGCGGCCTCGACGGCGTTGACGAGCCCCAGGAGGTGATCGGTGACGCCGCGCCGGGCGCTGGCGACCAGCACCAGCGGCCCGTGGCGGCGCTCGCCGGCGGCCCAGCGCGCGGCCGCCGCGATCCGTTCGGGCGACGCGAGTGCGTCGCCTCCGAGCTTGACGACCCGAAGCGGCTCGCTCATCCGGTCACCGTCGCGAGCGCCGGCTCGGCGGACGCGGGCGCGGCCTTCCCGCTCAGCGCCTGGTCGAGATCGGCGATGAGATCCTCCACGTGTTCGAGCCCGACGGAGAGCCGCACCAGCTCCGGCACGGTGCCGGTGCCGCGCTGCTGCTCGGGCGTGAGCTGCTCGTGTGTGGTGGACGCGGGATGGATGATGAGCGACTTCGCGTCGCCCACGTTGGCCAGCAGCGAGAAGAGTTGGATGCGATCGATCAGCGCGCGCGCGGCCGCGTGGCCTCCCTTGACTCCGAAGGTCAGCACGCCGCCGAAGCCGCCCTTGAGATACTTGCGTGCATTCCGGTGCTCGGGATGGCTCTCGAGCCCGGGATAGGACACCCATTCGACCCGCGGGTCCTTCGCCAGCCACCGCGCGATGGTCAGCGCGCTCTCCGAGTGCCGCGCGATGCGGAGCGGCAGCGTCTCGAGCCCCTGGAGGAAGAGGAACGAGTTGAACGGCGACAGCGCCGGCCCGAGGTCGCGCAGCAGCTGCACGCGGAGCTTGATGATGAACGCCGCGGGCCCGAACGCCTCGGTGTACACCAGCCCGTGGTAGCTCGGGTCCGGGGCGGTGAACTCGGGGAAGCGGGCGCGGGCGGCCGGACTGGTCCAGTCGAACTTGCCGGCGTCCACGACCACGCCGCCGATGGCGGTGCCGTGCCCGCCGATCCACTTGGTCGCCGAGTGGACCACGATGTCGGCACCCCACTCGATCGGGCGTACCAGCGTTGCCGCGCCGAAGGTGTTGTCCACCACCAGCGGCACGCCGGCCGAGTGCGCGATGTCGGCCAGCGCTTCGAGGTTGGGCACGTCGAGGCGCGGGTTGCCGATGCTCTCGACGAAGATGAGGCGGGTGCCGGCGTCGATCGCGGCGCGCACCTGATCGAGGTTGTGGATGTCCACGAACTTCGGCGTGATGCCGAGCTTGGGGAGCGTGTAGTGGAAGAGATTGTAGGTGCCACCGTACAGCGTCTGCGAGGTGACGAAGTTGTCGCCCGCGCGCGCCAGGTTGAAGATGCTGAGCGACGTCGCGGCCTGTCCGCTCGCCACCGCGAGCGCGGCGACGCCGCCCTCGAGCTCGGCCACCCGCTTCTCGAAGACGTCCGAGGTCGGGTTCATGATGCGGGTGTAGATGTTGCCGAACTCGCGGAGTCCGAAGAGATTCGCCGCGTGCTCGGTGTTGTTGAAGACGTAGCTCGTGGTGGCGTAGATCGGGACGGCGCGCGAGTTGGTCGTCGGATCGGGCACCTGGCCCGCGTGAATCGCGAGTGTGTCGGGATGATGGGACATCGGATCTCCTCCTGCGTGATGGTCGTCCGGCCTGCCGGCGGAAAACGAAAACGGCCCGGGCCACTCCGATGAGTGGCCCGGGCCGAAGCTGCTGTGGGAGTCCGCTAACCGATCACGGAGCCGTTCCCGAGCACGCCGAAAGCACGGTCCACTCGCAGTGCGAGCGACACATGGCCATAATTCGGCGACACATCGGGAAACGGAGCGGCATGATGGAGCGACTCCCTGGTGACCAGCTGGACGAGGACATGAAAACGCCCCCGGGGCCATAGGGCGCGGGAGCGATCCTCCGGCGCTTTAGCTCTTTGGTCTGCCCGAAGGCCGGCGGGAGCAAGTGGCCATAAATCCGACCGCCGTGGATCGAGCTTACCGAACCGCGGCCGATCCGTCAAGAGCGGCGGGCTAGAGCACCGGCGGCGGGCGCTCTACATTCCGGCACACTCACCCTCCACATACCGGGCCATGGCCGCCAATCCTTCGTTCGACATCTCGACCGGAGCCGATCTCCAGGAAGTGGACAACGCCGTCAATCAGGCGCTGAAGGAGATCGCCACGCGGTACGACTTCAAGGGCACGCACTGCACCATCAACTTCGACCGCGACAAGGCGGAGCTCAAGCTCGCGGCGGACGACGAATTCCGCATGGAGGCGCTGCTCGACGTTCTCCGAGGCCGGTTGATCAAGCGCGGCGTGCCGGTGAGGAATCTCCAGATCGGCGAGGTGGAGACCGCCACCGGCCAGTCGGTCCGGCGCACCATCACGCTCACGCAGGGAATCGCAGGCGACACGGCCAAGCAGATCGTCCGGGCAATCAAGGACGGCGGCTTCAAGAAAACTCAGACCAGCATCCAAGGTGACGAGGTGCGGGTGAGCGCGCCGTCGCGCGACGAGCTCCAGAGCGTGATCGCATTGCTGCGCGGTCAGGATTTCGGGATCGAGCTCAAGTTTGGCAATTACCGCGGGTAGGCCCCGCCGCGGTCGGCTGATCCGATACGCCGGCGCCGCGCCGGCGCCGGCGGCCTTCGTCGCCCTCGGCCTCGTGCTGTTGCTGAGCTGCATCCGGCCGGAAGGTGAGGCGGTGCCGGGTCCCTCGCCGGTCGGCCCTGCGGCGCCGAGTGGCGCCGGGCCGGAGCCGACGGTGCGCATCGGGCTCCTCACCGGCGCGTCGAGCGTGGCGATCGCTGCGACCGGCGGCGTCCGCGTCACCGGCCCCGACGGCGCCGCGCTCGGCGCGCTCGCGGCCGGCAGTGATGCGCGCGCGGTTGCGGTGCCGAGCGGCGTCGCGATACAGACGGCCGGGGGCATCGGCGCCGCGAGCGGTGATCAACTCACGCTCCTGCCCGCCGACTCGGGCGACTACGTGCGGGTGAACGGCCGTCCGTATCGGGGCGAGATCGTGCTGTTGCGCGACCGCACCGGCGTCACGGTCGTGAACCGCGTGCCGATGGAGGCCTACCTCGACGGCGTCGTGTCGAGCGAGATGGGCCGGCGGGACTCGGTCGAGATCGAGGCGCTCCGCGCCCAAGCCATCGTCTCGCGCACCTACGCGCTCCGCAACCTGGGCCGCTGGCGCGCCGAGGGGTTCGATCTCCTCGCCGGCATCTCCGACCAAGTTTACGGCGGCGTGCTCAACGAGACCGGACTCGGCAACGCGGCCGTCGCCGACACCCGCGGCCGCGTGCTCACCTACAACGGCGAGCTGATCGAAGCCTTCTTCTTTTCCACGTGCGGCGGCCGCACGGCGAGCGGCCTGGAGATCTTCCGCGGCGCCGATCGGCCGTATCTCCGTTCGATCGACGACGTGGACGCGGGCGGCCGCGCGTGGTGCAGCATCTCGCCGCGCTTCCGCTGGCGGGAGAGCTGGACCGGCGACGAGCTGCGTGCGGTGCTCCGGCGCTCGCTGCCGGCGGTCTCGCGCATCGCCGCGGAGCAGGTGACCGCGGTGCGGGACGTCCGGGTCAACGGTCGCACCGGATCGGGTCGCGCGGCGGGGCTCACGGTCACGCTCGCGACCACGTCGGTCGAGGTGGATGGCCCTCAGGTGCGCCAGGTGCTTCGGACGGCGGCGGGCGAGCCGCTTCGGAGCAACGCGTTCACGCTCAGCATGTCGAGCGCGGGCGGGCGGGTGTCTCGGCTGGTGGCCGACGGCGGCGGGGCGGGGCCCGGCGTGGGCTTCTGCCAGTGGGGTGCGGTCGGGCGCGCGCGGGCGGGCCAGAACCATCCCGAGATCCTCGCGGCGTATTACCCGGGCACGGCGATCACGGTCTACTACTAGCCCACGATCGTCGCGAGCACGGGCGGGATGCGGCGTCGCATCGGTCTTGTGCCGCCGCCCGCGAATACGCAGCTTGGCGTACCCTCATTTCCACGGAGCTTTCATGCGTGCCGTTCGCCTTGCCGTCGGCGGCCTGCTGCTCGCCGCTGCGGCGCTCCACGCCCAAGCCGCAAAGCCGCACCGCCTCCAGTGGGCCCCCGCGCCCGACGCCTTGCCCAAGGGCGCCAAGATGGCCGTCGTGCGCGGCGATCCGGCGGGCACCGGACCGTTCGCGGTCCGGCTCTCCATGCCGGCCAACTACCGGATCCCACCGCATTTTCATCCGACCGCCGAGCACGTGACCGTGAAGGTCGGCACCCTCCTGGTCGGAATGGGCGACACCTTCAACGCCGACAGCACCAAGCCGCTCCGCAAGGGACAGAGCGGGGAAATTCCGGCGCGGGTCCATCACTTTGCGCAGACCCGCGGCGCCACGGTCATCGAGATCAGCAGCACGGCGCCATTCGCGGTCACCTACGTGCACCCGCACGACGATCCACGGAACGCGGCGGGCACGCCGTGAGCCGTTCGCAGGCCCGAGGGGTGCGGTGAGCGATCCGCTCCGGCTCGGCATCATCGGCGGCGGCGCGGTCACCCAGGTGGCTCACCTGCCGGCGCTCAAGAAGTTCCGCGGCGTCGAGGTGCGCGCCATCGCCGACACCGACCTGCCGAAGGCCCGCGCGCTCGCCGATCGCTTCGGCGTGCCCGACGCGTTCGACGACATCGAGGACCTCATCCAGCACGAGGAGCTGGACGCGCTGGTCATCTGCTCGCCCAATCATCTGCACGAGTCCCACATCCTCGCGGCGCTCTCGGCCGACCTGCACGTGCTGGTGGAAAAGCCGATGACGCTGACCGCGGCGAGCGCCGCCCGCGTGCTGCGCGCGGCGGAGAAGCGCGACAAAGTCGTCATGGTGGGCATGACACACCGCTACCGGCCGGACGTGCAGATCGTCCGCGGCTTCGTCCAGAGCGGCGAGCTGGGCGCGGTGGAGAGCGTGCGCGGAAGCTGGCACGCCTTCCGGCCGAGCCGCGGACAGCTCGGCTGGCGGCAGCGGCGCGACCTCGCCGGCGGCGGCGCCATGCTCGACCTCGGGCTCGCGATCGTCGATCTCGGTCTCTGGCTGATCGGCAGTCCGGAGCCGGCGCGGGTCAGCGCGTGCCTCGACCGGGCCGAGCGCGAGCGGGCTGTGGAGCAGAGCGGCAGCGCGTTCGTGGTGTGCGAGAACGGCGCGTCGATCTTCGTCGACGTCACCTGGCATCACATCGGCGCCGGCGAGCGTTTCGGCTGCGGCCTTCGCTGCGCCCGAGGCACCGCCGCGATCAACCCGCTCAAGGTGTGGAAGGAGCTGCACGGCGTGGCGACCGACGTCTCGCCCACCGGAGCCGGAAGCCGGGAGAACGCCTTCGCCGCGGCGTACCGCGCGCAGTGGGCCCACTTCCTCGCCGCGATCGCCGGAGAGGCAAAGGCGCCCGACCTCGCCGAGCAGGTTCGGCTGCACAAGGTGCTCGACGCCATCTACAAGTCGGCGGAGGACGGCCGCGACGCCACGCTGTGAGGGGATGCGGCGCGCTGCTCCTCGGGCTCCTCGCCGCACCGCTCTCGGCGCAACGGGCCCCGGCACCCACCGTCCGCGCCGCGGTCGAGCCCGGCGCGAATCTCGACGTCGCCGTCGTCACCTACGGTCCGGGCGACGCGGTCTGGGAGCACTTTGGTCACAACGCGATCTGGATCCGCGATACCACGGTCCCCGACGATGAGGGGATTTCCTACAATTACGGACTGTTCGACTTCAACCAGCCGTACTTCATCCCGCACTTTCTCCAGGGGCGGATGTGGTACGCGATGGGCGGTTTTCCCGGCGAGTCGTACAATCGGATCTACGTGCGGGAGAATCGCTCGATCTGGGTGCAGGAGCTGGATCTCCCGCCCAGCGCGCGGGCGGCGCTGCTGGCGTTCCTGCAGTGGAATGCGCGGGAGGAAAACCGCCACTACTTCTACGACTATTACCGCGACAACTGCTCCACCCGCGTGCGCGATGCGATCGATCGCGTGATCGGCGGCCGGATCCGCGCCGAGACCGCGGGCATCCCCTCACACACCACGTATCGCTTCCACACCCGCCGTCTCACCGCCGATGATCCGCTGATCTACACCGGGCTGGACCTGCTCATGGGCCGGCCGACCGACCGGCCGATCAGCGCGTACGAGGAGATGTTCCTGCCGCTTCGCCTGCGGGACTGGCTGCGCAGCGTCACGGTCGTGCGTGGCGACGGGAGCGTGGGCCCGCTGGTGCGCTCGGAGCGGACGTTGTACGCCAGCACGCGCCCGCCGTTGCCCGATGCGCCGCCGCCGTGGCTCTGGCGCTACCTGCTGCTCGGTGTGGCGATCGGCGGCGGATTGCTGCTGCTTGCGTGGCGTGGCTCCCGGGGCCGGGACCCGGCGCGCCGCGCCTTTGCGTGGCTGGGCGGCGCGTGGCTCTCGCTCGTGGGTGTCGCTGGCGTGATCGTCACCGGCATGTGGGCGCTTACCGATCACACGGCGACGTACCACAACGAGAACATTCTTCAGGTGAATCTTCTGGCGCTGCCGCTCGCGGTGCTGCTGCCGCGGATCGTGTTTCCGCGCGGGCGCGCGCACCCCCCGGCGCGGGTCCTGGCGATCCTGGTCGGCATGCTGTCGGTGGCGGGCCTGCTGCTCAAGCTGCTGCCGCACGGCCAGGTGAACGGGGACCTGCTGGCGCTGTTCGTCCCGGCGCAGCTCGGGGTCGTGTGCGGTCTGCTGGTGATCGCGCGGCAGCCGGAGCGCGGGGGCCGATAGCCGCCGCGGACGCGGCGCATTCGATCATCCGCCGGCTCGGCGCAGACCCTCTCTAGCCTCGGCGAATGCCGGTGCTGCCGTCAGGGCCTGGCGGAAGAACTGCGCGGCGTGCGCCTTGTCGCCCTGGTCGAGAGCCAGCGTTCCGCGGCTGTAGAGCGTCAGGGCATCGGTCGGCACGTCGGGGCCGGGGGCCGCGCCGTTCGCCGGCAGCTTCAGCCGCTCCGCGATCTCCGCCGCGATCCGCTGGATGATCCGGTAGAGCGCGGCGCGCTCCTGGAGCTTCGGGTCGCCATTGGTGACGACGGCCACGATTTCTCCGCTCTGTGCGTCCACCAGTCGCGCGTTCAGCCGGACCCGCCCGTAGAAATCCTTGAAGCTCCCCAGCACGATGTAGCGTGCTTTGAGGTCGCCGGCGAGCTTCGCCGCCGACGCGGCGTCCACCCGGCCGTGGGCGGGATTCAACTGTGCGAGCGCCGCGAGGGTCGTGGTCCGATCGACGACGTGGCCGCCGGTGGTACGCGCGAGCTCGCTCGCGAGCGCGGCGGGGATGCCGACCTGAAGGGCCGCGAACTCGTCCGGGCCGCGCCCGTACGACCCGTCGTTGTCGAACGGGAGCACCGCGATGACCGGTGCCTCCTGCGCCGCCGCACTCCGCGGTGTGAGCGCAGCGGCCGGAAGCCCGAGCAGCAGCGCCATCGCCAGGCTGCGGGTCATGCGTCGCCTCCCTCGGTGTTCGGCCGAGTCACAGCGTGAGCTGCATCCCCTCGACCGCCGCTTCCACGATGAGCCGCGGCGCGACCCGCCGAGCGTAGCCGCAGGTCTGGTCCAGCAGGCGGTCGAGCGCGTCGTCGCTGTGCTCCGGCTCGTGATGGAACAGGAGCAGCCGGCGGCACCCGCTCTCCGCGGCGAGATCGACGGCCTGCCGGGGCGTCGAGTGGCCCCAGCCCGCCCGCGCGGCGATGATCTGGTCGCCGTACATGGCATCGTGGATCAGCGTCTCGACGTCGCCGAGCCAGTCGACCATCTCGCGCCGCCAGTCGGGGCCGACCGGATAGCTGCCGCCGGCGCCCAGCTCGTTGTCCGTCACGTACGCGATCTCGCGCCCGCCGTCCGCGGCCGAGAGCCGGTAGCCTAACGTGGTACCGGGATGCCGTAGCCGGAAGGGGACGACGCGGAACCCCTCGATCTCGAACGGGGCCCGCGCCACCTCCGTGACGGTGAGCTCGGCGGCGAGCGCGCGCAGCGGCACCGGAAAGACCATCGGATCCATCTGGCGGCGGAGGATGTCCTCCAGCCCCACGCCTTCCTGCCGCGCGCCGTAGATGCGCATGCGGCTGCCGGGCACGCTCAGCGGCTTGAAGAACGGGAGCCCCTGGATGTGGTCCCAGTGGGTGTGGGAGATCAGCAGGTCGGCCGAAACCGCATCGCCGCCCTGGAGCATGATCTCGTGCCCCAGCGGACGCAGTCCGCTGCCGGCGTCGAGGATGACGTGGTGGGACGAGCCCGGGCGGCTGATCCCGATGCACGGCGTGTTGCCGCCGTAGCGGGCGGTCTCGGGGCCGGGAGTCGGTATCGACCCCCGGGTTCCCCAGAAGGTGAGCGTGTAGCTCATGCTCGGCCGGACGCCGTCGCCGGACGGGAGGCGCGGCTCAGGAGCGCCGCGCCGCCAGCATGAGCGAGTGCCGGTCCCGCAGCGTGATGTCCTTCCGCGTCACCTGAATCACCCCGCGCTCGACCAGGTTGCGCATGGTGCGCGATACCGTCTCGCGGCTGGATCCGATCATCTGCGCGATGGTGTGATGCGTCAGCTTCCGGGTGATGCGGTCGCCGCCTTCGTCGTCCGCCATGCGGAGGAGCAGGTGGGCGACCCGGCCGTTCACGTCGAGCAGCACCAGGCTGCCGATCTTCTCGTCGGCGCGACGGAGCCGGCGGGAGATCTCCCGGAGCAGCGAGATGCTGACCTCGGGTGACGCGCGGAGCCGCGAGTGGAAGTCCTCCCGCCGGAGCACCAGCAGGCTCGAGTCCTCCATCGCGATCACGTGGGCCGAGCGCGGTTCCTCGTCGATCACCGCCATCTCGCCGAAGAAGCTGCCTTCGCCCAGCACCGACAGAATCACCTCGCGTCCGTCCTCGGCGATGAGCACGACCTTCACCTGACCGGCGGCGACCAGGTACATGGAATCGCCCGGGTCGTCCTCGAACACGATGACGCTGCCTTTGGGATAGCTGCGCTCGCGGGTCAGCTCCGCGATCGCGGTCAGGTCCGGCTCGGACAGGCCGGAGAAGAGCGGGACCTTGCGCAAGACCTCTATGGCGGACAAGGGCACGATTGCCTCTTTGGGTGCGTAAGTGTGCGCTCAGGTTACGGCTGCCCAGAAGGCCTGTCAACGACGTGCGTCACATCACGCGGGGGTCGTGGTCAGGCTCGCCGGGTGCGCGGCCAGTTTGGGCCGGGTTGCCCCAAGGCCTTGCGACCGCTACAATTCGCCGCTTGTTGCCAACCGGGCCGCGGACATTCCGGCGGCCGAATCACAGGAGCCAGACGTGAAGGCCGATCTCCACCCCCAGTACCACAAGCTGATGGCGCAGTGCGCCTGCGGGAACAGCTTCGAGACCCGCTCGACCGCGGCCTCGATCCATGTCGAAGTCTGCGCCCAGTGCCATCCGTATTTCACCGGCAAGCAGCGCCTCATGGACACCGCCGGCCGCGTGGATCGGTTCCGCCGCAGGTACCAGAGCGAGGCAGCGGCGCCCAAGGCGTAGCCCGTGGAGACCCGACTCCGCCAGGCGCTCGGCCGCGCGGAGGAGGTCGCCCGCGAGCTCACCGCTCCCGACGTCGCGCGCGACCCCGCCCGCCTCAAGGCGCTCGGCCGCGAACACACGCGACTCGCCCCCATCGTAAAATCGGCGCAGCGCCTGGCCCGGCTCGAGGATGAGCTGGCCCAGGCGCGCGAGATGGCCGAGGAGCCCGATCCCGAGCTCGTCGCCATGGCGCGCGCCGACCTGGCGCGGCTTGGTCCCGAGGCCGAGCAGCTCCGGGCCGAGCTGCATGCGGCGCTGTTGCCGCGCGACCCCCACGACGATCGCGACGCCATCGTGGAGATCCGCGCCGGCACCGGCGGCGACGAGGCCGCGCTCTTCGCGGCCGACCTCTACCGGCTGTACCGCCGCTTCGCCGAGCGCCACGGGCTGTCGGTCGAGCCGATCTCGATCAGCGAAGGCAACGTCGGCGGGCTGAAGGAAGCGATCTTCGCCGTGCGCGGCGCCGAAGCGTTCGGTCTGCTGCGGCGCGAGTCCGGCGTGCATCGGGTGCAGCGCGTCCCGGCCACCGAGACGCAGGGTCGCATTCATACCTCGGCCGCCACCGTCGCCGTGCTGCCGGAGGCGGAGGACGTGGACATCAGGATCGAGCCGAACGAGCTCAAGATCGACGTCTTTCGTTCGTCCGGGCCCGGCGGCCAGAGCGTCAACACCACCGACAGCGCGGTGCGCATCACCCATCTGCCCACCGGGGTCGTGGTGTCGCAGCAGGATCAGAAGTCGCAGCTCCAGAACAAGCTCAAGGCGATGGAAGTGCTGCGGGCGCGGCTGCTCGACCGCATGCTTGCCGAGCAGGAGGCGGCCCGCTCGCGTGACCGGCGCGCGATGGTCGGTACCGGCGACCGCTCGGCCAAGATCCGGACCTACAACTTTCCGCAGAGTCGCGTCACCGACCATCGCATCAACCTGTCGGTCCACAACCTGGACGACGTCATGGACGGGCATATCGACGAGCTGGTGGACGGCCTCCGCATGGCGAGCCGGCAGGAGCAGGAGAGTGCCTGACGTGCTGCCGCGCACCCCGGCCGCCGCGCTGGACGAGGCGCGCCGCAGGTTCACCGCGGCCGGCATTCCGGAGCCGCGGCGCGAGGCCCTGCGCATCTGGGCCGACCTCGCCGACTGCGCGATGGGCGACGTGCTGCTCGGCCGGGAGCAGCCGATCGCGCCCGAGCTGACCGACCGCTTCGCGCGCGCGGTGTCGCGCCGCGCGGCGGGAGAGCCGCTCGCCTATGTTACGGGGCGCGCCGGCTTCCGTCGCCTGACGCTCGCGTCCGATCACCGCGCCTCGATTCCGCGGCCGGAGACCGAGCTGCTGGTCGAGCTGGCTCTCGAGCAGGTGCAGCGGGGAGGGGCGGTGGACATCGGAACGGGGACCGGCTGCATCGCGCTGAGCCTCGCGCTGGAGGGCCGCTTCAGCGAGGTGCTCGCGCTGGATCTCTCGGCCGACGCGCTTGCGCTGGCCGAGCAGAACCGGCGGAGCAGCGGGCTTCCGGTGGCATGCGTTCGTGGCGATCTCACCGCGCCGATCGCGTCGGGCGCGGTGGATCTCGTCGTCTCCAACCCGCCGTACCTCACCGAGGGAGAGTGGACCTCTCTCGATCCGGCGGTACGTGACTGGGAGCCGCGGCTGGCGCTGCCGAGCGGCGGGGACGGACTCGCCGCGACCACGGCGCTGCTGGACGACGGCCGGCGGGTGCTGCGGTCGGGCGGCTGGCTCGCGCTCGAGGTGGACGCCATGCGCGCGGGCGAGGTGGCGCGGCGCGCCGGCGCGCTCGGATGGACGGCGGTGACGGTGCGTCGGGACCTTTATGGCCGCGAGCGCTACGTGCTCGCGCGGAGGAGCGGGGAACCATGATCTGGGACAAGGCGCAGGAGCTCGGCCGGCTCATCGGGCAGTCGGCGGAGTACCAGGCGCTTCGGCGCGCCGAGCGCTCGCTGCGCGAGGACAAGGACACCGTCAGCAAGCTGGAGCAGATCCAGACGCTGGCGCGCCAGGTGGACCAGCTGGTGGCGCAGGGGCAGATGCCGGACGAGCCCACGGCGCAGGCGTACGAGACGGCGGTGCGCGACCTCGAGACCAGCGTGATCGGTCAGGCGTACGTCGTCGCGCGCGCCAATTTCGAGAAGCTGATGGCGAAGGTGAACGAGCAGATGACCGGGGGCATGGAGAAGGGCGCCGCGAGCAGCATCATCACGCTCGGCTGACGTGTCCGGTCGCTTCGTGGTGCTGGAAGGGCCCGAAGGCGCGGGGAAGACGACGCTCGCGGCGGCGCTCGCGGCCCGGGCCGCGACGGCCCGTCTCGATCTGCTGCAGGTGCGCGAGCCGGGCGGGACGCCGCTGGCCGAGTCGGCCCGGCGCGTTCTGCTCGAGACCGCCGATGCGATGACGGCCGAGAGCGAGCTCTTCCTCATGCTCGCCGCGCGGGCCGACCTGGTGCGGCGGGTGATCCGGCCCGCCCTCGCGGGCGGCCGCATCGTCCTCGCGGATCGCTATGAGCTGTCGACGTTCGCGTATCAGATCGCCGGGCGCGGGCTCGATGCCGCGGCGGTGCGGAGCGCCAATGCCCTCGCGACCGGCGGCCTGACGCCCGATCTCACGCTGCTGCTCGATCTGCCGGCCGGCGTCGGCGCGGCGCGGCAACTCGAAGCCGGGAAGCGGCGCGACCGGCTCGACCTCGAGAGTGACGCCTTTCACGCGCGCGTCGCGGCGGCGTATCTGGCGGCCGAGGGCGAGGCCGTGCGACATTTGAACGGTACGCTGCCGCCCGCCGAGCTGGCCGAGGCGGCGTGGCTCGAGTTGGTGCGCATCGCGGTACCGGAGGGATCATGAGGCAGCGTTGGGGCGTCATCGCCGTCGTGGCGGTCATCTCGTTCCTGTGCGGCGGATGGCTGCTGCGGCAGGGCATCGCGAGCGACGGGAACGTATATCAGCAGGCGCGGCTGTTCGACGACGTGCTCTCGCACGTCAGCACCTACTACGTCGACTCGATCGGCGAGCCCGACCTCTACCAGCGCGCCACCGTCGGCATGCTGGAGGAGCTGAAGGACCCGTACTCCGTGCTGCTGCAGGGCGAGGACTACAAGGCGCTGACCGAGCAGACCTCCGGCAATTACGCCGGTCTGGGCATCCAGATCGACGTGCGCGATGGCTGGATCACCGTCGTCGCACCGCTGCCGGAGACGCCGGCCGAGCGTGCGGGCATCGAAACGGGCGATCAGATCATCGAGGTGAACGGAACCTCGACCGAAGGCTGGAAGAACGATCAGGCGGTGAAGGCGCTGCGGGGCGAGCCCGGCTCGCGGGTGTCGATCAAGGTGCGCCGCGCCGGCATCGCCGATCCGCTCAAGTACGATCTCGTGCGGGCGCAGATCCACCTCAAGTCGGTGCCGGCGGGGACGCTGTTCGACCACGGCATCGGCTACATCTCGCTCAATCCGGTCGCCGAGACCTCCGCCAGCGAGCTGCACGACGAGATCGACGCAATGCGGAAGAAGGGGATGAAATCGCTGATGCTCGACCTGCGGGGGAATCCCGGCGGGCTGCTCGACCAGGGCGTCAAGGTCGCCGACCTCTTCCTCGATCCGAAGCAGGAGATCGTCTCCACCCGCGGCCGCGCGCGCGGCTCGAGCCGGGCGTACTTCGACGATGCCAGGCAGCCGTATCCGGATCTGCCGGTCGTCGTGCTGGTGAACGACGGCACCGCCAGCGCCGCCGAGATCATCGCCGGCGCGCTCCAGGACCACGACCGCGCGGTGGTGGTCGGCTCGCCGACATTCGGCAAGGGACTGGTGCAGACGCTCTTTCCGCTGGGCGAGGGCACTGCGCTCAAGCTCACCACCGCGCGGTGGTACACGCCGAGCGGCCGTACCATCCAGCGCACCGCGAAGAGCGAGACCGACCAGGCGCTGCAGGCCTTCAACGAGAGCACCGGCAGCGGCCGCGACAGCATCGCCGCCGATACCTCGGTCAAGGCCCGGCCGATCTACCACACCGATGCGGGCCGCACGGTACGCGGCGGCGGCGGCATCGTGCCGGATCTGATCGTGCGCGCCGACACCCTCTCCGGCGCCGAGCGCGACTTCGCGAAGGTGCTCGGTGACAAGCTCCCGGCGTATCGGGACGTACTGACCACCTATGCGCTCGACATCAAGCGCGATCGCGGCGTCACCAGCGAGAACTTCACCATCACGCCCGAAATGGACCAGCAAGTGGAGCAGCGATTGAAGGCGAAGGGCGTCGTGGTCACGCCGGCGATCTACAACGGCGCGAAGCATCTCGTGGACGAGCAGCTGTCGTACGAGATCGCCCGCTACGTCTTCGGCCGGCCGGCCGAGTTCCAGCGGCGCGCCGCCGACGACCAGCAGGTGCAGAGCGCCCTCGCGCTGCTGCGGAAGGCGCAGACACCGAAGCAGCTGCTGACTCTCGCCGAAAGCGCTCCCGGCGCTTCCGGCCACAACTGATCCCGCGTTGAGCGCCCCCCGTCTCGCCATTCTGGGCCCCGGCCGCCTCGGCCAGGGGCTCGGGCTCGCCCTTCGCCGCCGCGGCTTCGCGGTCACGCTGTGGGGACGCCGCGCGCGCGAGGTCCCGCCGCCGCTCGTCCTTTCGCTCGGCCCGGTCGGCGATGCCGTGTCCGGCGCCGAGATCGTGCTGCTCGCGGTGCCCGACGACGCGATCACCTCGGTCGCCACCGAGCTCGCCGCCTCGGGCGCGCTCGACCGCCGCCACGTCGTGCTGCATCTCTCCGGGCTCCTGGACCGCAGCGCGCTCGCGCCGCTCGAGGGCAGCGGGGCGGCGCTCGGCTCCTTTCACCCGCTCCAGACGATCGCCGACGCCGGCACCGCCGCCGAGCGACTGCGCGGCGCGTACGCCGCGGTCGAGGGCGATCCGGAAGCGATCGCCGCCGCCGAGCGGCTCGCCGCCACGCTGCGGCTGACGCCGCTGCGCCTTGATGCGGGCGCCAAGGCCGCCTATCACGCCGGCGCCACGATGGTGGCCAACTATGCGGTGGCGCTGATGGGCGTCGCGTCGCGCCTTGCCGAACGCGCGGGGGTCGCGCCGGAACTGGCGAACCGGATCTACCTGCCGCTGCTCAACGGGGCCGCCGCCAACCTCGCCGAGATGACGCCGGCGGCGGCGCTCACCGGTCCGCTCCGCCGCGGCGACACCGAGACCATCGAAGCGCACCTCGCCGCACTGGAGCCGTCGGAGCGGCCGCTGTATCGCGAGCTCGGGCTCGCGGCGCTGGTGCTGGCACGGCAGTCGGGGCTGGACGAGGCCGCGGCCCGGCGTGTCGAGCGCGCGCTCGGCGTTCCGGCCCGCAAACGCGTGGCGGGATGATGCTCCGCTGGACCGGCGGCGCGGCGCTGCTCACGGCGCTGGGCCTCGGCGCATGGCTCGCGCGGGCGCCCGCCCCGCGGCCCACGACGGCACCCGACGCCGCCCGGCGCTTCGGCGAGGTACTGCTCCGGCTGCGCGACGATTATGTGGACTCGCTTCCCGACGCGGAGATTTACGTCCATGCCGCGCGCGGCCTCGTCGCGAAACTGCACGACCCCTACGCCTCCCTCCTGATCGGCCCCGACTACGACCGGCTGCGCGAGCGCACCACCGGCGACTACGCCGGCGTCGGCGTGCAGGTGGAGGTACGGAGCGGCGCGCTCGTCGTCGTCACATCGGTGCCGGACTCGCCGGCGGAGCGCGCCGGCATCCGCACCGGTGACGTCATCGATTCGGTCGACGGCCAGTCGGCGCTCGGATGGACGGCGCTCCAGTCGCGGAAGGCGCTGCGCGGCGCGCTCGGCACCAGCGTCGCACTGGTGATCCGCCGCGGCGGAGCGCGTGCGACCTACCGGCTGGTGCGGAGCCAGGTGCACCAGTCCGCCGTTCGGGCGCGGGTGCTGTTCCCCGACGGCGTGGGCTACCTCCGCGTCAGCACGATTTCGCAGCACGCCGCCGCCGAGTTGCAGCAGGAGGTCGCGGCGCTCGCCGCGCGCGGCATGCGCACGCTGCTGCTCGACCTCCGCTCCAATCCCGGCGGCCTGCGCGACGAAGCGGTGAACGCGGCCGAGCTGTTTCTGGATCCCGGACAGGCGGTGCTGGAGACGCGGGGCCGCGCGCCGGGTGATACCCGCACCTTCACCGACGCGGCGCCGCAGCTCTGGCCGCGGCTGCCGATCGTGATCCTGGTCAACCAGGGCACGGCGAGCGCGGCGGAGATCCTCGCCGGCGCGCTGCAGGACCACGACCGCGCGCTCATCGCAGGCACGCCGACGTACGGAAAGGGGCTGGTGCAGACCGTCTTTCAGCTGGGCGACCGGGTCGCGCTCCGGATCACCACGGCGCGCTGGTACACGCCGAGCGGGCGCAGCATTCAACGCGCGGTGCGCGACACCCTCGGGCCGGCGGGACGGGTGGACACGATGGGCGTCTTTCGCACCGATGCCGGGCGCGTGATCGCCGGGCACGGCGGCATACCGCCCGACGTCGTCATCCCGCCCGACACGCTCACCGCTGGCGAGCAGCGACTCGGCCGCCTGCTCGCGCCGCGGCTCGACGACTTTCGTGACGTGCTCGCGTCGTACGCGGCGGAGCTGCAGGGAACGCCGGCGCTTCGGAGTGCGGAGTTCCTCGTCACGCCGGCAATGCGGAGCGCCGTCCTCGAACGGCTCCGGCGTCGCGGCGTCGTGGTGCCGGACAGCGTCTACGCTGACGGGGCGCGGCTGATCGATCGGGAGCTGGGCTATGAGATCGCGCGGTCGGTATTCGGACGGCAGGCGGAGGCGCGGCGGCACGCGGAGGAAGACGCGCAGGTGACGGCGGCGCGGGCGCTGATCGCGGCGGGGACGGTGCCGTCGCGACTCGCGCCGCCGGGCCCGCCGATGCCTAGCGCTGGTCGATGATCCGCACCCCGCCCGGCACGTCGAAGCGGAAGGTGCGGTCGGGTATGGATTCGTTCAGCCGGAGGTGGGACAGCGTGAGCAGGCGCGTCGCGCCCGACTTCTCTTCGATCTCCAGCCGGCGGGGCAGGGCGTCCTCCCGGTCGAGCCACACCACCGCGCGTCGGAACGGCAGCTCCGGTTGGAGCGGGACCATCTCGAGCACATCCATCCGCCGGCCGCCGAGCGTGTCGGCTCGGAGGTAGGTCGTCTGATACCGCTCGGCCGGCCGGTCGAGCACCCATGCGAGCACGTTGAAGCCGTAGACCGGATCGCTGGGCAGCGGCAGCCGCAGGACCTGTCCCGGCGTGGTGCTGGGGGTGTAGACCCAAACCTGCTCGCCGTCGGCGATGATCATGTCGCCCGGCGGGGCGCTGAACCGCATCGACAGCTTGTTGTCGCCCGCCTGGATCAGGACGCCCTTCGCGTCGTACTTGCCGATCATCTTGTCGTCGATCACCTGGACAAAATCGGCGCGGAGCGACGAGAGCGAGCGGTACACCCGCGCCGAGCGGCCGACGACGGCGCCGGCGTCCTGCGCCGCGAGGCGCATCGGGGCGAGGAGCAACAGCGACGCGACGGCGAGCCGCAGGATCACGCGCGGCTTCCCGCGGGCTCCGCCACGCGCCGGCCGATCGCGTCGGCGATCGGCCGAAGCTCGCGCATCATGCGCTCGAACTGCTCCGGGTAGAGACTCTGCGCGCCGTCGGAGAGCGCCCGGTCGGGGTGCGGGTGCACCTCCACGAGCAGCCCGTCGGCGCCGGCCGCGATCGCCGCGCGCGCCACCGGAGCGACAAGGTCGCGATGACCGGTGCCGTGACTCGGATCGGCGACGATCGGCAGATGCGAGAGGCCGTGGACCACCGGAATCGCCGCGAGGTCGAAAAGATTGCGGGTGACCGTGTCGAAGCTGCGGACGCCGCGCTCGCAGAGGATGACGTCGGGGTTGCCTTCGGCGAGGATGTACTCGGCCGAGAGGAGCAGCTCCTGGATGGTGGCGGCGAGCCCGCGCTTCAGCAGGATCGGCTTGCCCGCGCGGCCGGCGCGCTTGAGCAGGGCGTAGTTCTGCATGTTGCGGGCGCCGATCTGGATGATGTCGGCCACCTCGCCCACCAGCTCGAGTCCGGTCTCGTCCATCGCCTCGGTCACCAGCAGGAGCCCGGTTTCCTCCCGCGCCTTCTTCAGCAGCGCGAGCCCCGGCGTGCCGAGCCCCTGGAAGGAGTAGGGCGAACTGCGCGGCTTGAACGCGCCGCCCCGAAGCACCGTGGCGCCCGCCTCGCGCACGGCGAGCGCGGCCTCGATGATCTGGCGCTCGCTCTCGACCGAGCAGGGTCCTGCCATGACCACGACGTCGTCACCGCCGATGGTGAGCCCGCCGGCGAGCCGGATGACGGTCCGCTCCGGCCGCCACTCGCGCGACACCTGCTTGTAGGGCTTGGTGACGTGGATCAGCTCCTGCACGCCGGGCAGCGCCGCCAGCCGCGATCCATCCACCCGACCGTCGTTGCCGATCAGGCCGACCGTGGTGCGCTGCCGTCCCGGCATCGGGCGCGCAGTGTACCCCATCTCCTCGATGGTTTCCACCACCCGCTGGACCTCGCTCTCGGGCGCGCCGTGGCGCATGACTACGAGCATGACGACTCCGTTCCGGTTGTCAGTCCGCGACACCGCCGAGCGCGCTGCCGGGCTGCGCGCGCCGGGGCCCGCCCACGATCAGACCGTTTCCCGCTCCCCCAGCCGCACACCGACGATGGTCGAGACGCCCGGTTCCTGCATCGTCACGCCGTACACCGCATCCGCCGCCTGCATCGTGCGCGGGTTGTGGGTGATGACGAGGAACTGCGTGTCGAGCTTGAACTCGTCCAGCAGCCGCGTGAACCGTCCCACGTTGGCGTCGTCCAGCGGCGCGTCCACCTCGTCCATGAGACAGAAGGGGCTCGGCTTCGTGAGATAGATGCTGAACAGCAGTGACACCGCGACCAGCGTCCGCTCTCCCGAGGAGAGCAGGTGGATGCGCTGGGTGCGCTTGCCCCGCGGCGCCGCATGGATCTCGATCTCGCTCTCCAGCGGATCCTCGGGGTTGGCGAGCCGCAACTCGCACTCGCCGCCGCCGAAGAGCGTGGTGAACACCTTGAGGAAGTTGGCCTGCACCGCGGTGAACGTCTCGAGGAACATGCTGCGCGCGGTGCCGTCGATCTCGCGGATCGCCTGGAGCAGCGACTGCCGGGCGCTCACCAGATCGTCGCGCTGGCTGGTGAGGAAGTCGAGCCGCTTGCTCTCCTCCGCGTGCTCCTCGACCGCGAGCGGATTCACCGGCCCGATCTGCTCCAGCTGCGAGACGATCCGCGCCGACTCGTTCTCCAGCGTCTCGAGATCGAGGTCCAACAGGGCGAGGCCATCCAGCAGCTCGTCGAGCGGCTTCCGCCACTCCGCCTCGACCCGCTCCACGACGCTCCGCCGCTGTGCCGCCGCCTCGGTGAGCCGCACCTGCAGCCGGTGACTCTCCTCGCTGAGTGTGTCCACCGAGGTCCGCGCCTGCGCCAGCTCGCGCTCCGCCGCGGTGAGCGCCTCGTGCGCGCGCGCCAGCGCCGCCTCGCTCGCCGCCGATGCGCTCTCCAGCTCCGTGACCGCGGCGTGCCGCTCGGTCCGCGCCTCCTGCCAGCCGGCCTGCTGCGCCGCGAGCGCGGCGGTATCGGCATCGAGCTGCGACAACTCGGCCGTGAGTGACGCGACCGCGGCCTCGGCGTCGGCGCGGGTGCGCTCGGCGCGGCCGACCCGATCGGTGGCCGCGCGGAGCCGCGCCGCCACGTGCGCTTCCTGCACCTGCCACTGCACCCGCTGCTCCCGCGCCGCCTCCTGCTCGCCTTCCAGCTCCGCCAGCCGCGCGCGTGCCGTGCCCAGCTCCTCGTCCAGCCGCGCCCGATCCAGCTCGCGCTCGACCAGCAGCGCGTCCACCTCCGCCAGCCGCCGCTCCGCCTGACCCAGGCGCTCGGTGATGCGGGCGTGGTCCGCCTCCGATGTCCCGGCCTCGCGTGTGAGGTTGCCGACGGTGCGTACCGCGTCCTCGCGCGCCGCGGTTGCCTGACGCTCGGCGTCCCGGGCATTCAGCGCCGCGCCATCGGCATCGGCCAGCCGGCGCTCTGCGTCCGCCAGCCGGGCGATCGTCGCAGCCAGTGCCGCCGCGGCCGAGGCGACCGACGTTTCCGAGCGCTCCGATTCCTGCGCCAGGCTCGCGAGCTCGGCCCGGCGCCGCAGCGGACCGGTCGGCGCACCGGCGCCGGAGAGGAACACCGCACCGCTCGGCCGGCGGAGGACGCGGCCGCTCTCGTCGAGCACCTCGGAGCCGGCGAGTGCGGCGCGCACCCAGCCCGCAGCCGGTCCCTCGGCGCGCAGCCGCTCGTGCAGCGGGTGGCCCTCGCCGCTCGCCTGCGGCCCGGGCTCGAGCGGCAGCAGGACCAGCGCTCCCGGGTGCTGCTCGGCATGCCACGTCTGCACCGCGCGCACCGTTCCGTGGTCCCGCACCAGCACCGCATGCATCCACTCGCCCAGCAGCCGCTCGGCCAGCTCCGCGTCTTCCCGGCCGGTGCTGATGAAATCGCTGAGCGGGCCGAGCACGCCGCCGTCAAAGCGGTCGCGCGCGGCGAGCAGCGCGGCCGCCGCCGGCGCAAGGCCGACGCGATCGCGTTCGAGCTCCTCGAGCGCCTGCCGGCGGGTCGAGAGCTGCGCCAGCGCCTCCTCCGCCTGCCGCCGCGCCGCGCGGTCGCGCGCTTCGTGCTCTCGCACTTCGGCCACCTGGTGCCGCGCCGCATCGGCGTCGCCCGCGCTACGGCGCGCCTCGTAGGTCTGGAAGCCGGCACGCTCGACCAGGTGGTCACGCCGCCGCTCCGCCGCGGCCAGCTCGCGCTGGAGCGCGGTGCGGTGCGCCGCCGCCTGCTCGGCCCGCTCGCGCAGGGACGCCAGCTCGCCTTCGAGCGCGGTGCGCTCGCCTTCGGCGGCGCGCAGCGTCTGCACCTGATCCTGGAGCTGCTGCTCGCGGTCGCGCACCATCGCGCGCTGCTCGGTGAGGCGCTGCCGCCCGCGCTCCTCCTCGTCGGCCCGTCCCTCGAGCTCACCCCGGATCCGGCCGTGTTCCCCATCGGCGGCGACCCGCTCGTCGCCCGCCGCGCCGAACTCGAGTCCGGCCTGCTCCACCCGCGCCGCCATCTGCGCCCGCTCGTCCGAGGCGCGCATCCGCCGGAGCGCGGCGTTGGTCAGCCGCTCGGCCGCGAGCGCGAGGTCGCCCTCCAGCTTGCCCAACTCGACGCGGACGCCGCCAAGCCGGCGCATCACCTCGGTGCGCTCCTGCTCGGCGGCGGCGCGCGCCGTCGCCAGCTCCTCGCGCCGGAGCTCGTGGTGCGCCAGCGCCTGCCGCGACTCCGGCAGCACCCGGCCGAGCGTACCGTAGCGCGCCTCCATGTCGACCACTTCCGCCGCGAGCCGGTCGAGCTGGCGCCGCGCCAGGGTGAGCTGCACCGCAAATTTCTCCTCGGTCAGCTTCACGTGCCGCTCCGCCTTGCCGCGCTGCCGCGCCAGGCTCCGGAGCTGCGTTTGCACTTCGGCGATGAGATCTTCGACCCGCTGGAGATCGACACCGGTCTCCTCCAGTCGGCGCTCGGTGCTGTGCTTCCGGTCGCGGTACAGCCCGATCCCCGCCGCCTCCTCGAACAGCGACCGGCGCTCGTCGGTGCGGTCGGAGAGGAGGAGGTCGATCATCTTGGCTTCGATGACGACGCCCGCCTCGCTGCCGAGACCGGTGCCCCGCAGGAGGTCCTGGATGTCGCGGAGGCGCACCTGCGAGCCGTTCAGCAGGTAGTCGCTCTGCCCCGAGCGCGAGAGCCGGCGGGTGATGACGACTTCGCGGTAGGCGATCGGCAACTCGCCGTCGGTATTGTCGAGGTAGAGCGACACTTCGGTCACGTTGACCCGTTTCCGTGCCGCCGCGCCCTGGAAGATGACGTCCTCCATCTTGCCGCCGCGGAGCAGCCGCGCGGACTGCTCGCCCAGCACCCAGCGCACCGAATCGGAGACGTTGGACTTGCCGCAGCCGTTGGGCCCGACGATCGCCGTCACGCCCTCCTCGAAGGTGAGCGTGACGGTATCGGCGAAGGACTTGAAGCCGGAGAGCTCCAGCCGGGTCAGCTTCATGCGAGCGGTCCTATCGTGCCGTGCTGTCGGCGACGGTAATGATGAATGACGGCATGCCGACCTTCTTGCCCGCGTCCTCGGCAGCTTCGCGCGTGGTGTACGGCCCCAGCACCACGCGGTAGACGTCGTCTCCGGCGTTAGGCGGAAGCACCGATGCCGGCAACCCCGCACCCTGGATCTTCTCGGCCAGCTCCTTCGCCCAGCTCGGATTCCGGGAACTGCTCACCTGCAGGTAGAGCTGCGCATGCGGCCCCTCGGCCGCGGCGCTGTCCGCCTCGGCGGCGCGGGCGGAGTCGCTGGTTTCGGCTTCCGGCGGCGGCGCCGGCGACCAGCCGATCGGCATCCACACGTCGTCGCTCCCGCCCGCGACGCGGCCCAGCTCCGGAAAGCCGGGCCTGGTGAGATCGAGACCGGCGATGTCGTCGCCGTGGCGGATCACCAGCGTCGCCGGCGGCACCACCGCCGGGAGATCGCCGCCCCAGCGCGTCGCGACGGCGCCGACGTAGCGGTCGGTCGTCGCATCCACCACCCAGGTCGAGTCGCCGTCGCGCGGCCGCACCAGCAGCCAGCCGCCGTAGAGATCGCCCCGGAGGCCCGCGGCCGGTCCCGGCAGCTTCACTTCGTCGATCCGCTCGCCGGTAAAGCGATCGAGCACCAGCAGGCGGTCGTCGTCCTCCGCCACGTAGAGCCGGTGGGCCGATGGCGAGAAGAGCACCGCGCGCGCGTGGCCGCGAACCGGGATGGCGCGAGGACCCGGGTGCTTCCGGTTGACGTCGTAGAGCACGACGCCGCTGTCCGCGGCGACGGCGACGAGGTCGCCCCAGAACGTCGCGGCCGTGGGCCCGGCGGGGAGCCGCACCGACCCGACCGGCTGTTCCGCCGAGAGCACCTGCATGCCCGCGCCGTGCTCCGGCAGGGCCAGCAGCGTTCCCGATGCGGTCGCGTACAGCGTGCGGGGGGCCGCCGTGAGCGTGCTGCGGAACCGGAGCGGCACCCGGCGCGCGAGCTGGGTGACGACGCCGGCTGTGTCGGCCATGTAGAGCGCGCCGTCAGGGCCCAGCGCGGCGTGGACCACACCCTTCTCGACCTGCCGGACGCGCCGCGTCTCGAGATCGAGCGCGCTCACTGTGCCCTTGGGGTCGATGGTGTAGACCAGCCGCTGGTCGAGATCGGCGCCGAGCACGCGGCGCACCGCGGGGAGCTTGTCGGCGCTGTGCCAGTCGTCGGGCGCAAGGCCGTCGGCGCCGTACGAGCGCACCACGCCGCCGCCGTGCGCGAAGCGCAGCAGACTGGTCGGAGCGGGGCGGCGGGTGACGGCGGGACGATCGTGCCGGGGGGCGGCGCGCTGGCCGCGACCACAGGCGGCGAGCAGTCCGGTAAGCAGCGCGAGTCCGGCCCCGGCCAAGGCGCGGCGGTTCACGCTGCAAAGATAGGCGGTGGGACGGGGGAGCCAAAGGGGCGGCTCCCCCGTGAGCGACCCTCAGTACGCGGGGCCGAAGCTCAAGGTCCAGAGGCTCTTCACGCCGGTGCGATTCTGCGGGAAAGCCCAGTCCAGACGCGCGACGACGAGCCCGAGCAGGTTCATCCGGAGCCCGACACCGAGCGTGTGCAGCGGGGTGCGGACGTTGACCGGATCGTCTCCCGGCTGCCGGCTCCACTTGAGCGTATTCCCCTGGTCCCAGACCAGCCCGATATCGTAGAACAGCGCGCCCTCGATCGGCGGAAACGCGCGCGGCAGGAACTTCATCTGCGGCGTGAGCACCGGGAAGCGCAGCTCGGCCGAGCCGAGGGCGATCTGGGTGCCGACCAGGCGGTCGAGTTCGGCGCAGCCGGTCTGCGTGTTCACGTCGTTCACGTTCAGGCACTCGTTGCGCCGGTACGACCCGCTGGTGTTGCCGCGGATCAGATCGGTCGACCCGCCGAAGATGCGGAACTCTTCCGCGTCGCGGCCGCGCCGTCCGAAGTACAGCCCTCGTGTCGCGAGCGTGATCGGGCCGATGAGCTTGTCGTACCGGCGGTAGTCGGCGGTGAACTGGGCGAACTTCCAGTCGCCGAGATACTGCGCCGCCTCGAACCGATAGCGGCTGCCGACGAACGGCCCGGTGTAGCCGAAGACGGTGTTGTCGTGCACGTACGCCAGCGACGGCAGCACGTAATTGATGCTCGGCAGGCCCGTGGTGACGAGTGAGGGGTCCTCGGTGGCGACGCCGCTCGCGGGATCGTACGGCTCGAGGATGCTGAGCACCGCGTCATCCACGTTGGCCGCCCGCATCTCCGCTTCAATCCGATTGAAGCGGCTGAATGGATATGCCGCCTGGAAGAAGGCGGAGCGGATGATCAGCCGCCGGACGTTGGTGACGAAGGTGTTCTCGAACGTCGAAGGGTCGGACTGCCGGATTTCGCTCGGCTCGAGGAAGTAGTACGGGTCCTGCTCGATGCCGGTCGCCCAGTTGAGCCGGTGCGCGAGGTTGGCGTATGCCGCCGTGACCTGCGCCTCCTTGAGGCTCCCGTTCACGTAGCCGGCGAACAGCAGCCGGTGATCACCGAGCACGTCGCTCAGCTCGATGGCGCTCCCGCCGAAGAAGCCGCGCCCGAAGTTGTCGTGCGCATAGCCGATGGACGGCCGCGCCACGTAGTCGGGCGTGAAGTGGATCTGGTTCTTCTTGTAGGTGAACTCGCTGGTGTCGGGCAGACTGAGACTCGCCGAGTCGAGCAGCGCTACCACCGAGACCGGCGCCGGCTCGTGCGTCGTGTCGCCCGGCGCGTGCAGCTCGCTGGCCGAGCGGAAGCCGTGCGCGCCGCGGTAGATCGAGCCGCCGGCACCGACCTGCGCCGCGGAATCCGCCGCGACGCTGTCGGCGTGCGTCCGGCTGCTGTCGGTTCGTGCGGGAGCCGCCGCGGCCGACGGCGGAGTGGGAGTCGCCTGCGCCACCGCCTGCGTCGTATCCGGCGCCGGGACGTACGGCCGGCGCCGCATGCCGCGCGGGTTGTCCATCGTGTAGACGTCGTACTTGCCCTTCTCGTAGTACATGAACGCGAGCCGGTCGGACTGTTGCGCCCAGCTCATCACCGGCGAGAGCGGCGTGAAGCCCGAGACACCGGTGAAGAAATCGGTGAGCTGGTAGACCTGGTTCTCACCCAGGTCGTACAGATAGACGTTGCTCACGCCGTTGCGGTCGGAGACGAACGCGAGCGACTTCCCGTCCGGCGCCCACTGCGGATTGATGTTCTTCCCCTGGTCCATGTGGTCGAGCAGCCGGATCTGCCCCGACGCGACGTCCATCAGCGCGATCCGCATCTTGCCGAACGTCAGCTTGGAGAAGTCGGTTTCGGGGCCGCGGTCGGTGGCGAACGCGATCGTGCTGCCGTCCGGCGACCACGCCGGGTGCAGATCAGCGTACTTGTCCTGGGTGAGCCGGCGCAGGTTGCTGCCGTCGCGATTCACCACGAAGAGGTCGGAGAGGCCGCCGTCATAGCCGGTGAACACGATGCGCCGGCCGTCGGGGCTCCACGCCGGCGTGGTCACGCCGTTGAGGTCCTTCACCCGGATCCGTCCGACCTCGCGGTTGTGCGCCACGTCGAGGATGATGATGTCGTCGGCGCCGCTGCGGGTTCCGGTGAAGGCGAGGTACTTCCCGTCCGGCGACCAGTTCGCCTGGGAGTTGAGGAAACGGAACGACTCGTAGTTGCTGCTGTAGGTGCTCTTGAGCAGCCGGCGCTTCACCTTGCCGGTGTGGCCGTCGGCCAGGTAGAGGTCGACGAAGAAAAAGTCCTTCTCCGAGAAATACGCCACCTCGGAGCCGTCGGGCGAGAGCGCCGGTGCCAGGTGCAGCGTGCCCTGGCTCTTCTCCTGGGTCAGGAGCGGTGTCGCCACCGAGCGTGCGCGCGGCCGGTCGCCGATTTCCGGCAGATAGCGCTTCTGCACCGCGTCACGCCACTGGGTCGAGAGCTGCTCCTCCGAGATGCCGAGCACCCGGCGGATCGCCCCGGGAATGCCGCTCACCACCGAGCCCTTGAGGATCGCGCCCACCGCCTCGTCGCCCCACCGCTGCCCGATGTAGCTCCACAGCGCGTGGCCGAAGTGATAGGGGAAGATGTTGGGGTCGTTCTCCATCTGGTCGATGGTCGGCAGCCGGTTCTCCAGCGCCGCGTCGCGCAGCCACATCGCGGTCTCCGGCGTGGTCGGGCCGAGCGACAGGTACTCCGCCATGCCCTCCATGAACCAGAGCGGCGGATTGACGGCGATGATGGTGTTGAGCCCACCGCCGGCGCGCCCGTGGGAGAAGATGTCGTATTGGAACTGGTGCACCATTTCGTGGGTGACCACGTGCTCGTTGTCGAAGTACGAGCCCTGGAGCGCCAGCGTGTTGCGCTGCTTGAAGAAGTCGGTGACGCCTTCGGTGCCCTCGCCGATCTCGGTGATGTTGGTCTGCTGGAAGTCGGTCGGAGACGCATACGCGATGATCGACTTCCGCTCGCGGAACTGGTGCCCCAGGATGCGCGAGAGTCGCCCGTAGGAGCGCTCCGCCATGCGCGCCAGATCCAGCGCCGCGGCGTGTTCCTTCGGGTAGAAGTACACGTCGAAGTGCTCGGTCGCGATGATGCGGAAATCGAAGCTGGTGTACTGGACCTTGTTCTGGCCGAAGTACTGGGCCGAGAGCGCGGCCGGCGCTCCCAGCAGCACCGCGAGCGCCAGGCACGAGCGACGAAGCATGTCGTTCCCCGCCGATTAGGAGCCGGCCAGCAGCTCCGGTGCGTCACCCCAGAGGCGCTCGAGCTGGTAGAACGCGCGCGTCTCCGGATGAAAGAGGTGGACCACGAAGTCCACGAAATCGAGCAGGACCCAGCGGCCGGTGGTCAGGCCCTCCACGTGATGGGTCCGATGTCCCTGCTTTCCCAGCTTCTCCATGACCGACTCGGCGATGCCGCGGACGTGCGCATCGGAGGTTCCCGAGGCAATTACGAAAAAGTCGGTCGCGTCGCTGACGCTGCGCAGGTCGAGCACCACGAGATGCTGGCCCTTGAGGTCGCGGATCGCCTCGATCGCGGCCCGGAGAGCATCGGGCACCGGCGCCGGCTTCACGCCGCCCCCGCCGTCGCTTCCGCGAGCCGCTCCGGCGTGCCGTCCTCCACCTGGTAGAACACGGCCCAGGCGCCGGGTCCGACGTGAGTGCCGAGCACGCCGGTCGCCAGACTGACGAAGCAGTCGCGGGGACGGAAGGCGGCCACCAGGGCGGTCCGGACCCGCTCGGCCACCTCCGGCGCATCGGCGTGGGCGACGCCGAACCGAACGACGTCGGGGCGGGGAGTGAGCTGGCGTTCGAGCAGCGACAATACTCGGGGGACGACGTTGTCCCGTCCACGCACACGGTCCAGCGGCGTGACCCGCCCGTCCAGGCCGATCGCGAGGATCGGCTTCACGTCGAGCATCCCCCCGAGCCACGCCTTGCCGCGGGACACCCGCCCCGAGCGCAGCAGATTGTCGTACCGATCCACCGTAAGCAGCGCCCCCGATTGGTGCCGCACCCGCTCGAGCTCTTGCACGATCGCCGCCGCGGCCCATCCCGATTCGGCCAGCTCGGCCGCGCGCAGCGCCAGCATCCCGACGCCGAGCGACGCGGTCCGGCTGTCGAAGAGGTGGACGTTCGTGATCCCGGCGTGCTGCACCGCCGAATGCGCCGATTGGAAGGTACCCGAGAGACTCGCCGAGAGCAGAACCGCTACTACCTCCTCCGCCTCACGTCTCGCGTCGCGCAACACACGGATGAAGTCCGCCGGGCTCGGTTGCGAGGTGGTTGGTAGCTCGCGGCTGACCCGCAGTCGCCGATAGAACTCCTCCGGGCGCAGCCCGATTCGATCCTGGAACGTCTCTTCGCCGAAGACGACCTGCAGCGGCACCACGGCGATGTGATGCCGGTCGAGCACAGGATCGGCGATGTCGGCCGAACTGTCGGTGACGACGGCCACCGGACGCGCCGCACCGTGCGCCAGGTGCCGATGCTGCGCCCGCATGTCGTCGGCCTTGGTCCACTCGACCCGGCCCCAGCGCGCGGCGTACGCAAAGACCGCCTCCGGAGCGTCGGTGTGCACGTGGATCTTGAGGATGTCGGCGGTGCTCGCCACCACGACCGAGCCACCGAAGCTGTGCATCGCGGCCCGGGCTTCATTCCCGGCGGGGAGCTGCTCGCCTCGCACCAACAGCTCGGTGCAGTACTGGTAATCACGCTCGGCGGCGACCTCGATCAGCGCGGCCGCATTGAACTCGTGCGAAGGCCGGATCGGCGCCGCGGGCAGGATCGGGTCGCCCTCGATGCAGCGCACCACGCCCTCCAGCATCCGCACGAATCCCTTGCCGCCGGCGTCCACCACGCCGGCTTCCTTCAGCGCGGCCATCAGCTCCGGCGTGTGCGCCAGCGCAACCTCGCCGTGGCGCAGCAGGTCGTGCATGAAGACGCCGATGTCGTCGGTGCTCGCGGCGGCGCGTTCGGCGGCATCCGCCGCCTCCCGCGCGACGGTGAGGATGGTACCCTCGCGCGGATCGTCCACCGAGCCGGCGAGGTGATCGGAGCCGGCGCGGACCGCGGCGGCGATCAGCTTGGCGTCGGCTTGCTCGCGCTCGCCGAGCGCTTCGGTGAAGCCGAGGAGGAAATGCGCGAGCATCATTCCCGAGTTGCCGCGGGCGCCGAGCACGGCGGCGCGCGCCATGGTGCGCGCGGTGTCCGGAAGCGAAGCGTCGCCGAGCGCCCGGAGGGCGTCGGCGACGGCGCGAAGGGTCAGGCTGAAGTTGGTGCCGGTATCACCGTCGGGCACGGGGAAGATGTTGATGCGGTTGATCTCGTCGCGGCCGGCGGCGACCCAGTCGGCGGCGGCGAAAAGTGAGCGCGCGAGCCGGGGACCATCCACATAGGCGATCCCGACGGTCACCCGCTACTCCGCGACGACCTGGACCCGCACCTCCGGGTGCACGTCGGGGTGCAGCCGCACCGCGACCGAGTGGAAGCCGGTCGTCTTGATCGGCTGCTCCAGCTCGATGCGCCGCTTGTCCACCGGCTGGCCGGCCTTTGCCAGCGCATCGGCGATGTCCTGTGCCGTGATGGAACCGAATAGGCGGCCCTCTTCGCCGGCCTTCCCGGTGAGTGTGAGGGTGAGCGCCCCCAGCGCCGCCGCCCGCTGCTCGGCGACGCTGCGCTCGGCGTTGAGCCGCGTGTCGCGCGCTTTCGTCTCTGCCGCGATGCGCTTCTTGTTGCCCTCGCTCGCCTCGTAGGCGAGTCCCTGCGGCAGCAGGTAGTTGCGGGCGTAGCCCGGCTTGACGCGGACCATCTCGCCGGCGCGGCCGAGCGACTGCACGTCCTGGCGCAGGATCACTTCCATCATTGCTTGAACCCTCCGGTGGGCGGCGTCGCCAGACGACGCCGGAAATCTATCCACGTATCAGCGAGGCCGAGCAGCGTCAGGCCGCCGGCCACGAACGCCAGGAGAAACACCGACGCGATCACGATCGCCGCAGCGACCGGTGCCGGCACCCGGCGCACGCCGGCGCGCACCACCGCGGCGCCGCGACCGGCGTAGAGTGCCACCGCAACCAGCAGCACGTTCGCGCCAATCGTCGCCAGCGTCGGCACCGGCGCGAGCGCGAGCGCCAGCCCCGCGACGAGCGCCCACACCAGCTGGTCGCTGAAGCGGAAGGCCGCGAACGGCCGCGGGGCGGGGCCGAGCGGGCGCCGCGCGATCCGGTGATAGCCGGTCCACGCGAGCGCCAACCCGAGCAAAGCTTCGATCACCAGCACCGCCGGCAGCAGCCCCGCGAGGTCGCGCGACGCGTCGGCCAGTTGGGTGAACACCGCGCGCACCGAGTGCTGCATGTCCGCCGGCAGGTTGCTGAGCGCCTCGGCCTGCGCCATGAAGCCGGCGCGGAGGTCGTGGGCCGCCGCGAGCTCGATCGAGCCCCAGTGAATCCCGAGTACCAGGCACCATCCGACGCTCGCGAGCGCCGCGATCAGAATTGCCGCCGTGGCGGTCGGGAGCAGCCGGCGCGGCCGCCAGACGGTCAGTGCGACCACCGCGCCCGACAGCAGGACGCCGGTCCCGCGGACGAATTGATCCGCGAGGCCGCCCGGCCCCGCGAGCGAGAGTCCGCACCATGCCCCGGCCAGGAGCAGCACCGTCCACTCCCGACGCGACGCTGGCCGGGACACCAGCAGCAGCCCGGCCAGCGGTCCCAGCACGTAGAGGCCGGGGGCGAGCAGCAGGTACCCGAGCAGCAGGAGTACCCAGGCCGCGTTCCCACGACGCCCCTCCGGCGTCGCGGCGCCCGGGGTCAGCCGGCGAACCCCTTGATGTAGGGCAGCAACGCGAGCTCCCGCGCCCGCTTGATGGCGGTGCTGAGCTGGCGCTGATGCCGGGCGCAGGTGCCCGACAGCCGGCTCGGCAGGATCTTGCCGCGCTCGGTCAGGAAACGGGTGAGCGTGCGCTCGTCCTTGTAGTCCACGACGCGGACGCCGGACTCACAGATGGCGCAGGTCTTCTGGGCGCGGCGCATTACTCGTCATCCTCCTCGTCGGGCTTGCCCGGTGTCACCGGCACCGGCTGCGCGCCCTCGTTTACCACCATGAGGTGGCGGAGCACGCCCTCGTCGAGCTTGATCAGCCGCTCGAACTCCGGCAGCGCCGTCGGCTCCGCGTCGAACTTGGCGACGACGTAGTAGCCGGTCTCGCGCTTCTTGATGGGGTAGGCCAGGGTGCGCTTGCCCCAGTGATTCACCTGGGGAGTCTCGGCGCCCGGCGTCTGGATGAGCGCATGAAAGCGCTCGAGCTTCTCGTTGATGGTCGGCTCTTCGAGCACGCTGTCGAAGATGTAGACCACCTCGTACGGCTTGGAACTCATGTCACCGTCCTTTGGTCTGGTCGCCCCGGCCGGGTGCACGGCCGAAGAGGAAAATTGTGAGCGGGCAAAGATAGCCGGACCCGCGGGATCGCGGTAGCCGCGGTGTGGCTCCGCTTCAACCGCTGAAGCGGAACAGCATCACGTCCCCGTCCTGCACCACGTATTCCTTGCCTTCCGCCCGCGCCAGGCCCTGCTCCCGGGCGGGCTTCCACCCACCGACCCGGATGAAGTCGGCGTACGCCACGGTCTCCGCGCGGATGAAGCCCTTCTCGAAGTCGGAGTGGATCACGCCCGCTGCCGCCGGCGCCCGGTCGCCTCGGTGGATGGTCCAGGCGCGGACCTCCTTCTCGCCGGCGGTGAAGTAGCTCTGCAGGCCGAGCAGATGGTACGCCGCCTTGGCCAGCCGGTCGAGCCCCGACTCCGCCAGGCCGAGCGAGGCGAGGAACTCGGCACGGTCTTCGGGTGCGAGTTCCGCCAGCTCCGCCTCGACCTGGGCCGAGAAGGTGACCACCTCGGCCGACTCGCCTTCGGCCGCGAGCGCGGCGCGCAGCGGGTCCACGTGCGCGTTCCCGGTATTGATCTCCTCTTCGGCGACGTTGGCCGCGTAGAGCACCGGCTTGCTCGTCAGCAGGTTGAACGACCGGTATGCAGCCCGCTCCTCCTCGCTTGGTACGATCACACGCGCGGGCTTGCCGTCGGCCAGCGCGCGCTGCAGCTGCTCCAGCAGCCGGGCCTCGACTTTGGCCTGCGCGTCGCCCGACTTGGCGGTCCGCGCGGTCTTGTCGAGGCGCTTCTCGACGCTCGCCAGGTCGGCCAGTCCGAGCTCGATGTTGATGATCTCCCGATCGCGCACCGGATCCACGGTGCCCATGACGTGCTGGATGTCGCTGTTTTCGAAGCAGCGCACCACCTGGACGATCGCGTCCACCTCGCGGATGTTGGCGAGGAACTGGTTGCCGAGGCCCTCGCCCTCGCTGGCGCCCTTCACCAGGCCGGCGATGTCCAGGAACTCGACCGTCGCCGGCACCGTCTGCTCCGGCCGCACCAGCGCCGCGAGCGCGTCGAGCCGCGGGTCGGGGACCTGCACGACGCCGGTGTTCGGCTCGATGGTGGCGAACGGATAGTTGGCGACCACCGCGCCGGCCGAGGTCAGGGCGTTGAAGAGGGTGCTCTTGCCGACGTTGGGCAGTCCGACGATTCCGAGACGCAGCATGGCTCAGCGGTTGAACTGGTTCATGGCGCGCTCGATCCCTTCGGCGAGCCAGCATTCGACGGCCTCGGCCATCGGATCGAGCAGCCCGTCGATCAACTCGCCCTCCTCGGCCGTCAGCTCGCCGAGGACGTAGTCGCTCAGGTCGTCGAGACCGGCCGGCTTGGGACCGACGCCGATGCGGAGCCGGGCATAGTCCTGCCGCTGGAGCGCGGCCTCGACGCTCTTGAGTCCGTTGTGCCCGCCGGCGGAGCCCGCGCCCCGCAGGCGGAACTTGCCGGCCGGGAGCGCCACCTCGTCGACCAGCACGAGCAGATCGCGGCTCGCGTCGAAGTCGGGTCGCGCTCGGAGAGACGCCAGCGCAGCGCCGCTCCGGTTCATGTAGGTCGTGGGTTTGAGCAGGCGAACGCGGGCGCCGCCGACCTCGCCCTCGGTATCCCGGGCGCGCTCGCCGCGACGGAACCCCGGCAGTCGCCAGCGGCGGACCAGATGGTCCAGAAGCAACCACCCGGCATTGTGCCGGGTGGTTGCGTACTCCGGGCCCGGGTTGCCCAGGCCGACGATGGCGCGCAGGGCCGGGGCCTCTTACTTGGCCTCGGGCTCCTCGGCCTCGGGCTTCGGCTTCCGGATGAGCTCGGGCTCGGCGGTCGCTGCGACCTCCTCGACCGGCGCCGCGGTCTCCTCGATCCGCGGCGCGACGACGCTCGCGATCGGCAGGTCCGGGTCGTTGAGGATCTGCGCCTTCTCGAGCTGCACGTCGCGCACGAAGATCGAGTGGCCGATGGCCAGGTTGGTCACGTCCACGTCGATGCTCGCCGGGATGTCGCCGGGGAAGCACTCGATTTCCAGCACGCGGAGCGAGTGGTCGAGCACGCCGCCGAAGTTGCGGACGCCGTCGGCGGTGCCGACCAGGTGCACCGGGATCTCGACGGTGATCAGCTCATCGGCGTGGATCTCGTAGATGTCGACGTGCATGATCTCGGCGGGGCGGACGGGGTTGCGCTGGATCTCGCGGAGCAGCGCCTTGATCGGAGCACGGCCATCGACCGTGACGTCGATGACGGTGGACGCCGCCACGATGCCGCCAAGCAGCTTGCCCAGCGCCGGCGCGTCCATCGTCAGCGCCTCGGGGTCGCGGCCGTGGCCGTAGATGACGCCCGGCACCTTGCCGCTGCGCCGGAGCGCGCGCGCGGCGCCCTTGCCGGTGTCGGCGCGGACCGCCGCCGTGAGACTCGCCTGATTCGCCATGTTCCGATCCTTCGTGTGGGTGGCGCCGGAGCGCCGCTCAGTCGAACAGCGAGCTCACCGACTGGTCGCTGTGCGTGTAGCCGATCGCCTTGGCCAGGAGACCCGCGATCGAGAGAACCTTCAGCCGATCGAAGCGCCGCTCGGGCGGGATCGCGATCGTGTTGGTGACCGTCACTTCCTTCACCGGCGATGCCACCAGCCGGTCCACCGCCGGACCCGAGAGCAGCGCGTGGGTGGCGCAGCAGTAGATGTCCTCCGCGCCGAGCCGCTTGAGCGCGATCACGGCTTCCGCCATGGTGCCCGCGGTGTCGATCATGTCGTCGGGAATGAGGCAGTCCTTGCCCTTCACCTCACCCACGACGTTCAGCACTTCGGCGACATTGGCAGACGGCCGCCGCTTGTCGATGATCGCGAGCGACGCGTTGAGCCGCTTGGCGAACCCGCGGGCCATCTTGGCCGAGCCGACGTCGGGCGCGACGACGACCGGGTCGCGCAGCTGCTTCTGCCGGTAGTGGCTCACGAACGCCGGCGCGGCATACAGGTGATCCACCGGCAGGTCGAAAAAGCCCTGGAGCTGGTGCTGGTGGAAATCCATGCCCAGCACCCGATCCGCGCCGGCCATGGAAACCATGTTGGCCATCAGCTTGGCGCTGATGGCGACCCGCGGCTGGTCCTTGCGATCCTGCCGCGCGTAGCCGAAGTACGGAATCACTGCCGTCACCCGCGCGGCGCTCGCCCGCTTGGCGGCGTCGATGAGGAGCAGCAGCTCCATCATGTTCTCCGCCGGCGGGTTGGTGCTCTGCACGATGTAGACGTCCCGGCCCCGCACATTTTCGTCGATCTTGACGAACAGCTCGCCGTCGGCGAAACGCCGAAGCGTCACCTGGCAGAGAGGCTGGCCCAGATGGGCCGCGACTTCCTCCGCGAGGGCGCGATTCGCCGAGCCGCTCATGAGCAGCATCTGGCTACGGGAGAGCGAAAGGTCCGCCATGTTTACAGCCCGCCAAAATAGTTAGGCGCGCGGGGTCGCGTCAACTCGCGTCGGTGTGCGGTGGCTCACGGCTCACCCGGCTGCCGGTGCGTACTGTATTCCCGCGTTCCACGTACGAGCAACGAGACATTCCACCTGCGGGTCAGACGGCCCGCGCCGCACCGCGCGGGCGCGACGCCGCGCACGGGAGCAGACGCATGATCTCCGAACGGACCAGATCGGGCGCGCGCCGCGCGCGCGCCGCTGCCGCATTCGTCGTGGCGACTCTGACGTTCGCCGCCTGCGGCTCCGGGGCTGACTCGCCGACGGGCCCGACCCCGGGCCCGCCGGTCACCAGCTCGTTGACCTGCGCCCAGCCCGACGGCACCTTCAGCCAGTGCGATCTCACGCTGGCGCAGGCCGGCGGCTTCACCGTCACGCTCGTGAGCACCAGTTGCAACGCACACGGCAACACGCTCACGATCACGAAGCCGAGCAACGAGACGCTGACGACCGACGGCTGCTATCAGACCGGGAAGACGTGGACGTACGCGGGACCGTATCCGGCGGGCACATTGATCTCGTTCCAGATCACCTCGGCGCAGCTCCCCAACCCGGCGGCGCTCCGCGCGTCGGGCACCTTCCCGAACTGGACGCTCGACTTCGAGGACGGCGGCGATACCGACTTCAACGACATGGTGCTGCAGGTGTCCGCGACGCCGTAGCAGTTGGCCCTGGTGGATTCGAACCACCATTGACGGATCCAAAGTCCGCTGTCCTGCCGTTGGACGAAGGGCCAGATTAGCGCTACAATCTACCGCAGTTCCGATTGCCTGACGACCGCCGGCTGTGATGTCGCGGCCCGAGCCTTGCCCAACATCCGGCCGCTTACCAGCCGGCTAGCATGGGTTTGGGGCGCTCGCGCCCGCCGTCTCGACCACAACCGCCTCTGCTTGCGTCACTTCCCCCGGAGTGGATACTATGGCGTGTGCCCGGCCTGTCGTTGCGCGTGCTCTACACTCGTTCGCCTTCGCGGCATTTTCGGGGCTACTGATTGTGGGGTGCGGCGGCTCGGACACGACCGGGCCGGGTGGCGGGGGGCCGCCCGTCGTCACGACCCTGGCCTGCGCCGATCCCAGCGGCGGCTTTTCCCAGTGTGATCTGGAATTGGGCCAGCCCGGCGGCTTCACGATTACCCTCACCACCAACAGTTGCGATGCCCACGGGAACGAGCTGGTGCTGACGCAACCGGCGCTCGACACGCTCGCCCGCGACGGGTGCTATACCGCGCAGAACACCAGTTGGCCGTTTGCCGGTCCCTACGCTGCGGGAACGAAGATCGGCTTCTCGATCGTCTCGGCGAAGCTGCAAAACCCGTCGGCGCTCCATGTGACCGGAGCGTATCCGAGCTGGACCATTCTCTTCGAGGACGGTGGGGACGCGGATTTTAACGATCTCGTGCTGACCGTCAACGCCACTCAATGAGGCATCGTTCGAGCTCCATGCGCGCGGTTCAACGACTTCGACCGTTCCTGGCCGGCTTCGCGCTCCTCACCACGGGTGCCGGTACCGTCCTGCTGGCCGGATGCGGTGGTGACGGTGGTACGCCGATCACCCCGCCGCCGAGCCAGTCGGGTGGCGGCGGCGGGACCGGCGGCGGCACGGGCGGAGGTGGTGGCTCGACCGTGGATCCGGCGAAGATCAGCGCTGCCTACCTCTGCGACAACAAGTTCAAGCTGGTGAACGGTAACGCCGTCGCCGTCGCGGTCCAGTACACGATCGGTACCGCGACCAACCAGACGACGGTTGATCTCCCGGCGGGCCCGGGTGGCGATCCGGGGGTCAGCGAGACGCTGGTGAATGCCGGCGCTTCGGGCACGCTCAACCTCTACTATATCGGCAAGAAGGTCGGGACGGCCGCGAACAACGGCACTCCATGTGAACCGCCGCCGCCGCCCCCGCCCCCGCCCCCGCCGGCCAACTCGGCCGGGACCGTCGGGAGCTGGGCGCCGCCGATCGCGTGGCCCGACGTGGCAATCCACATGCACCTGCTGCCCGATGGCCGCGTGCTCACCTGGGGACGCACCAGTATCCCGCCCCAGATCTGGAACCCGGCGGATGGCAGCTTCAGCACGGCAACGGAGCCGGCCAATCTCTTCTGCTCCGGGCACGACTGGCTGCCAGACGGGACGCTGTTCATCGCGGGCGGCCACTCCGGAGTCGACGGCCACGGGATCACGGCGACCACGCTCTTCAGCGCGGCGACTCAGAGTTTTGCCGCCGCATCGCCGATGGCCCACGCGCGGTGGTACCCATCCGCGACGGTGCTGCCGAACGGCGTCGTCGTGGTGCTGACCGGCACCGACGAAAACGACCTCTATGTCGGAACGCCCGAGATCTGGTCCAACGGGAGCTGGCGCACGGCCACGGCGGGCGAGTCATACAAGATCCTGCCGTACTACCCGCGCGCGTTCGCCGCGCCTAACGGGCAGCTCTTTTACGCCGGCGAAAAGCAGCAGACCGCGTACTACGATCCTGCCGGCCTCGGGAAGTGGACCGCCGTCGCAGACCGCCAGGTCGCGAGCCGCGACTACGGCAGCGCGGTGATGTACCAGCCCGGAAAAATCATCTACATCGGCGGCGGCGCGCCGACCGCGACGGCGGAGATGATCGATCTGAACCAGGGCAGCCCGTCATGGCGCTACACCAGCCCGATGTCCACTCCGCGGCGCCAGATGAACGCGACACTGCTCGCCGACGGCAAGGTGCTCGCGACCGGCGGCACGGCCGCCCCGGGCTTCAGCGACGTAACCGGTGCGGTGTTCGCGGCCGAGGAGTGGGACCCGGCGACGGAGCAGTGGACCACGATGGCGAGCGAGCAGCGGGTGCGGGTGTACCACTCCACCGCCGTGCTGCTGCCCGACGGGCGGGTGCTCGAAGCCGGCAGCGGCGCTGGTGGCGGCGTGCCCGACGAGCTCAGCGGCGAGATCTTCTCACCGCCGTATCTCTTCACTGCGGATGGCAGCCCGGCGCCTCGGCCGACGATCACGTCACTGCCGTCGAACGGCACGTGGGGCCAGGCCGTCACCGTCGGCACGCCCGACGCGGCCTCGATCAGCAAGGTGACCTTCCTTCGGCTCGGCTCCGTCACCCACGCCTTCAACGCGGGGCAGCGGTTCCTCTCGCTGTCGTTCTCTCAGGGAGCGGGTGGACTGCAGGTGACGTTGCCTTCGAGCGTGGGCGCGGCGCCGGCGGGGCCTTACATGATGTTCATCCTGAACGGCGCGGGTGTGCCCTCCGTGGCCAAGATCATGATTCTGCAGTAGCCCCCGGCGGCGGCGCGGTCATCGTCTCGACCGCGATCACCGCGCCGTGCTGCCGGCCCAGGCGGTCTCGTGCATCGTCGCGGTCCCTGGCGGTGCGATACACTGCGAAGAGTGTCGAGCCCGAGCCGCTCATCCGGCAGAGCAGCGGGCTGGTCCCGGCAAGCGCCTCGAATGCGGCCCGAATCGCCGGGTGCTTCGCGAACACCGCCGACTCGAAATCGTTGCCCGCCAGCCGCCCGACGCTTCCCCAGGTCGACAGTGCATCCAGGTCCATCGCCACGGCGCCTCGCCGTGGCGCTCCCGCGCGCGCCGCGTCCACCCAGCGATAGGCGTCCGCAGTGCTCACCGGGATCGGCGGACTCAACAGGAGCGCCGGCGCGGCGGGAAGCGGCGGCACTCTCAGCAGTCGCTCGCCATGGCCCCAGCCGAGCGCGAATGGCGCACCGCTCAACAGGAACGGCACGTCGCTGCCGAGCCGCGCGGCGAGCTGGAGCAGCTCGTGTCGGGGAATCGCGTCGTGGGCGAGCCGGTTGACCGCGACGAGCGCAGCTGCGCCGTCACTCGATCCGCCGCCGAGTCCGGCCTGCACCGGAATGCGCTTCGTGACCGCGAGGTGAACGCCGAATCGGCGGCCGGTCGCATCGAGCGCGAGCTGCGCTGCGCGCACCGCAAGATTGTCCGAGGCAGGCCCGACGTCCGCTCCGGCGACGTCGATCGTGACGTCGGCGACGCCCTCGCGGCGTTCCGCCGTCAGCTCGTCCGCGAGGCTCACCAGGCAGAAGAGCGTTTCGATGCCGTGGAAGCCGTCCGCCTCGCCCGCGAGTACCCGAAGCAGCAGGTTCACTTTCGCATGCGCCGCCACGCGCACGCGGGGCCCGCTGCCGCTCACGCCGCCGGCTCTTCCGCCACGTGGCGCAGTTCGCCGAATCCGAGCGACGTCCGAAGCAGCGAGGCCACGCCGAGGAGCACGATCGGGATGAACGTGGTGATGTGGTAGGTAGCCGCGTAGGCAAGCGCAAGATTTCCGTCCACGCCGTACAGCGTGAGCACCGCGCGGATGCTCGCCTCGAACACGCCGACGAATCCCGGCGCCTGCGGCACCGCGATGCCGAAGATCAGCACCCCCTGCAGGAGCAGCGCTCCACCGAATCCGACCGGAATGCCGAACGCGCGGAACGCGATCCAGAACGCCGCACCGTTCACCAGCCAGTGGATCACCGACCACACCACGGACGCGCCCAGTCGCCGCGGCGATCGGAGCGACCCGAGCCCGAGCCGCACACCTTCGATGATGCCGATCAGCCGCTCGGCCAGGCGCGGTGCCGGCACGGTACGCCGCACCAGCCACTCGGCCCAGAGCGGCCGCGCAAGCACCAGCACCGCGGCGCCCAGCAGTACGACGCAGATCGCTGCGGCACCCGCCGCGGCGCGCGCCACCGGCACGCCGCCGAGTGAGACGCCGTGGGGCAGGTGGGATGTGAGCAGGGCGACGGTCAGGAGCCCGACGACCGTCAGCCCGTCGAGCACCCGCTCCACCGCGACCGACGACGCGGCGCCGCTGAAGCGCACCGGGGCGAGCCGCGAAATGACGTAGCAGCGGATCACCTCGCCGGCACGAAGCGGCAGCACGTTGTTCGCCATGAAGCCGATCGCCACGGCGTGCCAGCGCGGCCCGAACGGAATCGTCCGGCCATCGTCCGTGGTGAGCAGCCAGCGCCAGCGGATCGCGCGGATGACGAAGCAGAACGTGGCGACGATCACCGCGACGAGCAGCAGCAGCGGATCCGCCGCTCGCAGGTGCTCGGCGACTTCGGTAAACCGCACGCCCCGCGCGGCCCACCAGAGCAGCAGGAGCGACACGGCAATGCCGAGGAATGTCGAGAGCAGCCGCGCGACGCGGCGCCCCGGCTCAGGCGTCGTCAAGCGCGAGAGGGACCAGGTCGAGCAGTTCGTCGAGCAGCGGCCGCATGGCATCGGGCCGGACGCCGTGGGCGAGTTGGTCCGCGATGGCGTGGCGTACCTCGGCGGCGCGGCGGAGCGCACCTCGGCCGCGGTAGCAGAGCGCCGCGATCTGGACCGTGTGCTCGGGGGCGCGCTCCGCGGCGGGAGCGGGTGGCTCCGCCGCCGCGAGGAGCGCGTCGAGCGCCGGACCTCCCGCCGGCGCCCCGGACAGGAGCTGGCGATATCGCCGGAATGCCATCTCGAATGCCGTGAGCGCCGGCTCGGCACCCGCCGCTACGACACTCTGCACCGGTGTCGCCGGCCCCGGCGCGAGCGATTCGATCGGCACGATGGGCCGGGCGTCGGCTTCCGGCCCCGGCGCGAGCGATTCGATCGGCACGACGCGGCGCATGTCCGCGAGCGCGGGCTCACCGTCGTATGCGAGCGCCTCGATCGGCACGATCGGCGCCTCGGTGGCGGGAGCCGGCGCCTCCGGGCCGACCGACCGCGGAGGTTCCGGCGTTCGGCGCGCGACGGCGAGTTGGGCGGCGAGCCGGTCGAGCGCCGGGCCGAGCCCGACGCCGGCGTCCGCGTCGGAGCGAAGCAGCGCGCCGGCCTCGCGCAGCAGCGCGGCAACGCCGGCCGTGTCCGCCGCCGCCTCCCCGTCGGCAATCCGCTCGCCGGCGGCGCGGGCCAGGCCCGCGAGCGACTCCGCGGCGGGCTCGCCCCGAGCCCGCGAGAGCGGGCGAAGCGCGACGGCAAGGCCGTATAGTCGCAGATCGCGCTCGGTCGCGTTGCCGGCGGAGGTGAGCAGGTCGGCGGTCAAGGCGAAGTACTCGCCCTGACTGACCAGCTCCAGGGGGCCGAGCGGCGCCGGGGCTGCACCGGCGAGCGCGCCGTCGGCCCGGCGCATCGGCTCCGCGTCGTCGGCGACGTACAGCGTTTCGATCGCGACGACGTCGGGCTCGGCGGCAAAGGCACGGAGCAGGCGATCGGTGAACCGTCGGGCCTCCTCGGCATCCGGCACCGGGCGGCCATGCTCGGCGACGTCGCGGCACACCCGCGAGAGTGCCTGCGCGGCCGCATCCAGCACCCCGGGGACCCCCGGCGGCGGCGCAAAGACCCGCGTCAGGTCGCCGATGGCCAGTTCCACGCCGTCGAGAATGTCCGGCAGCGGTGAGAGGTCGCTCAGCTCGGCGAGGCCGCGCAATGATTGCATACGACGGAGCACGGCGAAAAGCGGCTCGCGCGCCCGCGGCTCCGATTGCAGCGTACGGCTCGCGCGGTCGAGTGCGCTCGCGATCAACGCACCCTCGCGGGCGACGAAGGCGCGCACGCCGGCGTTCAACTCGGGCAGCTCGCCCGCTGGGCGGCGCGGACGGGCCGCCGGCACGGCACCTCCCGCGAGCGATGCGAGCTCGGCGCCGAGCTGGTTCGCCCGCGCGGCGTCGCCATCGTTCCAGTCGCCGGCGCGGCGTACCAGCTCGCGGAATCGGTCGACGGCCTGACCAACCTGCTCAGCGACCGCGGGATCCCACGCGCGGCGTCCGTCGCGTACCGCCTTGGCCACCGCCTCGAGGCTCGCGGCCGCCTCCGCGATCGGGGCCTGTTGCGCCAGCAGCGCCGACCCACGCAGCGCCCGCGCGACGCGCACCAGCTCGTCGCGCGGTGGACCGCCGCCGGCGCCGAGCAGCGCCTCGAGATTATTGAGGCACTCTCCGGCTTCGAGGGCGAAGAAGTCGGTCGTTCCCAAGGGCTTGGTCATGAGGGTGAGAAAAGTCTAGGCAACGGGCGGCGGCGGCGCTACGGGGCGCCGGCGCGGGCCGTGTCAACCAGCCGCCGCATTTCGCGCACGGCGACGGTCATTCCTCCGAGCACCGCGCGACTCACGACGCTATGCCCGATGTTCAGCTCCTCGATGTCCGCGATCGCCGCCACGGGCGCGACGTTGAGATAAGTGAGGCCGTGGCCGGCATGCACCGCGAGTCCGGCGGCGCGCGCCTCGGCGGCGGCCTGGCGCAGACCGTCGAGCGCGGCCGATCCCGAGCGCCAGGTGTGAGCGTAGCGACCGGTGTGGAGCTCGACGGCGGGAACGCCGAGGGAGCGCGATGCGGCGATCGCGGCGGGCTCGGGATCGATGAAGAGGCTCACCCGGATCCCGGCGTCCCGCAGCCGGCCAATGCTCCGCTCGAGCCGCGGTGACGGCCGGCTCAGGTCGAGTCCGCCCTCGGTGGTGATCTCCTCCCGGCGCTCGGGCACGAGCGTGGCCTGGTGTGGCCGCAGCGCGCACGCCATCTCGACGATCTCGTCGCTGGTCGCGAGCTCGAGGTTGAGCACCGTGCCGACCGATGCCGCGAGTCGGCGCACGTCTTCGTCCTGAATGTGGCGGCGGTCCTCGCGCAGATGCACGGTGATGCCGTCAGCGCCGGCCGCCTCCGCCAGCGCCGCCGCGGCCACCGGATCCGGCTCGTCGGTGCGCCGCGCCTGCCGTAGCGTGGCGACGTGGTCGATGTTGATGTAGAGGCGCATGGGTCGCATTCGTGTCGTTGCTCCGGCAACCGGCTCGGTGTACTTTCGCAGTCCAACCTTCGTCCGGTGAGTCCCTCGTGATCCAGCGTGCGCTCTGTGTCGTGCTCGTCCTGCTCGCGGCCTGCGGCGGCGGTGCCGCGTCCAGGACGCCGAAAGTGACCCCGACCGTCAGCTCGGAGCAGGCGGTCGAGCAGTTCATGAAGGCCGTGGCCGACAGCAACCTCGTGAAGATGGCCGGCTTGTGGGGCTCGGCAAGAGGCTCCGCCTTGGAGACCGGTCAGCCCGTGGACTATCAGCGGCGGATCGTGGTCATCCAGGCGTATCTCCGCGGCGCCACCGCCCGCGTCACGAGCGCGGATCCCGCCGGTGCCGGCGTGGATCACCGTCTGGTGAACGTCGAGCTGCGCCGCGATCAGTGCGTCAAGGTGGTCCCGTTCGAGACGGCGAAGGCGCCGAGCGGCAACTGGATCATCACGTCGGTGGACCTCGCGGCCGCCGGGACACCGGGCCGCGCCTGCTCGCCGGAATCCGCCGCACAATAGCCCGGTTTCGGGAACATACCCGCGTTATACTACTCGGTGAGCTCGAGCAGGATGCCTGCGGTCGCCTTCGGGTGTACGAAGGCGATGCGGCGACCGCCGGCGCCGCGCCGCGGCGTCTCGTCCACCAGGCGGTAGCCCCGCGCGCGACACGCCTCGAGCGCCGCGTCGAGATCGGGAACGCGGTAGCAGATGTGATGAATGCCGGGCCCGCGCCTGGCGAGAAATCTTGCGATCGGACCATCGGGGTCGTCAGGCGTGAGGAGCTCGATCTCCGAGTCACCGAAGGACAGGGAGACGATGGTGGCGCCGTCGGCGGTCTCGGCCGCATCGGGCGCGAGGCCGAGTACGTCGCGATAGAACGACAGCGCGGCAGCGATGTCCGACACGGCGATCCCGACGTGCGCGATCTGGGGGTGGTCCACGCATCTCTCCCGTAGCGGTGAAGCGGCGCGGCGGGTCCGCGCACCCACTTAATGATAAGGGACGGCGACGCCGTCCCACGCATGGAGACCAAACGATCATGGCAGCGACCAACACGCATCCGGTGCAGGTGACTGACGCGACCTTCGCGAGCGAGGTGGAGCAGGCCGGCGGGCTGACGGTGGTGGACTTCTGGGCGACGTGGTGCGGACCGTGCCTCATGGTTGCCCCGGTGCTCGAGCAGCTCGCGAACGAGTACGCCGGCCGCGCCAAGGTTGCCAAGGTGGACGTCGACGCCAATCAGCGCACCGCGATGCGGTTCAACATCCGCTCGATTCCCAGCATCCTCTTCTTCAAGAACGGCCAGCACGTGGACACCGTCGTCGGCGCGGTGCCGCGCGCGACGCTGGAGGCGAAGATCAAGCAGCATCTGGGGTGACCGCCGCGACGCTGTATGTCGTCGCCACCCCGCTCGGCAACCTCGGCGACCTCAGTACGCGGGCCGCCGAGGTGCTCCGCCGGGTTCCCGTCGTCGCGGCCGAAGACACCCGCCGCACCCGCACGCTGCTCTCCCACCTCGGCGCCAGTCCCTCACTCATCAGCTTCCACGCGCATTCGCCCGAGCGGCGCCGCGACGCGCTGCTCGAGATGCTGCGCGAGGGACGTGACGTGGCACTCGTGTCGGATGCCGGCACGCCGGTGGTCAGCGATCCCGGCGCCGATCTCGTCGCCGCTGCGCGCGCCGCGGGCGTGACCGTCGTGCCGATTCCGGGGCCGAGCGCGGTCGCCACGGCCCTCTCGGTCGCCGGGCTGACCGGCGATCGCTATCTGTTCCTCGGGTTCGTTCCGCGCAAGGGCGCCGAGCGCGCCCGGCTGCTCGAGCGTGCGGCGGTGGAGGAGTGGAGCGTCGTCTTCTTCGAGGCGCCGGGACGCCTCGCCGAGCTGCTCAAGAATCTCGGCGCCGTGGCGGGCCCGTCGCGCCGCGCGACCGTCGCGCGGGAGCTCACCAAGCTGCATGAGGAGATTCGGAGCGGTCCGCTCGCGGAGCTGGCGCTATACTATTCGGAGACGGAACCGCGCGGCGAGATCACCGTAGTGCTCGAGGGTACCGGCACGCCGGCCGAGCCTCCCGACCG
>JAICWE010000084.1 GCA_025934955.1 Gemmatimonadales bacterium | reverse complement strand
GCCGCAGCTCGGCCGCCGGCGCGACTTCGCTCACCAGCGGAGGCGGCGCCGGCGGCGCGACGGCCGGCGATGGCGCCGCGCTCACCAGCGGTGCCGCGGTTTCCGCAGCCGGCTCCCGGGTCACGCCGAAGACGGCGCTGCAAATCGCGCAGCGCGCGCGCACGCCGCCGTCCGGCACCTTCGCGGGATCCACGCGATACACCGTGGCGCAATTCGGACAGGTCACGTTCATGGCATCATCCTCATCAGCGCTGGTCCCGGGCCTGCGACCCCGCCCGCTCGTCGTTGTCGATCCCGCGCCGGCGGTCCACGACGAAGACCGAGCCGGGCAGCGTCTTGGCGTAGCTCTTCATCTCCGTCGCCAGCTCGCTCACCTGCGCCGGGTGGGTGAAACGGCGGTTGCGGTTGGTGACGATGCCGATCGAGAGTGTCATGAGCGGCACCCGATGGAGCTGCCCGCGGCGATCCTTCCCGAAGAAGTAGCCGGCGCGGCGGTCCTGCTCGTTGTACTGCAGCGGCACCAGCGTATCGAAGACGCTGAGCACCTCGCTGCAGACGGGACTGATCTCCGCCGCCGGAATGACGAACAGAAAGTCGTCCCCACCGATGTGGCCGACGAAGCCGCGCGCGCCCAGCATGCCCTTCACGACGTCGTGGAGAATGCGCGAGAGGATGTAGATCACCCGGTCGCCGTCATAGTAGCTGTACCGGTCGTTGAACTCCTTGAAGTGGTCGAGGTCCGCGTAGCAGACCGCGAACTCCCGGTCGCTCTCGACCTGGCGGCGGATCTCCCGCTCGATTTCGGTCGTCCCGGGCAGGCGCGTCGAGGGATGCACGCTGACGTCGCGCTCGGTGCGCAGCACCATCGCCTCGACTCGCGCGCGCTGCTCGCCCGCGGAAAAGAGGTTGGTGATCACCTCGTCGGCGCCGGCGGCGAACCACTGCTCCACCCGGGCCGCCTGGTGGGTGCCGACCAGCGCCGTCACCGGCACGATCGCCGTGAACGCGTCGCTCTTGAGTCGGCGCACCAGCGCGAGTCCCTCCGCATCGGAGCCGTCGGCATCGACGAAGAGCAGGCTCGGGTGTCCGCGCAGCACGATCGCCTCCACCGCGTCCGCGTCAGTGAAGGTCTCAACCGGAAGGGCGTTGGCCTGGGCCCACCCCCCGATCAGCCCCGGGACCGCCCGCGCCTCGGGCGAAAAAAAGAGAATGGTGGGGCGAGTTCGCAACCCATCGCCTCTCGTAACGGGTGATCCGGCGCTAACGTACGGAGCCCACCAGCCCAAGTCAAATAAAGAACGCAGCGACCGCCATCATGGCGTATACCGCAAGCAACTGCACGCCCTCGAACCAGTGCGTCTCGCCGTCGAGCGTCAGGATCGCAATCACCACCGTCGCCATCGCCAGCGCGAGCACCTCGAAGGTGTGGAACGCGAAGTTCATCGGCTGGCCGAGCACCAGCCCGGCGAAGATCAGGAGCGGCGCCACCAGCAACGCGATCTGCGTGCTGGAGCCGAGCGCGATCTGAAGCGCGAGATCCATCTGTCCCTTCCGCGCCACCACGACCGCGGCCGCGTGCTCCGCCGCATTGCCGATGAGCGGAATCACCACCAGTCCGAGGAAAAATTGGCTCAGACCGAGCGACTCCGTCACCGCGGTCGTCGCGTGCACCAGGATCTCCGACTCGACCGCTGTCGCGACCGTTGCCGCCGCCAGGACGATCACCGCGCGTGACGCGCTCCACGTCGGCTCCTCCACCGGATGCGCCGCGCCGAACAGCGGCCGGTGCGTGCGCAGGGTGAACAGCAGCGACAGGAGATACGTGATGATCAGGATCCCGGCCACCAACTCCGAGAGCCGCAGCTCGCGCCCGCTCGCCGCCGCCTCGGGATGCACTGTGTGGAACAGCGCCGGAAAGACGAGGCCGACGACCGCCAGCGCCAGCATGCCCGCTGCGTTGCCCGCCGTGGTGCGGTTGAACCGGAGCTCGGGCCGGCTCGCGCCGCCGGCGACGATCGCGAGCCCGAGAATCAGCAGCAGGTTGCCGAGAATGCTGCCGGTGATCGATGCCTTCACCAGATCCACCAGACCGGCCCGGAGCGCTGCGATCGCGATGATCAGCTCCGCAGCGTTGCCGAAGGTCGCGTTGAGCAGGCCGCCGACGTTCGGGCCCGTGCGCAGTGCCAGGTGCTCCGTCGCCTCTCCCATATAGGCGGCCAGCGGCAGCACGCCGAGGCAAGCGAGCGCGAACACCAGCGTCGGCGACGCATGGGTCGCGTTCAGTGCGACGCTGATCGGCACAGCCACCAGCAGCACGCCGCGCCACGAAATCCGGAACGGCCGCTTCGGCTTCGGCGCCAACTTCCCGAGCGACGGCTCCGGCCTTGGCTCCTCGCGTTCGTCATCGCGCTCGTGGGAGCGCGTGCCGGCGCCGCGGCGACCCCGCCCCGCCTCGCTGCGCCCTCGCTGCTCGCGCCGCGGCTCCCCCGTGATTTCGGGCTCCGGCCCAGGGGCCGCAGCGCGCCCCGCATGGGGCGCCCGGGCTGGCCGCGGTGGCTTGGCTCGGTGCTCGTTCCGACCCGGTGCGCCGGTCGACGTTCCGTTGCCGGTGTCTCCGCTGACCGGGCCCGCGCTCGGCACGCCGCCGAGCGCTCGTTCGACGGCGGCGCGGACCTCGGCCGCACTCGGTGCGCCATCGGCGAACAGCTTCCCGATCGGCCCGCGGGGCTGCTGCAGCACGGCGAGCAACAGGTGCAGCTCAGCGATGGCACCGCCGCGCGCCTTTGCCTCGCGCGTCGCGACCTCGATGATTCGGCGCGCATAGGAGGTGAAGCCCAGCTCACCGTCGCCCGCACCGATCGTTCCCTCCGTCTCGACCGGCGCCTCGTCGGCCACCAGCTTCGGCCCCGGCGACCTGCGGGCGCGCCCGGGACCGCCACTCGAACGAAGCCGCTCGGCGTCGGCCGACGGATTCCGGCCGACCGCGCGGAACGCATCCGGCGCCAGTGCGCCGCGCTCCAACAGGCTCAGGAGGATGTGCTCCGCGCCCACGGCATCATGGCCGACGCGCGCCGCTTCCTCGCGCGCACCGGCGAGCACCGTCTGCGCGCTCTCGCTGAGCGTGTGGGAGTTCATCGTGACGGGGGCTTACAGCGGCTTGGCTTCGTCGATGAGCATGATGGGAATGCCGTCCTCGACGGCATAGACGAGCCGGCATGCGTGGCAGACCAGCGTCTCCGGCTCGCGCCGGTGCTCCAGCTCACCCTTGCAGCGGGGGCAGACCAGGATCTCGAGCAATTCAGGGGCGAGCGTCATGCGGACTCCGGGTCGGTGACAGGAAAGCCGAACAGGCTCAGGGCCGCCGCGTTCCGCCGCCAGCGCGGGAGCACCTTCACCCAGCAGTCGAGGTACACCGGCGCGCCGATCAGCTCCTCGAGCCGGGCGCGCGCGTGGGCGCCGATCGCCTTGATCGTGGCACCCGCACGGCCGATCACGATCGCCTTCTGCGTCTCCCGCTCCACGTAGAGCGTCACCCGAATGTACACCGGGCTCGTCGTCTCGCGGAACTCCTCGACCTGCGCAGTGAAGGCGTAGGGTAGCTCGTCGCCCAGCAGCTCGAACGCCGCCTCGCGCAGGTACTCGACGACGAAGAACCGGAGTGGCTGTGTCCCGACATCCTCGGCGTCGAAGGCGAACGTCGCCTCCGGAAGCCGCGCCGCGACGGCATCGAGAAGAACGTCAATCCCCTCGCCCGTGGTGCTGGAGATCACGATCGCGCCATCACGCTCCGCCAGTTGGGTGCGCCGGGCCGCGCTCACGAGATCGCCCTTGGTATAGACTCGCAGCACCGGCGCGCGCGGCGGCGCCTCCAGCTTGGCGAGCTCCACGAGCGCCGGAGGCGGCGCGTCCGGCGCGGGGTGGAGGTGGAGCACGACGTCGGCGCGTGCCAGCTCGTCCAGCGCCGCCTGACGCATGCTCGCCTGCATCAGATAGGCGGGCTCGAGCAGCCCCGGCAGATCGTGGAAGACGAACTGCACGTCGGCCTCGGTCCGCAGCCCCACGACCGGGAGTCGCGTCGCCTGCGCCTTGGGGCTCACGATGGCAAGGTGCTGGCCGACCAGCGCGTTGAGAAGCGACGATTTTCCGACGTTCGGCGCGCCGGCGAGCGCGACGTTTCCCGACCGAGTCATGGCGACAATATACGACGCTCGCAGCCTACAGCGCCGCGGCGATCGCCTGCACGCCCCCCAACGCGTACCAGAGCCCGAACGCGAGGCTCAGTACGCCGAGCAGCGGCGTCACCGCAGCCAGACGCGGAATGATGCTGCGTCGTGTGAGGGCGTACCCGACGCTCCACGAGACCAGCGCCATCGACAGCGCCGTCGCGGCGGCGAACAGCAGCAGTGCCACGGCGCCCGGAACCGGCCTTGGCAGCGCGCTCACCAGCAGCACCCCAACTCCGGCCGAGCCGCCCACCCCGTGCACCAGACCGATGCCGAACGCGGCGGCCGGCGAGCGGCCCATCGCCTCGCGATGGACGTGTCCGTGGGGCACCGCTACGGAGGCGACGTGACCCGGTGAGCAACTCCGCTCCTCGTGCACGTGCGGGTGGCTGTGTACGAGTATGCCGTGATTGTGGGCGTGTTGATGCAGATGGCCGCGCCGCCACCGGACCAGGAGTCGTACGGCCAGTGCGGCGATCAGCATCCCGATCACCGTCTCCGCGGCGGCCTGTGCCGGCAGCGGGAGGTAGTGGCGGAACAGGACGACGGGCAGACCGAAGGCGACGAGCGTGCTGGCGTGGCCCAGGCCCCAGCAGAGACCGAGCAGCCCGGCACTTTGGGCGCCGTAGCGCCTGTCACCCAGCACGAGCGTGGAGACCGCGGTCAGATGGTCCGGGTCGGTGGCGTGGCGCAGACCCAGGAGCACAGCCACGAGGAGCCCGAGCGGAATGCTCCCTCCGGCCAGCCGCGCGACGGCATCGTCAATGCCCCACATCGCGGCCTCCTCCGGTATGCTCAAGAAAAGAGGCCCGGGATCGCGAACGATTCCGGGCCTCCAAGAAAAGGCTGGCGACGGCCTACTCTCCCACCATCTCTCGATGGCAGTACCATCGGCGCTACAGGGCTTAACTGCCGTGTTCGGAATGGGAACGGGTGTGGCCCCTGCGCGCTAGTCGTCAGCCGAGCTGTTGGGCGCCTTGGCACCGTGCAGTAGCAGGGTGCGGGCGCCCGACAATCGGCAGATGGATGGTGGTCGCGGATGCGTACGCTTACGCGTGCACGGTGCGACGGGTGAGAAACTCACGGGTTGTAAATGGGAGAGATCAAACTGCACGGGCGATTAGTAGCGCTCGACTAAAGAGGTTGCCCTCCGTGCATCTGCGCCCTATCAACCAGGTAGTCTCCCTGGGCCCTTTAGGGGGCTTGTGCCCCAGGAGTGTTCATCTTGGGAAGAGTTTCCCACTTAGATGCTTTCAGCGGTTATCTCCGCGCGACATCGCTACCGGGCGATACCCCTGGCGGGATAGCCCGTACACGAGCGGTCGCTTCGTCTCGGTCCTCTCGTACTAGAGACGACGTCCCTCAACACTCCCACGCCCACGACGGATACAGACCGAACTGTCTCACGACGTTCTGAACCCAGCTCATGTACCACTTTAACCGGCGAACAGCCGGACCCTTGGGACCTTCTCCAGCCCCAGGATGTGATAAGCCGACATCGAGGTGCCAAACCG
>JAICWE010000049.1 GCA_025934955.1 Gemmatimonadales bacterium | reverse complement strand
CGGGTCTACAGCACGAGCTCGGGCGGCGCGCTCGCCTATACGCGGTTCGTGTACCACGGCGAGCAGATCGCGTTCGAGACCGACTCGGCCGGCACGATCGGGCTGCGGTACACCTACGGTCTCGGTACGGACGCTCTCTTGGCGGTCCGCGATGCCGCCGGGAATCACTACTACACTCTGCGCAACAAGCTGGGCTCGATTCGCGGGCTGGTGAAGCAGGACGGCACCTGGTGGCTGAGCCAGCGCTTCAGTCCGTACGGCCTCACGGTCCAGCGGGATACGAACAGCGCGGGACCGAGCGTCCCGCTGCGGTTCGGGTGGATCGGGCGGGAGTATGATGCCGAGACGGGGTACTACTACCTGCGGGCGAGGTACTACAGCCCCACGCTTCGGCGGTTCGTGGCGGAGGACCCGACTGGATATGGCGGCGGGTCTAACCTCTACGCCTACACGGATGGGAGTCCGCTGGAGACGACCGATCGGAACGGCATGATGAAGTCGGTGCCGACGGGTTATGCTGATTACTGGGCCGACCTCATGAGCAAGATCCAAGGGGCGCAGATGATGGGCGGGGGCGGTGGTGCGGGGGGCGGGTATAGCATCGACGGTGTCGAAGTCGGTAGTCAGATGGGCGGGATGTACGCCGCATCGACTCACTATGGCGACTTCCTGTCAAACGCGATGGATGCGCAAATCGCCACCCGCATGGCCTCGCAGCGAAATGACCCGATGTCGTCAGTAACTGGCGATCAGAATGAGATGACAGCATATCAAGCTGGAAAGGCGCAGGTAGCTAATTGCGCTGTAGGCATCGGTTGTCCAGATGCCGCTGACCAAGCTGCCGCCCAGTTCGGGCTAGGCATCCTCAACAGCGCGGAACAAGGAAAGGCGAGGCTAGACATCATATTCAGCAATGGTGCTCCACTGGGGACGAGCCAGGGTACCGCATACGGTCGGGAAGTGGACGTCAACGACCAACTTGCCGCCAGCCGTGGCCTCGACCTCGGTGCGGTTACTGTGCATGAGGTAGGCGAGGCGTACTTGTTCTCTGTGTACCGCCCCAATAATGTCATGCCAAGTCAAGACTACGCCTTTTATGCAAACTATGCCCATCCGATCGCGGTGGTGTTTCTAGAGAACCCTGCACGAATGGCGGGCGGCTATGCGCCGCGTTCACCCTCCGACCTATACGGACCGGACAAATGAACTGGCTTGCATTGGTACAAGCGCGCATGCTCAAGTTCATCGCGGCACTGGGATTGATGGTACCGATCGCGTCAGCACCGACAACTGGCGGGAGTATCAGCGCCGTCCAAGTCGCCACGTGCGGTTCGGATGCATTTCCGCCGGCGGTGAGGGCCGTTCAGCGCAGCGGCGCGTTGCGGCAATGGTACGAACTGCGTAGCAAATTCCTTCCGCGGCTGTATCGCGGTGCTGGCCCCTCCTCCATCGAGCGTGAGGCGGACTGCAGAAACATGCTCCAGACCGTTTCTGATGTGTTTCCGCTCGACACGTTCGTGGTGTTTCCAGCGTGGGCGGGCGCCGACTTGATCACCGCCGTGTTCGCGGTAAGAGGCGCACAAGTACTTGCGTTATCGCCGGTAAGAGTGAACAGCAAGTTCCTGTTGGACACTGCTGCGTGGAATCAGTTGGTCGACTTGGGCAGTCTCGGCGGCGACATTGGCGCATGGGATTTTGCAGAGAAGTACTTCTGCATGCTCCAAGCGATCGCCTTAGGCAAACCACCCGCTCCAGCCTGCGGCAACGACTCACTTCTTTCACTTCGACGAACTCGGAGCGGCGGGTACACGGCTACCCTGACGGATAGCGCGGCTGTGATCACCGTGGACCGGGCGCTTCGCATAGTCCATGTACTCAGTGGGGTGGCGCATCACGGAGCGCGAGCGCCTTGATCCCTGGCGGGCCGCGGCGGCGAGTCAAGACGAGCGACTTGACGCGTTGCAACGCAACGTCCTCCGCCCCTTGCGGCCAGACTGACTGGTGCCTGGGCCGCTTCATTCGCGCGCCTAGGCCGCGAGGCGCGCGACGGCGGCGTGCCGTCCCCCATTCTCATCGCGAAGTTGATCGGCCATGTGCGATCGGAACTCGCACGCCGATTGCGCCGGCAGCTAGGCAGGCATCCCACAAGCCGCGGCACGAGCCGGCTCGCTGTCGTCCGTTGTTGCGAGAGCGGCTCCGGTCTTTGCGGCAACGCAAACCGCCCGGCAGCGGCCGGGCGGTTATCGCATCCGTACTGCGTGAGGGGATTCGCCGCTAGGCGCTCTTCCGCCGCGGCTTGGCTGTTCGCTTCCGCCCCTTCTTGAGCTCGAACGTCGGCTGCAGGAAGTACTCCCGCTGGTCCAGCCGCACAGCGCCTTCATGATGTTGAGCCCGGTCTGCACGCTGGTCCGGAAGTGCTCGGCGTCGGCGTAACGTCCCCTGATATCCCAGCCCGCGACGCCGATACGGACGAGCCCGCCGGCCCGTGCGCCGCTCTTGCGAATTTCCCCACTGCCTTCATCTTCTCCGATCGCGCTGCTCGGCCCGACACCCCGATTCGATTCTAGTTTGACGGCCGAGCCGTAGCTTCCGACCCACGCCCAAGCAGGCATTGTAGCCATTCCGCCACCGCCGGCGTACCACGATCGGAGCGCCATGACAGCATCCCCGCTGTTCGGCACGTCCCCAGCGGTGCGCCAGCTCGTGCACCGCTGCGAAGTGCTCGCTCCCTGCAAGTGCCCCATGCTCATCCTCGGCGAAACCGGCGCCGGCAAGAGCATGCTCGCCGGACACATCCATGCGCTGTCAGGCCGCACCGGCAGGTTCAACGAAAAATCGGCACCTCAGCTCTCCGACTCCCTCCTCCATGCCGAGCTCGCCGGCTACGCCAAGGGCGCCTTCACCGGTGCCTACCACGACACGCCGGGCCTGCTCGAGGCCTCGCATCTCGGTACCCTGTTCCTCGACGAGATCGGGACCGCCTCGCCGCACTTTCAGGAGTATCTGCTCAACGTGCTCGATGGCCGCCCGGTGCAGCGCGTCGGCGAATCGCGCCCCCGCCCGATGGACGTGCGCATCCTCGCGGCCACCAACGCGAACCTCGACGAACGCGTGGTCCAGCAGACGTTTCGCGGCGATCTGCTGGCGCGGTTTGGCCCCTTCGTGCTCCCACTGCCGCCGCTGCGCGAGCGCCGCGACGAGATCCTGCCGCTCGCCGAGCGCTTCGTCGCCGACTTCTGCGCCGGCCGTCGGAGGCCGCCGGTGCTCGAACGAGATGCCGCTGAGGTGCTGGTCGGTGCCCGGTGGCCGGGCAACATCCGCGACTTGAAGTTGGCGTGCGAGTGGGCGCTACAACACGTCGGAGCCGGCGACACGATTGCCCTCGATCATCTGCCGGTCTATTTCATCGCGCCACAGGGCCGCGACGTTCGCGAGGCATACGATCGCGCGGCCGCCCGGCGCGCGCACGCGGCGCTGGCCGCGGCGGGAGGCAACAAGACCGAGGCGGCACGCTCGCTCGGCGTCAGCCGGCCGACCTTCTACCGCCAACTCAGGCGGGAGCGCGCAGCGGCGAATTGAGCGGACGACGAACCTGTAACGCTTGACGCATCAGCCGCCCGCCCGGACGTAAGGGTTTACGCCTCTCCGCTGCTTCGCCGATTCGCAAGTCGTTGCCACCGTTAGGCACCACCGGTCCGCGCCGCCGGGCACGCAAGCTGCCTTCTGTATGCGCCGTGCCCTCCGCCGCCCGCCGCCCCGCGCCGCCCGCGCTGGAAGTCAAACTTCCAGTCGCCGACTCGTTCCTCCCGGAGTACCTCGAGTACTACCAGCTCCTCCCCCTCGAGCTGACCGCCGCGGCCCTCCGCGTCGCCGCGGTCGGGGAGCCCGACCCGGACACCCTTCAGGACCTCCGCGACTCGTACGGCGCCCCCGTCGAGCTCGTCCCGGTGGACGCCGACACGCTCGCCGACGCCATCCGCCGCACCTTCGCCGCGAGCGAATCCATGGTGGAGCTGGTCCGCGACCTCGACGCCGCCGATCTCGGCGGCGAGTTCGCGAGTTCCGAGAATCTCTCCGACGCCCGCGCCCTCGCGAACCAGCCGCCCGTCATCCGCTTCGTCAACCTCCTGATCCGCGACGCGCACGACGTCTCGGCGAGCGACATCCACCTGGAAGCGACCCGCGACGGCCTGCGCGTGCGCCTCCGGATCGACGGCGTCCTCACCGAGCTCCCGAGTCCGCCGCGCGCCATGCAGGCCGCCGTCGTCTCCCGCATCAAGCTCCTCGCCGAGCTGGACATCGCCGAGCGCCGCGTCCCCCTCGACGGCCGCATCCGCGTGCGGCTCGAGTCGCGCGAGCTCGACCTCCGCGTCTCCACCGTGCCGACGCTCCATGGCGAGTCGGTCGTCCTCCGCCTCTTGGACCGCGGCGGCCGGCCCGTGCACCTCGAAGAGCTCGGCATGGCGCCCGACTGCTTCGCCCGATTCCAGGCGCTCGCCGCCCGCGCGCATGGGATCCTCCTCGCCACCGGTCCCACCGGCAGCGGCAAGACGACGACGCTCTACGCCGCCCTCGGCCTCCGCCATCCGGCGGAGGAGAAGATCATCACCGTCGAGGATCCGGTGGAGTACCACCTGGATGGCATCACCCAGGTGCCGGTGCATACGAAAGCCGGCGTCACCTTCGCCGCGGCGCTCCGGAGCATCCTTCGCCAGGACCCCGACGTCTTGATGGTGGGCGAAATGCGGGACGCGGAGACCGCCGCCATCGCGGTGCAGGCCGCGATGACCGGCCACCTCGTCTTCTCGACGCTCCACACCAACGACGCCGTGAGCGCGCTCGCGCGCCTCACGGACCTCAAGGTCGAGTCCTACATGGTGGCGGCGACGGTCGAAGGCATCCTCGCCCAGCGGCTCGTGCGCCGGATCTGCGCCGACTGCCGCGAGCGGTATCGGCCCGATCCGTCAACGCTGGCACTCCTCGCCGGCCGTCCCGTCGGCGACATGGTGCTCGAGCGCGGTCGTGGCTGCGGCGCCTGCCGCGAGACCGGCTTCCGCGGCCGGGTCGGAATCTTCGAGCTGCTCGCCGTCACTGACGACTTGCGCGGAACGCTCGCCCGCGCGCTCGACGTCACGGCGCTCCGCGAGCAGGCGCGGGAGGCCGGCATGACGACGCTCCGGCAGGACGCCTGGACCAAGGTACAGGCCGGGATCACCACCGTGGAGGAGGTACTGCGTGTGCTGCAGGGCTGAGCGCGACCGGGTCGATCCGTCTGGTTTCCGTGGCGGCTTCACGCTGATCGAGATCCTCGTCGTGATCACCGTGATCGCGATCCTCGCCGCCGTCGTGAGCCCGCTCGTCTTCCGGAACGTCGGCGACGCGAAGCTCTCCGCCGGCCGCTCCCAGCTCGATATCTTCGGGCTCGCGCTCGATCAGTACCGTCTCGACAACGACTACTACCCGTCCACGGCACAGGGACTCGCCGCACTCGTCGCACCGCCGCGGGGCGACCCCGCTCCCAGGAACTGGCGCGGTCCCTACCTCAAGCGCGCGGTGCCGCTCGACCCGTGGGGGCACGCGTACGTCTATCGCGCGGTCGGGGACGGCGCCTACGACCTGCTGACCCTCGGCCGCGACGGCCGCGAGGGCGGAAGCGGCGAGGACGCCGACATCTCCGCCGGCGTCCCCGCGTCCGTGCCGAGTGCCGATTCGCTCTCCCCTGCGGCCGCGCGCTGACATGACCGCGACCGGCGAGCTCACCTTCCGCTATCGCGCCGCGCGCGCCGACGGCCGCATCGTGCGCGGCGCGATCGCCGCCGAGAGCGAGCCGGACGGCCTCGCGCGGCTCGTCGCACAGGGCCTTCACCCGCTCGCGCTCGAGCCGCTGGATCGCGCCCGCTCGCGCCACCCGTGCGCGGGGCGCCGCGATTTGGCACTCGCCTTCCGGAGCGTCGCCTCGCTCGTCACCGCCGGCGTCCCGCTCGAGCGCGCGCTCGCAAGCACCGAATCACTGGCGCGCGAGCCGCTCCGCGGCGCGCTCGTACTCGCCGGCACCGGCCTCCGCGAAGGCCGCACCTTCGCCGACGCGCTCGCGCGGTCGAACGGCGCCATCCCCCCGATCGCGGTGGATCTCGTCGCCGCCGGCGAGCGCGCGAGCCAGCTCCCCCGCGCGCTCGACGAGCTCGCCGATCATCTCGAGCGCGAAGCCGAGCTCTCGGCCCGCGTGCGTCAGGCGCTCGCGTACCCGATCGTCCTCCTCGTCGCCGGCGCGGCATCGGTCGCCATCATCACCACCGTCGTCGTGCCGCGCTTCGCCGAGATGCTCGCCGAGGCCGGCCAGCAGCTCCCGGCCACGACGCGGCTCCTCCTCGACGCGGCGTCCCTGGTCCGGCGCGGCTGGCTCCCCGGTCTGCTCTTGCTCCTGCTCGGCACGGTGTCGTTCGCCATGTGGATCTCCCGCCCCGAAGGCCGACTGCACTGGCACCGCGCGCTCCTCGCGCTTCCCGTGCTCGGCCCCGTCCGCCACGCGCTCGCGACGGCGCGCCTCTCGCGCGCCCTCGCCGGCATGCTCGCCTCCGGCATGCCGCTGCTGTCGGCGCTCGCCGCCGCGCGCGACGTCGCCGGCGACGCGGCCGTCGCCGAGCGTCTCTCCCGTGCCGCGACGGAGGTGAGCCAGGGGCGTCCTCTCACCGTGGCCCTCGCCGACGACCGCGTCCTCCGTCCGCACGCGCTCCAGCTCGTCGCCGTCGGTGAGTCGAGCGGCCAGCTCGCCGTGATGCTCCGCCGCGCCGGCGACCTCGCCGCCGCCGACGCCGAGCGGCTCGTCTCGGGCGCGGTGCGCCTGCTCGAGCCCGCGCTGGTGGTGCTCTTCGGCGGCCTGATCGCCTTCGTCGCTGCGGCGTTGCTCCAGGCGGTGTACGGCCTCCGTCCGGGGCTCTCGTGATGCGCCACCCTCACAATCGGCGTTCCGCCGGTGTCACGCTCCTCGAGCTCCTCGTGGCGCTCGCGATCACCGGCCTGCTGGCGACGCTCGCGGCGCTCGCCTTGGGCGATCTCCGCGGCCGCGCGCCGTCACCCCGCCTCGCGAGTCTGGCCCGGTCGCGCGCCGCCGCGATCCGGACAGGCGTGTCGGTCACGCTCCCGCTCGGTCCTGACTCGCTCGTCCGCTTCCTGCCCGACGGCCGTGCGATCGGCCCCGCCGCCGATCCGCTCACCGGCCGGCCGACGCACCACGACCAGGTTGCCCGTGCGCAGCGCAGGCGCTGAGCGCGGCGTCGTGCTGCTCGAGGTGCTCGTCGCGCTCACGATCGTGAGCGCGGCTGGACTCGGGATCGTCGGCGTCGTGAGCGCGTCCGCGCGCGCCGCGCGCGAGCTCGGGTCGCGCGAGCGCACCGTCGCCGCCGCCGATCGGCTCCTCGCCGCGTATTCTCTCCTCACGCGGCACGACCTCGATCTCCGCCTCGGAACCCATTCTGCCGCCGCGTTCGAGGTCTCGATCGAGCGCCCCGAGCGGACGCTCTATCGCATCGCCGTCGCCGAGCCCCGCGCGCCCGCGGTGGAACTGCTCGTCACGGTCGTCTACCGCGCCGGCGAGTCGACACCGTGAGCCGTCGCGCCGGCTTCACCCTGATCGAAGTGCTCGTCGCCGTGCTCCTCACCGGGGTCGTGGCGCTCGTCGCGCACGGCCTCTTCTCCGCCGCGACGGACGGCCTTCGCGCGGTCGACCGCGCTGACCTGGCGCTTGCTCGCGACATGAACGCTCGCCGCTGGCTCAGCGCCGCCATGCTCTCGGCGGAGGCGGGGCAGGGAGGCGACGGCCCCTTCGAGGGTCGGCCGAACTCGGCAACCTTTTCGGTGCTCATAGCGACGCCGCACGGTTGGTCGGAGCTAAGGACAGTGCGCCTGGCGCAGTCGGGCGACCGCTTCCGCGCAACGGTCGGTGCCGAAGCGCTCACGCTCGCCGAGCCGGTGGACAGCGTCGAGTTCGACTATCTGGTCGAGCCCGGCGCCGACGCGCGCTGGGCGACGACGTGGATCTCTCCGGTGAGTCTCCCCCTCGCGATCCGCGTGCGCACCATGTCCCACCTCGGCGAGCGCGTCATCGCCGACACCGCGCTCTACCTCGTGAAGGCGCGCGGATGAGTGCGCGAATGATCCGGGACTGCCGCGGCTTCGCGCTGCTCACCGCGCTCTGGCTCGTCGTCGCGCTGAGCGCGCTCGCCGCCACCGGGCTGATCCTGGTGCGCGAGGACCTCGCCGCATCCCGCAATCGCATCGTGCTGCTCCGCGCCGGCTGGGCGCGCGAAGCGTGCGCCGACATCCTCCTCGCCCGCTTTCGCCCCGACCGTCCGGCGGCATCGCTCGACACCGTGGACCTCGGCCGCGGCGCCTGGTGCCTAGTCGTCGTCGAGGACCCCTCCGCCCGTCTCGACGTGAACGCCGCCGATTCCGCGGCACTCCGCACGCTCTTGGGCGACGACTCGCTCGTCGCGGCGCTGCTCGACTGGCGCGACACCGACGCCGTCGCCCGCCCGCTCGGCGCCGAGGCCGATTGGTACCGGCAACACGGTGGCGCGCTCCCGCGGAACGGCCCGCTCGCCGCCGTCGCCGAGCTCGGCGAGATCCGCGGCTTCGACACGGCGGCGCGCGCGCGGGTGACTCCGCTTCTCACCGTTCGCGGCACCGGACGCATCAACCTCAACTCCGCTCCGCTCGCGGTCCTCGCGGCCCTTCCCAGCTTCGGCGCCGCCGAGCTCGAAGCGATCGCATTCCGCCGCCAGGCGGGCGGCCGCTGGAGCGATCTCGACGGGCTCATCGGCGCGCTCCCGGCGGCGGAGCAGAACCGTCTGCTGGCCCGGCATCAGGACCTCGCCGCGCGCACCGTGACCGATCCGCCCGTGCTCGTCGCGACGGTCGAAGGCGGCGTGCGCGGCTATCCGCTCCGGTCGGTCGCGGTGCTCACACTCGTGCCGACACCGACGCGCCTCGCCGTCGTGCGACGGGAGAGCGACTGATGCCGGCGCTCCGTCTTTGCGTCAGACCCGATTCGGTCGTCGCGACCTCCGAGCGCCGCGGTCACATCATGTGGAGGGCCGAGGCACCAATTGCCGGCGCCGACGATCTCGCGAGCGCGATCGAGGCGTTGTGTCACGACGCGCCGAGAGGAGCCGGTTCGCTCGAAGTGGAGCTCGATCCGTTGCTCGTGCAGCGCCGCGCCCTCCGCTCACTCCCGGCGGTCTCCGAGTCGCGCCTCCGCGCGCTCGTGGCCCTCCAGTCTTCCCGCTTCTTCCGCCGGAACGGCCATCCGCTCGTGACCGATGCGCGCTGGCAACGCGAGTCTCACCCATCACGCCTGCTACGGCGTCGCGCAGCCGGTCGCCGAGTCGCGGATGCCGCGGCGCTCGATGAGTCGTGGGCCCTCGCTGTGGTCGAAGGTGCCCGCGCCATCGGCCTCGACGTGCGCCGCCTCTCCCCGGCGGACGGCTCGTTCCAGCTGCTCCCCGCATCCGAGCTCGATCGTCGCCGGCGCGCCGACCGACGAAGACTCCGCCGTCTCGCCGCGACCGCCGTCGCCCTCTGGCTCCTGGTCGGCGCGCTCTACGTCCTCCGCCTCCTCACCGCCGATCGTCGCGACCGGGCCGAGATCGCGCGCCTCGCCCGCCCGGTCGCCGCCGTCGCCTCCGCCCGCCGCGAGCTCGGCCGCGCCGCCGCGACGCTCGACGGGATGCGCGCCGCCGAGCGCCGTCGCTCGGCCGTCGCCACGGAGCTCGCCGCGATCGCCGCCGCGCTCCCCGACTCGGCGTACCTCACGTCGCTCGCCGTCACGGACGACGGCCGGAGCGGCACGTTGAGCGGCATCGCGTTGGCCGCGTCATCGGTTCCCGCTCGGATCGCCGCCGCGCTCTCCGCCGGCGCGCGCCTCGTGTCTCCCACGGTGCCCGACACAGCCGGCGGCCGCATCCGTGAGCGCTTCACGATCGTCTTCGCCCGGCACGCCGCGCCGTGACGCTCGCCGCGTGGAATCGGCTCGACCCGCGCGAGCGGCGTGTCATCGTGTGGGGCGCGTCGCTCGTCGCAGTCGTCGTCCTCGCGACGCGCGTCGCTCCGGCCGCGGTGCGGGCCAGTCGTGCGCTGTCGGTGCGCGCGACGATGGATTCGGGGCGACTCTCGCGCGTGCGCGACGAGCTGCGCGCCATGCCGGCGCTCGAGGACTCGGCGCGCCACCTCGCCGCCGCGCTCCCCGCGCTCGCGCCGCGCCTCCTCACCGGGAGCGCCGGCGGTGAGGCGCTCGCCGACCTCGCGAGCCGCGTGCGCGCTAGCGCCGAGGCGAACCGTGTGCGGGTGGATGCGGTGATGCCGCTCTCCGACGGCGCGCGTGCCGGCGACCTCGCCCGCGTCCGCGTGCGCGTCGCCGCCGAGAGCGATACGCGCGGTCTCGTCGCCTGGCTCGCCGCGATGGAGCGGTCGCCCGTCGCGATCTCCGTCCAAGAAATGCGCTTGGTGCCGGCCCGCCCCGACGCGCCGCGATCCGCGCCCGAGGCGATCCGCGCCGAGGCCGTGCTGTGGGGTTGGTACTTCGAGCATCCGGCCGATTCCGCGGGAGCTCGGCGATGAGCTCGCGTCTGACCGTGGCGCTCTGGTGCGCCATTGTCGCCGCGCCGGCCGCGGCGGCATCGCTCGTCCTCGTCCCGATCCGTGCGCCAGCGCCTCCGCGTCCACGCGCCACCGCCCTAGCAGCGAGCGAGTCGCAGGCACGCCCGCGCGGCAGCACCGACGCCCTGGCGCGCCTCGCCGCGATTCGCGCTCCTTTCCGCGCGAGCCGCACGATGCCCGACGTCGCCTACGACCCCTCGGCTCCGCGCCCCGGCGACAGCCCGCCGCCCGCCGCTCCGAAACCGGCGCTCGTGCTCACCGGCATCGTCTGGGGGGCCGAGCCCACCGCGGTGGTCGAAGGGCTCCCCGGCACGGCCACCGCCCGCGTCGTCCGCCGGGGTGACGTGGTCGGCGCGCTGGTGATCGGACGCATTACGCGGGAGCACGTCACGCTGACGGGCATGGACACGGCCTGGACGCTCTCGGTACGGGAGGTGGGACGATGAAGCGCACGCACCCGCTGCGCCGGTTGATCGCCGCGCTGTTCCTGCTGATCGGCATCGTGCTGAGCGCGCCCGAGCCCGCGCCGGCGCAGGACAGCATCGTCGTCAAGCCGAGCGGCGACATGTTGCTCGTCCGCTTCGCGGACGCGGATCTTCGCGCCGTGGTCCAGGCGCTCGGCCGCTATCTCCGAAAGCCGGTCGTCGTCGCCAACGTCCCGGCCGCACGCGTCTCGCTCGAGACGCCCGGCCCGGTGCCGCAGGGTGACGTCGCCGAGCTCCTCCGGGGCATCCTCGCGCCGCAGAATCTCGAGCTGCACGAGGAGCCGACCTATTTCACCGTGCTCCCGAAACCGCCGCCGCCTCCGGCGCCCGCGTCCGCCGCGGCCGATGCCACAGCGCCGAAGAGCGCCACGATCCAGCTCTTCGTCATCCGGCTCAAGCACGCCCGCGCCGCCGACGTCGCAGCGACCGTCAATGTCCTCTTCGGAGCCGGCGGCGAGTTCTCCGGCCGTGCCGGCCTTTCGACTGGCACCCTCTCCGACGAGCTGCGCCGGAACGTCGTCCCGCCCGCAGGAATACCGCAGGCCGCGCCGCCGCCCGAAGCGGCGACCGCACAGCCAAAGGGCGCGACACTCGCCGGCCCCACCGTCGTCGTGCCCGACGAGCGCACGAACTCTCTCCTGGTGCGCGCGTCGGACGCCGACTTCGCCGTCATCCGCGATGCCGTCGATCAGCTCGACATCCGGCCTCTCCAGGTCCTGATCGAAGTCCTGATCGTCGAGGCGCGGAGCGACAAGAGCTTCTCCCTCGGCACCGACCTCGCGCTCAAGGACGCGAGTCTCGGCGGGGGCACGACGCTCGACGGCACCCTCGCCGGTGGCGGCACCGGCGACGTCGTCCTCCACATCATGCATCTGGCGAAGGGCCATCTCGACGCGATCCTCGGCGTGGCACAGAGCAAGGGCTTCGTCCAGATCGTCTCGCGCCCCGTGCTCCTCGCCTCCAACAACGCCGAGGCGCACTTCCTCGTCGGCTCGCAGCGGCCGTTCGTGCAGGTGAGCCGGGCACTCCCCACCGACAACGCCGCGCGCGACCAGGTCGTCCAGTACCGCGACGTCGGCACCAAGCTCACCGTGAGGCCGACGATCAATCAGGACGGCTACGTCTCGCTCCTGATCCAGCAGGAGATCAACGCCGCGACGAGCGAGGTCCAGTTCGACGCGCCGGTCATCTCCACCCGCGAGGCCAACACCCAAGTCCTCGTCCGCGACGGCCAGACCATCGTCCTCGGCGGCCTCCGCGATCTCCAGAGGGACCGGAGCCAGTCCGGCCTCCCGGTGCTGTCGGGTCTCCCGATCGTGGGCGGCCTCTTCGGCTCCACGTCGCGGAGCACCAGCTCCACCGAGCTCTACATCTTCCTCACGCCGCGGATCATTCGCACCGATGCGGATGCGGACAGTCTCACGGCCCCGCACCTGCCAAAGGATTCGCTCCGATGACCGCCGCGCCTTCGCTTCACGAGATCAAAGCCGAGGAGCGCATGATCGGTGCGCATCAGAGCATCGTGCGACTCCGGGACGACGTCCGCCGCGCAGCTCCGCTGTCGGCTCCGGTGCTGATCCACGGACCGACCGGCGCGGGAAAGGAGCTCGTCGCCCAACTGCTCCACAAGCAGAGTGGGCGACACGGCCGGCTCGTCTCGATCAACGTGGCGTCGCTTCGCCTTGAGCTCGTCGAGGCCGAGCTCTTCGGTGTCGTGCGAGGAGCGTACACCGGGGCGATGAACAGTCGCGACGGGCTGATCCAGCAGGCGGCGGGCGGGACACTGTATCTCGACGAGGCCGCCGATCTCCCGCTCGCGGTGCAGAGCGCGCTGCTCCGGGTGATCGAGACCGGGGCGGTGCGGCCGGTCGGCGGTGCCGCGGAGCGGGCGGTCCCATTTCGCCTCATCGTGAGCGTTCAGCAGCATCCCGAGCACCTGGCGGCAGCCGGCCGCTGGCGCCGGGATTTCCTGTATCGGGTCGCGGGCATCGTGCTTCCGGTCCCGCCGCTCCGGGAGCGGCGCTCGGACCTGAGGCGTCTCGCGGACCACTTCCTCGCCGCGATGGAGCGGGCACCTCTCGAGATGCCGGCGCTTCAACTCCTGGGACGCCACGACTGGCCTGGAAACGTGCGGGAGCTGCAGCGGGTCCTTGAGCGGGCGACGTTCTTCAGCGGCTCGGGTCCCGTCCATGCCGGGCACGTCGCCGCCGCGATCAACGCCACCGTCGAGAATCGGTCCGACGACGCGCGCCCGGCGTACCAGTTCGAGCATCGCCCGACCCTCGCCGATCTCCAGCGCAGCTACGTCGAGCAGGTGCTGCGCGAGGCGCGCTTCGACGTTCGCGCCACCGCACGCGTGCTCGGACTCTCGACCGCGACGCTGTACCGCCGGCTCAAGTCGATGGGAGTCGAGCTGCGGGCGGCCAAGACGGATTCTCGGAAATGAGAAAATCGCCGTGACGATTCTGAGAATTGAGAATGCCGGCCCACGGGGTCCCGGAGTGCAAGTGCGATGAAGCCATGGTGTTAGCAACGGTGGGCGCGCGGCACGAGGAGTGCCTAACGGTGAGCGACCCCACTTCCGGAGTGCGTCGTGCCCCGCCAGGATCGTAAGGCCGTTCTCGGCTCGCTGCATGCTCTTGTGGTTCTGCTAGTTCTGTTCGCGCTGCCACGGCTCGTGCATGCGCAAAGCACCTCGTCGGGCACAGTAACGCCGCTTTGCGTGACCGGATGCGGCACTGGTGGCGTGGCCTTCCTCGTTACGAGCACCAGCGGGCAAGTCGGACGCTTGCGGAATTCTGGGGCGTTCTCCGAGACATTTGTCGTTCGGAACAACGGTACTGCGGGAAGTGGCGGCGCGACCCTCCGCTGTTCGTCAGTGGGCGCGGTGACCTGTGGGACGGTTTCTCCGACCAACGCGAGCCTCGGGGTGGGTGACAGCGTGCTCGTGCACGTGAACTACACCGTCGGGGCGCTCACGACAGCGACGCTTTCGCTGACGATCACCGACGATGAGGTTGGCGCGGTCGCCTCGGGTTCACTCAGTGTCGTGGAGGCATTGCCCCCGACGGTCTCCCTTGCGCCGTACGCGTCGGACGTACGGGATCTCTCCAAGTGCGTCGCCAGCTGCTTCAACCTGATCTACGGCTACGCTACGCCGGCCTATTACACCTACGACACACCCCGCAGATTCGCTGTGGTCTACAACAGCGGTACCGCACGGCCTACTCCGGTGGTGCAACTAGACGTCACTTCGAATGGCCCGACTGGCATTACAAACTATGTGGTACAGCTCCGCCGAATCTCGACCAACACACTGCTCACGCTGCTGAATGGCCAGACGACCGTGTACTTCACGGCACTGGCCGCGACGACGCGGATCAGCGTTGCGCTAGATGCCCGAACGAACGGGCTTGCGACTGGCGCATACGACGTACAGATCGAAATCACGGGCAATTTGACTAGCGGTGGGGTGACTTCGACCACCACACAGACTCGGCTCCTCGTCGTAGATCGTTCGCAGAGCGTGTTCGGAGTCGGGTTCTGGCCGGCCGACGTCCAACAGGTATATGGCGGAGGTTCGAATCAGCCGGCGGTCGTGGTAGAGGGGGACGGATCCGCGTATTACTACAATTTCCTCTGCTGCTCCAACGTCAGCTTCACCACGCCCACTGGAGCGGTGGGAACGCTCACAAAGAACGCGACGGCAGGTTGGTTTCGACGCACGTACCTGGATGGATCCTACATCGAATTCTCTTACGCAACCGGGCGCATGACGAAGCGGGTTGATCGCTTCGGCAACACGACGCAATACATCTGGAGCGGAGCGCAGCTGCAACAGATTGTCGATCCCAAAGGCAAGGCCATCACGCTCACTTACAACGCGAGCGGCTATCTCGCGACGGCACGCGACTTCACCGGGCGGACCAGCGCTTGGACGATGCAGGGCGGTACCAATCGGGTTAGTGGAATCGCCGATCCTGCGGGCGGCGCCTATTCGCTCGGCTATACAGGCGACTTGCTCACGTCAACGACATCTCGCGGGGGAGCGTTTACGACCTCGTTCGTCTACGATTCCGTCCGCCGGCTGCAGTCAAGCCAGGCGCCATCCATTGCGCTTTTCGATGGAACCGCGGGCCGGCCGACTACCACGTCGGCAGCTGCGGAATGCATCGTTTGGCAGCCGGCGGTGGGAGGAACCACCGCCGCGAGTGCCAAGGCCGGATTGCGGCCTGATACCGTTCGCGCCGCGCTGACCGACGCTGTGGGAGCCACTACCCGCTTCGCGCTCGACGGGTTCGGCGCCCCGACGTCGGTCACCGATGCGCTGGCCCAGACAACGACGATCGCCCGCGACGCCGCCTCGCACCCGACACTCGTCGTGACGCCTCGCGGTCAGCAGATGCAATCCACCTACAGTGGAGATCTCGTCACACAGGTGAAGAACGTCACGACCGGAAAGACGATCAACTACGCGTATAACTCGACGGGCGATCCGACCCGAGTGTCCGGTGACGTTGTGCTCACGACTTACTGGTACTACGACGGAACCAACTGTTGCGCGTCGGGCGGGCCGAAGGGAGCGCTTGGGGCGGTGTTTGTCGGCGACACCACGGCAGCCACCGTCCAATACCTCGTAGACTCGATCGGAAGAGTCACGTCTCAAACAGACAAGGCGAGCCACCAGACGCGCATCTATTACGAGGCGACGTGGGGTAACAGGCTGAAGACGGTCGATCCTGTCGGGAAGAGCTCCGCTGAGCTGCAGTACGACTCGCTAGGACGGGTGGCGAGCGTAACGCAGCCACAATCAGGGACCTGGACGTACACCCTGGATGCGTTGAACAACTCGATCTCGACACGCGATCCGCTCGGTGATACCACCCACACGTACTACAACCCAGAACTGACGCCCGCCCGCATCGTTGACCCCAAAGGCCAGGTCTACAAGTACGAGTACAACGCGGCGGGTCTGCCGGTCGCAATTCACGATCTTGGTGATACGCTCCGCATCGACTCGGTCCGGTACGATCTCGGCGGCCGCGCGCGAGCGATGCGCAGTCGCAAAGGCGACGTGATCAACCTGTCGTATGATGTTGTCGGGCGGCTCCTGTCGCGATCAGCAACCGGCATGAACACTGATACGTACCGCTACGCTCCTGACGGTAGGTGGACTGTGGCGCAGAATGCCGCCTCCTACGATTCGCTGGTCTACGACGTCAACGGTCGGCTTACCCAGGACTACCAGACGCTTGCGGGCGCTACCTTCAAGCAGACGTATGGTTACGACATCCGCGACCGAGTATTGTCTCGCCAACTCTACCGCGGGGCGCAACTGGTGGTGAGCGGCACGTACGGGTACAACGGCCTGACGGGGCAGTTGGACACTTTGTGCATTCTGGCCTGCATGGCGGTGGACCGCGCGTCTGATATGGTGCCTTCGATCATCGAGTACAACCAGAACACGCCGGCTAATCTCTGGACCGAGCGGCTGACGACTGATGGCGACCATGCGGTCGGCGCGCGGGAGTGGTGGAACGGCACCACGGGCCAGTTTGCAGATCAGTTGGATCCGCTCTTCGCTGCAGCCACAACCTACGATTCGGTCGGACGGGTGCTCGCGCAGATGCCCACATACGGGAGCCGGCCCACGCGACGATTCGCGTACGATGCCGTCGGACAGCTCGTTACCGCGTGCGACTCGAGCTCGGCCGGCTGCTTGAATGAGTATGGCGCGTATACGATGAGTGCTACGTACGCCTACGATCGAGCTGGCAATAGGCAGGAAGCGGCGGCGGGTGCGATGATCGTGGTGGGAAACCGCTACACCGCGTTCCGCGGCTATTCGCTGGCATACGATCTCAACGGCAACCTGATCTCGAAATCGAAAGCCGGGGACAGCTTAGCATTCGCCTGGGATCCGGCGGGCCGATTGGTCCAGGCCACGAGAAACGGCACCCAAGTGACGACATTCGCCTACGACGCTCTTGGGCGCCGCGTCACAAAGGGAAGTGAGCATTACGTGTATGATCGCGGCCAACTATTCGCGGCGACCGACGCCAGCGGGTTCATCACCGCGCTTTACGACTACCGTCCCGAGGGAACACCGCTTAGCGTGCATGAGGGCAGTATCGACGGCATCGCGTTGCTTGACCCCATCAACCAGACGGTCATCGGCATCGCTGACAGGGCGAGCGGAAAGCCGCTAAAGAACTACAATGTGCTGAGCCCCTGGGGCCTCGCCCAAGCCGATTCCGGCACACTCGTGCGGTTCCGCTTTGCGAGCCAGGAACTAGACCAGGAAACCGGCCTGTATCACATGGGGGCGCGCTACTACGATCCCGCGCTCGGCCGCTTCATTTCGGAGGACCCGCTCGGCATCGCAGGCGGCATGAACCTCTATGTGTACGCACACAACAATCCGATCAACCTGTCTGACCCGACCGGTATGAGTCCTGGACCCTGTAGGCCTCAGTGCCCGCCAGTGACGGTCTACGGCGACCCTGACCCCGACCAGTGGGGCGACGCCTGGATTGGCGGGTATACTGGCAACCCCGAGGGCGTGGGGGCGTGTTTGATATATGGCGGACCGCCGGAGCTGGGCGATCCGCCTCTGTGCACCGATCGGATCCGTGACAACGATCCGCCGCCTGAGCGGCTGTCCGGCGCAGGAGGCGAGTCGTGCCGCGCGGACGCAGCCGTATTTGCGGTAAACGCAGCCATTGACCTCTGGGGCGGACGAGAACTATGGGGAGTTGGCAAGGCAGTTGTAGGTGCGACTCTCGAGCAATTCGCAGCGGGGGCCCTCCAGCGCGCGGTTGCTGGGCGCCCGTTCCTGCGCTACGCTACCGCGGTAGCCTTGGGTAAGGCCGAAGAGAGAGCGTCGGCGGCCGCCGTTGACGCTGTAGTTGAGACGGCGCAGTACGGCGCCACCCTCCCGCGGGATGTTACCCTTGCCAAGGGTTCGGAAGGCGCCCTCAAGGGCGTGTGGGCTTCCTTATCGTGGAAGGACTTTGTACCTGGTTATGGTTCATTCAAGAGCGGGTCAGAGCTGATAAGGTGCCTGAAGGGCAACTAGCCCAGGGACTGCCTCTATGACTCGATCGTACCTTCGATCGTCGTGGGTGGAGCGGGTGCGATTTACGGCTCTCGTAGGCGTAGTTGTCGGGGTGCTCCTCTGTGTATTGGCTACGGGGATACGCATCAGTGCAGGGCCGAGCGCATTTAGGAGTGTGGGGACGACTTATAGCGCGGCGTTGGTGGCTTACTTGCTCGGTTGCACCGTGTCAGGGGTGCTCATCGGTTGCATGCAGCCGGTCGCCCGTAGCGCAGTGGGCAAGGCTGTGGCGGGCTCAGTGGCTGTGGTCCCATTCTGGGTCGCGATCGCTTTAACTACGAGCCTCACGGACACATTGGATTCGCGGATCGAGTTAGCACTCGTCCTTTCCGCCATATCCGGCAGCTACTGGGGTATTACAGCGTTCTACAAGCCGGACGACAAAGGCGAAGCATAAGTGCTTTCGATCCCAGCTAGTCTGCTTCCGATACTCTCCCGAAAGGGCACTTCGATGCACGTTGGCACGGGGAGAGCACAACACGGGCGACAGGCCGGACGCAGGATCGCTGGCGCCATTCGCACGGCTTGGTACTTCGCCGCAGCATACTCCGTTCTAGCGCTTATCGCCTACTCGCTGGACCCGGAACGATTTCGCGCGGCGCTGCCCATCGGGATCATCGGCCTGATCGCGGCTTACTTCCTCGCGGCCGCCGCGGTGGGTGTGATCTGTGGTATGCTTAGCGGGCTAGCCGGTGCACGAGCGCGCGACCGGTCCCGGTCGGCGCCAGTGGTTCGACGGTGCCGGTCACGCCGACGGTGCCGAGTGCTCCGACCGTCGCTGGTGCTCCGACGGCTGTAGTACGGCGTCGCCGCGTCATTCCACGTAAAGTTGTCCCACTGCTCCGCTAGCCCGACCCCGGCCGGCTCACAATCACCACAGGCATGCGGATCCCACCACGAGCCCTCGTCCCGCCCGGCCAGGCCGTACGGCGACTGCAAGCCGCTCGGATCCCGTGCCTCCAGCACCACCCCGCCGACATACGCGTAGAGATTGTCCCCACCCGCATATTCCGCCGGATCTTCCTGCACGTACCGCCGCTCCGCCGAGATCGCCGGCACAATCTCATTCAATCACCTCTCAATCCGGAGAAATGGGAATAACGCCGCCCGCGCTCTTCAATAATGCTTCCAGTTCCACAGCCTCCTCAACGTGAACTTCCGCTCCAGAGAGAAAAAACGCGACCATTAGCAAGAATGTCAGTAGCACAACCACGCCTATCATTTGCATCAGCGCCCTTGCCGGCGGCAACCAAAGAAAGGCTGCAATTGCGTAGACTCCTCCGACCAGGAGGTAAGGCGTGAAGGCATGCCACTGCGTCAGCCGAGCGGCCACCACGGCTCCGGAACTGGTTGCCCGGACGGTACCCAGACAGTACACTGCTAAGTAGGCCCGTCCAGTACGTTCGGGTGCGAGAACAAAACGATCTCCAGTGATCGACGCCCGAATGCCGTAAATACCAAACGCCCGCAACCGGCTCGGTACTTCCGATTCCCGCCATCTACGGCCGATCGTGCTCAGATTCGCGAGCACCACCGCAGGCGGCTGAGTCGACGTGAACAGTAGGTGCCGGTGCATCACTGGCAAGCCTCCCCGATTCAGAGGAGCTATCGTCAGAAAGGGTGGAAACAAGCGGAAGGCGGTGACGACCTTCTCGGCTGAGCCATCACCCCCGGGAGCATGCCGGCAACCAGAAAGGGGCCACCGCCCCGGTCCAAGATCATCGACGGCCGCGCCGCGTCAAGCCCGAGCGCGCGTGCCCGGGCCAGCCCGCTCTGGACGACGCTCGAGACGTACGCCCGGGAGCACATTCAGCAGTTCGTCCAGCGGTTGCTCGAGGAGGAGGTCGATGCCTTGCTCGGCCGGGCCACGGCTACGGCAAGCCGCGGCAGCTCGCGCTGACCAGCGGGACCATCACCGTGCAGCGGCCCCGCGTGCGGGATCTGGACGAGCGTTTCGTGAGCCGCGTGCTACCGCTCTTCCCGCGCCGCCCCCGCGAGGTCGGCGCCCTCTTGCCGGAGCTCTATTTGCACGGGCTCTCGACGGGCGACTTCGAGTTCGCCCGCTGCGGGCTGCTCGGGGACGCCGCGCGGCGCTGACGCGGACCTCCATTCGGACTGCATTGATGGTCGTGTCCAGTGCGGCGATCTCCGCGACGCTCGCGTGCGGCCCCGCCGTAAGGGTGCCGTCGGGTCGAGAGATCGTCGGTGCATATCGGTTGAACAGTGCCGAGGTCATCGACAGTTTGATCTTGGCTACCAACGATTCGTTCGGCCACATCATCCGTATCACTCTGAACGATGAGATCGGTCTGAGTTACGCGCGCCCCGAGGGGTGCGGCGACTAGTCTTGGAGCCGTTCGGCAACTTCAACTACGGTGCCACCGGTGCGGCGGCCGGCGACTCGACACCAACGCTCCTGCGGGCTGCAGATGCGGCAGCCGAGCCTTACGACGCTGATAGGTCACACCATGTCAGCGTGACGTGCGCACTGTTTGGCATCCCTTATCCGGATAGCCCGACGGATCAGCGTTACATCCAAGGCGGTCGTCTTCATGCGGACCTGTGGGGCGCTGACAAAGTACAGCTTCGGGGTGTCGGTGCTGCCCGCTCGACAGCGCCTTGGACCTACGCCCGCTAATGTGTTCTCGGCTGTCGCGCCGACGAATATGACACTCGACTCCGGAACGATGCGATCGGTTGTTCGCGCGGCTTGGCTGACAGACGACTCACTTAGCGTGGAGCACGACGAGCGCCTGCTCGTGACGCTTTCGGTTGTACGGGTCGGCCCCGCCAGACCGCGTCGCAGGTGAGTCCGAACACCCGGGGAAACACCGTCGTCTTCACCGTCATGAACACCGGCGAGAGCACCGACCACTGCACTCTGAGTTGTACCGCGCTGGCGCCGGCGCCGCCGATCTCCTCCGCGATCCCGACCGCGTCTTCGCGCTGGCGCAGCTCCTCGCCCACCGCTCGGCGTTCGAGTCCGCGGAGGAAGACGCCGCGCGTCCCGGCGACAGCCGCCGACCGCCGGCGATGACGCGGCGGGTGCGGGCGGAGACGCGCGCGGCGAGTGACCTGGGACGTCACGCGGGCGGCAGACGACGCGGCGCGTCGACGCACGGCGCCGATATTCTCAGAATTGAGAATAGCGGCCGACAATTGTGAGAAATGAGAATACGCGCCGGACTCGGCGTCGCACCGATGTGGTGGCGTACGAAGTAGTTGGCGCGCGGGCTCATCCGGCACGCGGACTGCCTTAGGGAGACACGACCCCACTCGCGGAGTGTGTCGTGCCTCGTCCGGTTCGCCGTTTCGCCGTTGGCTCGCTGTGCGCGTTACTCCGTTCCCTGTTGCTGACTGCTGAGCCCGAACTCCTCCGGCCTCACCGTCGTCCTCACCGTTCATCTCACCGGCACGAGCCAGGCGAGCTACCCGTTCAGGGTCGGCTCCGGGCTCCGCGCGTCTCCTCGGGCGCCCCCCCCACCAGCTCGAGCCACCGGGCATCGAGCCACCCGGCCCGAAGCGCACGTTGGCGAGATCGCCAAGGGAGGGTTGACGAGTTCGCCAACGAGGGTCCGGGCCGCGGCGGGCTCGCATCGCTAACTCGCTGGGCGCTAGTGCTCACGCTCGCAGCGCTGCTGCCGTGCGCCGCCGCCGCCGCGCAGAGCAAGCCGAGTCCCCTCGCGCAGAGCAGTCCCATTCAGGTGTCCACCGACGGGCAAACCGATCCGTCTCGGTACCCCAACAGCGGCCCCTTCACCTCGACGCCGTTTGTCGTTACCAACGTGGGCCCGACGCCGGTCAGCGGCATCCGGCTGAGTTGCCGCTCCACCGGCTCCATTGCGCCGAACTGCGCCATCAGCGCGCCCGGCTGGACCGGTGACCTGGATGCCGGCGCGTCGGCCACGGTCTACGTGATCTACTCGACGACCTCGGTCCCGCAGCTCTCGAGCGTCGGGGTCCAGGCCTACGTCATCGAGACCCGTCAGCTCTCGGGCAACGACAAATTCTTCTCCGTCGTGCTCCCACCGCCCCCCGCCGCGCCGGCGGTGGCGCTGCGCAACGAGAACGACAGCGTCCAATCGCGCTCCCGCTGCCTCACGCTCGGCGCCGGTGAGGCGGCCGCCTGGCAATGCGGCGAGCTCCTGGTGAGCCACAGCCTGCCGGGCTACCGCACGCTCAACAAGGAGCGCGCGCTGACGCTCGTGTACTCCACCGCGCAGGCGTCGCCCACGCCGATCGCCGCGGCGGCCGTGACCGAGGGCGGCAATACTATCGCCCGACCCGACACGATCGTCGCCGAGCTCCAGGTGAACACCACGGGCACGACCTGGCTGTCGGCGCACACGGCGAGCTACACGCCGTGGGGTAACCCCGGTGGGCAACTGCTGGCCGAGACGCGTCAGGTGGCGCTCTCCTGGGACGCACACGGTTCTGCGAGCGGCAGCTATCCGTTCCGGCTCATTGTGACGAACCGGTACAACGGCGGCCCGAGCTACGCCGACACGATCGGCGGGCAGTTCCTGGTCAACAACCGCGCGAGCTCGAGCTACGGCGCGGGTTGGTGGCCCGCCGGCGTCGAGCAGCTTGCCATCTTGAGCGGCACCGGGGGACCGGTCGCACTCTACGGCGCCGATGGGTCGGTCAAGCTCTTCCAGCCGGGGAGCGCGCCCAGCGGTCAGACCCGCTGGGTCGGCGCGGCCGAGGCGTTCCCCGACACCTTGATTCAGGACAACGCCAGCCAGCGGTACTCCCGCACGCTCCGCCACGGGATCAAGATCGTCTACGATGCCGCCGGCCGGCACATCCAGACCATCAATCGGATCGGCGACACCACGTTCATCTCCTACAACGGCAACGGCAGCATCAGCACCATCCGCGTGCCGCCGAGCAATCAACCGAGCGGGACCACCTATGCCTTCGCCTACAATGCGACAACTGGTCTGCTGCAATCGATCACCGACCCCGCTGGCCGGGTGCTCTCTGCAACGATGGCTGGCGGTCAGCTGACCTCCCTCAAGGACCCCGACCTCGTCAGCACCGGTTTCGCGTACGACGCTTCCAACCGGCTCTCCGGCCGCACGTCGCGGCGGGCAGCCACCGCGCACTACTCGTACGCGAGTGGACGCCTGACCCGGTTCGCGATTCCGTTCGGGACCGGCGCCGCCGATTCTGGGATCACTGCGGTGCGACCGTGGGAGTTTGTCGGCCTCAACGGTGCCGCCGCCGACGTCCTGGATTCCAGCTACACGCGGGTGGACGGGCCACGCTCGGACGTGGCCGATGTGGCGAAGGTCTGGGTGGATCGATGGGGAGCCCCAACTCGCATGGTCGATCCGAATGGTGCGCAGACTCAGGTCTCTCGCGGCTCGGGGACCGCGCCAGCCCTTGCCACGCACATCGTCCGGCCGAACGGCGCAGTTGATAGTCTTGTATACGACGCCCGCGGCAATCTGACCGACATGCAGAACATCACGACGGGCCTGTCCGGCGCACTTCCGACGGCTGTCTCACATTGGGGCTACGGAGCGCCGACGGCGCCCGACTCGCCGGATACAATCATCGACCCGGCAGGTCTCAAGACTTTCTACTCGTATAACCAGTGGGGTCTGACCTCTCTGGTGACCGCCCCGAATGGTCATCAGACTCGGTTTGACTACATCACGACACCGGGCTCGCCGCTCCTCGGACTGGTGCAGGGAGTGGCGGAGCTCGGGATGCACACGTTTGCAGACTCGACCAATCCCCGCGGGCTGATCAATAACGCCGAGCTACGAGAAGGGTTCGCATTCAATGCGCTCGGAAACGTCGTTGCGGATACATCGCCCACGAAGCATGTGCAGCAATACCTCCTCGACCTGTACCAGCGTGTGCAACATCATTACGACGCGGCAGGGCATCATACAGAGTTCACGTACGATGCGCTGAACCGCACAACGGTAGTGACGCAGCACGTGGAGGAGGGCAACCCCGTCGATCCGACGCTCCACGCCCCCGTCTCGGTGCGCTATTACTATGGCGCCGGGCCGATCGACAGCGTCCGCGACGCGCGCACGGTGGGGCATGCATACCGCTACGACCTCGCTGGACGACTGATCGCCGAGATCGATGACATGGGGACTGCGGACGGCGTGCCGGTCGACACCGCGCTCGCCCATACCGACTCGACCTACTACGATCCCGCGGGCCACGTGAGCGCGGCCAAGGCGCGCCGCGGCTTCCGAGTTCAGTCGACCTACGACGCCGGAGGTCGTCTCATCCAGCGGAGCTGGCCGGTCGGAGATTCGAGCTCGGTCGGCAACATCCGATATGGCTATCCGGACACGCTGCGACTTGGCTACGACGTGATGGGCGACGTCACGTCGCTCCGGACGAATGGGAAGACGATTTTGAGATCCTACTACGCGAACGGAGCCCTGCTGTCGGAGCGGGATACCAGTGCGCACATTTCCCAGGCATATGGCGTGGACCAGGCGGGGCGCCGCACCTGGCACCGGCTTGGGCCACCCAATGACGCGGCACACAGCGACAGCATCATGTACAACTACGCAAGTACCGGAGTGCTTCACAGTCTCTCCGTCCGGTGGCGCCCGTCCGGCGGCCTCAGCACCCCCAGCGACTCGGTGCTCTTCGTGTGGGACGGGCTCGGCCGCCGCGACACCTTGCGTTACTCGAATGGCGTGCTGGTGGCCTATGGGTACGATGGCGATGGTCTGCTGCGGCTCCTGTGCAGCACGCATAACGTCTCATTTGCCGCGACCAGCGACGTGTTCAAGTTTCATGTCGTGCACGACTCGGTTGATCGCGATCAGAACATCCTCGCGAGCAACCGGATCGGCACGCCGGTTTCGGGCTGCTCGCTCGTGAACT
>JAICWE010000103.1 GCA_025934955.1 Gemmatimonadales bacterium | reverse complement strand
GCGCGCGCGCGAATCGGCGTATCTGGGACTGTATCGCAACGAGACCGCGCGCGCGTGTCGCTGGTTCCTGCCGGCGCAGCACTACCTCGAGTCGTGGGGCGACGGACGCGCGTGGGATGGCACCGCGTCGCTGGTGCAGCCGCTGCTCGAGCCGTTGTACGGCGGCCATGCCGTTGCCGACGTGCTTGCCGCGCTCGCGGGCGACGCGACCGATCCGCACGACGCGCTGCAGGAGAGCTGGCGCCGCCGGCTGCCCCCGCGCGACTTCCAGCAGACCTGGGACGAGATGCTCCAGCGCGGCGTCGCGCCCGACAGCGCCGCGCCGCCGATCGCCGTTCGTCCATCCCGCGAGGGCGTCGCCCACCTGCTCGGTGACACGGCCATGGCGGCAGAGCCGGCCCAGGGCCGACTCGAGCTCGCACTGGTACCTGACGCCGCGGCGTACGACGGGCGCTTCGGCAACAACCCGTGGCTGCAGGAGCTGCCGGATCCGATCACCAAGCTCACCTGGGGCAATGCCGCGCTGCTGAGCCCCGCCACCGCCGCGCGGTTCGGCGTCGAGTCGGGAGGGCTCGTCGAGCTGGCCGCCGGCTCTCGCAAGCTCACGATTCCCGCGCTGATCGCCCCGGGGCACGCCGACGACGCAGTCACCGTCGCGCTGGGCTACGGCCGCGCGGGCCGGGGCCGGGGAGACGGCGACGAGCAGGTCGCCGCCGGCGTCGGCGCCGACGGCTACGCGCTCCGCACCATGGCCCATCCGTTCACCCGGCGCGACGTCTCGCTGCGGCCGCTGGGCAGGCGCGCGGCGCTCGCGATCACGCAAGGTCACTGGAGGATGGATGGCCGCCCGCTGGCTCTCGCGGCCACCCTCACCGAATTCCGCCGCCAGCCGACCATCGCGCCGCGACAACGGGGCAAGCCGCTTTCGCTCTACGAGCCGGCGCCGTCCGCCGCACCGGACCAGTGGGCGATGACGATCGACCTCGCCGCCTGCACCGGCTGCAGCGCCTGCGTCGTCGCCTGCCAGGCGGAGAACAACGTGCCGGTGGTCGGGCCCGAGGGCGTGCGCGACAGCCGCGAGATGCACTGGCTCCGCATCGACCGCTACTTCGCCGGCACGCCGGACGATCCCGTCGCGCTGAGCCAACCGATGCTCTGCCAGCAGTGCGAGAAGGCGCCGTGCGAGTACGTCTGCCCGGTGAGCGCCACGGTACACAGTCCCGACGGCATCAACGAGATGGTGTACAACCGCTGCGTCGGAACCCGGTTCTGCTCCAACAACTGTCCCTACAAGGTGCGCCGCTTCAACTGGTTCGATTACAACGCCGAGGTGTCGGAGACGGAGCGGCTGGCCAAGAACCCCGACGTGACGGTCCGGGCCAGAGGCGTGATGGAGAAGTGCACCTTCTGCGTGCAGCGGATTCGCGAGGCGCAGATCGGCGCCCGCCTGGAAGACCGGGGCCTGCGCTCGGGCGAGGTGCGCACTGCCTGCCAGCAGGCCTGCCCATCCCGCGCGATCGTCTTCGGATCGCTCACCGATCCGGAGGACGAGGTGACGCGCTGGCGCGATCACCCGCGGGCCTACTCGGTGCTGCACGAGCTCGGCACCGAGCCGCGGGTGCGCTACCTGGCGCGCATCACCAATCCGAATCCGCGGCTCGAGGCCGGTGCCGGATGAACGACGCGGCGCTCACCGATCGCCTGCTCGCGCCGCTGCTCCAGAGCTCGCGCCGCTGGCGCATGCTGCTGCTCGTCTCCGGCCTCGGTACGCTGGTGCTCTTCGGCGCCATCGGGTACACCTTTGCCCGCGGCATCGGGGTCTGGGGCAACAACATCCCCGTCGCGTGGGCGTTCGCGATCATCAACTTCGTCTGGTGGATCGGCATCGGACACGCGGGCACGTTCATCTCCGCGTTCCTCCTCCTCTTCCGCCAGCGCTGGCGCGGCTCGGTCAATCGCGTCGCCGAGGCGATGACGATCTTCGCGCTGGTGAACGCTGGGCTCTTCCCGATCATTCACCTCGGCCGGCCGTGGTTCTTCTACTGGCTGCTCCCCTACCCGACCCGGTTCGGCGTGTGGCCGCAGTTCAAGAGCGCGTTGCCGTGGGATGCCGCGGCGGTGGCGACGTACTTCACCGTCTCGCTGCTCTTCTGGTATCTCGGCCTCGTGCCCGACTTCGCCAGCGCGCGCGACCGGCTGCCGGGCCGCCTTCGGCGGCGGATCTACGGGGTGCTCGCGCTCGGCTGGCGCGGGGCCGCGCGGCAGTGGCGGCAGTACAACGTGATCTACCTGCTCCTCGCCGGGCTGGCGACGCCGCTGGTCATTTCGGTGCACAGCGTGGTGAGTCTCGACTTCGCCATCAGCCAGCTCCCCGGCTGGCACTCCACGATCTTTCCGCCCTACTTCGTCGTCGGCGCCATCTACTCCGGCTTCGCGATGGTGTTGATCCTCCTCATCCCGCTGCGCCGGATTTTCGCGCTCGAGGACGTGATCACCACGCGCCACCTCGACAACATCGCCAAGCTGCTGCTCACGATGGGCTGGCTCATGGCGTACGCCTACATCGTCGAGGCGTTCGTCAGCTGGTACAGCGG
>JAICWE010000057.1 GCA_025934955.1 Gemmatimonadales bacterium | reverse complement strand
GGCCGCTTCGCTACCAGCGACCTGAATGACCTGTATCGCCGCGTCATCAATCGAAACAATCGCCTCAAGCGGCTCATGGAGCTCGGCGCTCCGGAGATCATTATCCGGAACGAGAAGCGGATGCTGCAGGAGGCGGTGGACGCGCTGTTCGACAACGGCCGCCGCTCCAAGGCGATCCGCGGCCGCGGCAAGCGTCCGCTCAAGTCGCTTTCGGACATGCTCAAGGGCAAGCAGGGCCGGTTCCGCCAGAACCTGCTCGGCAAGCGGGTGGACTACTCCGGCCGCTCGGTGATCGTGGTGGGCCCGGAGCTCCGGCTGCACCAGTGCGGCCTGCCCAAGACGATGGCGGTCGAGCTGTTCAAGCCGTTCATCATCCACCAGCTGGTGGAGAAGGGCATCGCCGAGACGGTCAAGCGCGCCAAGAAGATCGTGGAGCGCGAGAGTCCCGAGGTATACGAGATCCTGGAGGAGATCATCCAGGATCATCCGGTGCTCCTGAACCGTGCGCCGACGCTGCACCGGCTGGGCATCCAGGCGTTCGAGCCGGTGCTGGTCGAGGGCAAGGCGATCCGCATCCACCCGCTGGTCTGCGCCGCGTTCAACGCGGACTTCGACGGCGATCAGATGGCGGTGCACGTGCCGCTCTCGTTCGAGGCGCAGCTCGAGGCGCGGCTGCTGATGATCAGCTCGAACAACATCCTCAAGCCGTCGGACGGGCGTCCGGTGGCGGAGCCCTCGCAGGACATGGTGCTGGGGAGCTACTTCCTCACCAAGCTGCCGGCGGGGTTCGAGGAGGAGCTGCGCAAGGCCGGGCCCCGGGGCGAGGAGACCCGCCAGCGGCTGTGGAAGGACGCCAAGCACTTCGGCACGCTGGCCGAGCTGGAGATGGCGCTGCTGAGCGGCAGCGTCAAGTACCACACGGCGATCCACTTCTGGTACGTGCCGCCGCGCGGCGCGGCTCAGCCGCAGGCGCGCTGGCTGCGGACGACCGTCGGCCGGGTGCTGTTCAACAGCATCGTGCCCCGCGCGGTGGTGGCGCAGAGCGGCTTCCGCGACGCGCTGATGAAGAAGAAGGAGCTGTCGGGGCTGGTGCTCGAGAGCTACCGGCTCGCCGGGCTGGGTGACACCGTCACCTTCCTCGACCGGCTGAAGGAGTTCGGCTTCCGGTTCGCCACCGGCGGCGGCGTCAGCATCGGCATCGAGGACCTGGAGATCCCGGCGGAGAAGGCCGAGCTCCTCTCCGACGCGGATCAGCGCGTCAAGCGGTTCCAGAAGGCGTACAACACCGGCCAGATCACGTTCGGTGAGCGCTACAACAAGGTGATCGACGCCTGGACCCACGCCAACAACGACGTGGCCGAGGCGATGATCAGCTCGATGCGGCTCTCCCGCGGCGGGTTCAACCCGGTGTTCATGATGTTCGACTCCGGCAGCCGCGGCAGCCGCGACCAGATCCGGCAGCTCGCCGGGATGCGCGGCCTGATGGCCAAGCCGCAGAAGAAGCTGACCGGCGGGATCGGCGAGATCATCGAGAGCCCGATCAAGTCGAACTTCCGCGAAGGCCTCACCGTGCTCGAGTACTTCATCTCGACCCACGGCGCCCGCAAGGGTCTGGCCGACACCGCCCTCAAGACGGCCGACGCCGGCTACCTCACCCGCCGTCTGGTGGACGTGGCGCAGGACGTCACGGTCACCGAAGAGGATTGCGGCACCATCCTGGGCCTCGACATCGCGTCGCTCAAGGAAGGCGAGGACATCATCGAGCCGCTGCGGGAGCGCATCCTCGGCTCGGTCGCGGCGGAGGACGTGTTCGATCCGCACGAGCTGGACGAGCACGGCGACCAGCTGCTCCTGGTGCAGGCGGGCGGCCTGATCGACGAGGCGGCCGCGGCCAAGATCGAGGACGCCGGAATCGAGAAGGTGAAGATCCGGAGCGTGCTCACCTGCGAGGCGCGGCGCGGCATCTGTCGCATGTGCTACGGCCGGAACCTCGCGACCATGGACCGGGTGGACATGGGCGAAGCGGTCGGCATCCTGGCCGCGCAGTCCATCGGCGAGCCGGGCACCCAGCTCACGCTGCGCACCTTCCACATCGGCGGTACGTCGAGCCGCATCGCGGAAGAGGCGGAGCGGCGGGCGCGGGCCGACGGCGTGGCGCGGTACACCGACGATCTCGAGTGGGCCGACGTGCCGGTCGAGTATGAGGACGGCACCAAGGGCAGCGTCCGCATCGTGCTGACCCGCGAAGACGAAGGCATCGAGGAGGAGGAGAAGGAAGGCACCCTCGTCGTCGATCCGAAGGACCCGGAGCGGGTGCTCAACCGCTATCCGGTGCCGGAGGGCGCGCTGCTCCAGGTGAAGGAGGGCGACCACGTCACCCGCGGCGACAACGAGGGGAAGCGCGGGACGATCCTCTACACCTGGGATCCGTACAGCAACCCGTCGATCATCAAGACCGACGGCGAGCTCCGGTGGAAGGACCTGGTGCCGGGCTCCACGCTCCGCGAGGAGCTGGACGAGGGCACCGGGCTCCGGTCGCTGGTGGTCACCGCCGATCCGGACCGCGAGCTGCACCCGTCGGTGCTGGTTTACATGCCGAACCGGAAGGACCCCCAGGAATACACGCTGGCGGAGGGGAGCCGCATCATTCTGGGCTCGCCGACCGACCTGGTGAGCCGCGCGATGGACATTCCGGACGGCGCCAACCCGTGGAGCACGCGGTTCCACGTCGAGGAGTACCCGATCAACGTGGCGTGGCCGTCGAAGAGCAAGAAGGAGTCGAAGGACAAGACGGTCTACCTGTCGGCGCCGGTGAAGGTGCTGAAGGGCATCACGGTCACCAAGATCCCGCGCGAGGCGTACAAGACGCGCGACATCACCGGCGGCCTGCCGCGCATCGCCGAGCTGTTCGAGGCGCGCCGGCCGAAGGATCCGGCGACGATCTCCGAGATCGACGGCGTGGTCAAGTTCGGCGAGATCAAGCGCGGCAAGCGCGAGATCTACGTCTACCCGCACGAGCAGGGCGAGGTGCCGGTCGAGCCGCAGCTGTACGAGGTGCCGGCCGGCAAGCACCTCCGGGTGCACGAGGGCGACAAGGTGCGCGCCGGCGATCGCCTCACCGAGGGTCCGGTGAATCCGCACGACATCCTGCGGATCAAGGGGCCGCGCGCGGTGCAGGAGTATCTGCTGAACGAGGTGCAGGAGGTCTACCGCCTCCAGGGCGTCCGCATCTCGGACAAGCACATCGGCGTGATCGTGCGGCAGATGCTCCAGAAGGTGCGCGTGACCGACCCGGGCGACACCGACTTCCTCGAGGGGGAGACGGTGGACAAGCTCTCCTTCCGCGAGGAGAACGAGCGCACCACCAAGCGCAAGGGCGAGCCGGCCGAAGCCGAGCCGGTGCTGCTGGGGATCACCAAGGCGAGCCTCACGACGCAGTCGTTCATCTCGGCGGCGTCATTCCAGGAGACCACGCGGGTGCTGACCGATGCGGCGATCCGCGGGGCCAAGGACGACCTCCTGGGCCTCAAGGAGAACATCATCATCGGGCACCTGATCCCGGCGGGCAGCGGCATCTACCGCTACGCCGAGATCGACATCGAGCCGCCGGAAGGGTTCGAGCCCCCGCCGATGCCGGCGGAAGGGGAAGTGCAGCCGGAAGCCGCGCTCGCCGCGGTGGCCGGCCTGCCCGACGACGAGCTGTAGCCCGGCTCGGCAGATCCTGGCAGTTGCCTGACGCGCAGCGCCCGGGAGCTTTCGCTCCCGGGCGCTGCGTCGTTTGCGGGTGCTCGCGCCGGTCAGCGCGTCGCCGCAAGCCGGGCCACCGCCGTCGACGCGAGCCGCAGCGCGCCGGGGAGATCCGCCGTCGAGACGCCGTACGCGACGGCGAGCATCCGATCGCCCTTGAGGAAGTAGAGGACGCCGGCGCCGGTCGAGCTCACCTGGTCCCAGGTACCCTCGAGCGTGTCCGCGCCCGTCGCCACGGCGAGCTTCGACCCGACCACCTGGTTGAGCCCACCGAGCAAGCGGTAGAGCCGCTTCCCCTGCGCCCATGTCGGCTGGATCGAGAAGACCCGGTGATGGCCGGTGTAGTAGCTGCACCCGCCGCCGCCGGGGTCGGCGAGCGCGGTAAAGGCGCGCGAGTGGTACGGTGCGATCGTGAGCGGGCCGACGACGTTCTCGACTTCGGCGCGGGTGAGGAGCGCGCAGGCGTCGCCGGCGCCGCGCCGGCCAGAGTCGAGCTCCGCCGAGGCGAACGGCTCGTCGGGGATGCGGTCGCGGATCAGCGTCACGAGGGCAAGCACCGAGTCGGCGACCGGGTGGGCCCCGCCCCACGACGCACGAATCGCAACGTGCCCCACGCGACCGGTGAGCTCCTGGCTGTAGCCGCCGAGATAGTCCCAGCCCAACTTGTGCTGCGCCGCGGCGGCGCTCGCCGACTCGGCCGCTGTCGGCATGAGCGGCTTCCCTCCGAGACTCCCGAGCTGCTTCGCGACCATGCCGCCGACGGTGTGCGCGGCGGTCTCGGCGCCGGTGGCACTCTCGAGGTCGAGGTCCACCGCGACCTCCGACCCTTCGGGCACACCGTCGCGCGGAGCGAGCGGGTAGACGCACGCCGTTCCGTCTGCGTCGGGTGCGGGGTCGTCGTACTCGTGTCCGCGATGCGGCGGTCCGGCGAGCGGCCCGAGGAGCCGCGTCGCCTCGGCGGCCGTCACCCACGCGCATGGATCGGGGCGATCGGGTTGCGTCTTCGGTGCGACGGCGCCGGATTCGGTGCTCGCGGCGGCGCCGCCGGCGCTCGCGATGGTCGCGCCCGCGTCGCGCCCGCGGCCGCAGCCGGCGAGCGCGAACGCGGCGACCAGCGCGGGCCACGCGAAGGTGACGATTCGGGGATGCATCGCTCCTCCCCTCGGGTGCGTGCTGTCGCGCGTATCGCGGACGCCGTTCACGGCCGGGCGGAGTTGCGCGACCGGCTGCGCCGCCGATCGCGCGGCCGCCGGTGTCAGGCGCCGCACGGGCGCACCGCCTCCACCCGCCGGTTCCGCGCGCGTCCTTCGACGGTCGCGTTCGATTCGAGCGGGCGCGTCGCGCCGAAGCCCTTGGCTGCGAGGCGCGACGCCGCGATGCCGTACCGCGACACGAGCGCCGCACGCACCGCCTCGGCCCGCCGCTCCGACAGTCCCTGGTTCGAAGCCGCGCCGCCGATGCTGTCGGTGTGGCCTTCGATCGTGAGCGACCAGTCGGGATGGCTCGCGAGCATGCGCGCCACGCCCGCGAGCGCCGCGTCCGATTCCGGCTCGAGCTCGGCGCTCGCGAAGGCGAAGTAGACGCCGGGGAGCTCGGCCCGGCAGCGGGATCCCGCGAGCTCGCCTTCGACGGACGATCCGGAGGGGCGGTCGATGCGGATGATGCGGAGATCCTCGCCGCCCCCGGCCTCGCGCAGGATGAGCGGGTCGGCGCTGTCGGCGAGCACCCAGTAGTCGCCGCCGACGCGCCGGTCGTCGTACGTGAACGCGCCGCGCAGATGCAGGGCGGGGAGACGGACGCGCCGGCCGTCGAGCAGCACGGCGAGCGACTCGGGCGCGGCTGCGACGGGCGCGAGCGTGCCGTGGAGCGTCACGCGCGGCGAGGTGATCCCCTCCACCATGCCGCCGAGCTGGCCGCCGATCTTGTCGCCCGGCGCGGCCGCGCCCGCGCCGAGCGCCGGGCGGTCGATATCGGTGATGGAGAACCGGACGGCAGCGCCGCGACGGAGCTCGGCGTACACCGCGCGCGAGAGCGACATTGCCGTGTAGCCCGGCGTCGCCTCGTGCACGCCTCGCTGGAACACCTGGTTGAGCCGCGGCGCGCGCGCGAGATCGGCCGCGCTCACGATGCGGCTGAACGTGTCCTCGTTCGGTCCTGCGTGCCCGCGCTCCTCGTGGACATGCCACGCGTACTCGACGCCTTCGGCCGATACCCCGCTCAGCGAGACGACGTTCTCGCGGTCGCCGTCGGGGAAGTGGTGGGCCGACGTGAGGCGCAGCCCGCGCGCGATGGGAATCCCCGTTTCGGACGGAAGACGGGGGTCGAGGATGGCGGTCGGATCGGACTGCGCCGGCCGCAGAACGGCAGCGCCGCCGCTCGGCGCGGAGGCGCCCTCACCCGCCGGGTCGCCCGGAGACCGCTCGTTCGAGCCGCGGCCGGTGAGCATCGCGTCGACCGAATCGGGGCGAAGGTCCGCGTCCCCCACGGCAACGCTGTCGAGCTGAGATTCGATCCGCCGCACGTCGTTCCGTCCACCGACGAGCGGCACGACGAGGAGCCCGCTCGTGTCGGCCGGCGGCTCGGCGACGGGGCCGTGCCCGGCTGCGGCGCGGGCAGCGGCGCGTGCGGGCCGAGCAGGGCGGCACGCCGATGCTTCGCCGATCGCTGCGGCGAGCGCCAGAGCGACGACGCTCGCGCCGCCGAGGGCGCTCCGCACCGTCAGTTGTTCCCGGCGTCGGCCGACATGCCCTGCGTCTTCATCTCGGTGTAGCCCGCGGGTGGCGCGAACTCGGCATCGCTCACGGGGCGGCGAGTGATTCCGGTCACGGTGTACACCGGATTGCCGCGCCGATCGACCACCTTGAGCAGGAAGCAGCCCTTGGTGAACTCGCTCCGCATCTTGCTGGCGATGGCGCTGCAGTAGTTGAGCCCGCTCTCGATCGCCACGAAGCCGAACGCCTGCGTGATGCACATCTGCGAGCCGTCCGGCGGGAAACCCTCGGCGTGCGGGGTGTAGTACTGGCAGTCCTGCCCGGCGACGGTGTCGTGCTTGCCGGTGGACACGAGCGTGACGCGTTGTGCCATGGCCGACATGGCGCCGAACAGGTCCGGCATCCGGCGGTACGTGTGGTGCTCGGCGTCCACGATGATCGATCCGTTCCCGTCCGAGATCATGCCCTGGCCCCGCTCGTCCTGGCCCCGCCAGCGGCGGCCCTTTACCTCGATCGTCATCGGCCGGGCCTTCCCGCTGCCGAAGCTCGTCGCGGTCACGACGCCCTCGAACGACTGGGCTGTGAGCCCGGCCGGGGCGAGCGCGGCCAGCAGGCCGGAGAGCGCGATTGTCGTCAGGCGCATCGGTCGGTCCTCTTTCAGTGCTGGTTCGTGGATACGGCCGAGACGATCGCCTCCGCCGCCTTCTGGACCATCGGCGTCAGCAGATCCTCGCCATCGGACTCGGCCTTGTGCTTGTCGCTCTTGTCGAGGAGTGCCGTGCCGCCGGCCGATTCGAGCCGGTAGCTCAGGGTGAGCTCGTCCTTCGACTTGATGCTGCTGGCGTAATTCGAAGCGGCGGCACCCGCCGCGCCCGCGGCGGCACCCGCCGCGACCCGTCCGCCGACCGAGCCGATCGCCGTGCCCGCGCTCCACGCGCCTTGCTGCGCGGCGCCCGCGGCGGCGCGGCCGAGGATGCCGCCGCCGCCCTGCTTGTGCGTGTGCTTGACATGGGTGAGGAGGAGGTAGGGGCAGTTGCCCGCCTTCGCCTCCTCACGCGCCTGCGATTCGAGGCGGGCCTCGAGCGGCGTCAGCGTGAACCTCGGGCCGGCGAGGAAGCCGGTGAACGTCTCGCGGACCGCTCCGGCGGCGTCGCCGACGGAGCCGGCGTCGACGGTGGTCGGCGCGAGGCAGATCTGGATCGGCGCGGCGGCGTGCCACGGCGCGGGCGCGGCGGCGGTGAGTGTCGCGACGAGTGCCGGAGCGAGCAGGCGACGCATCGGTGTGTTCTCCTGGCTGAATGGAACGAGCGCGGTCGGTGCGCCTCATCTCACCAACGCCCGGATCGGCCCGGGATTCCCTCATGCCGGCATGGCGCGTCCGGGAGAACCGTGTGCGGTGGGTGGTATCGCTGAGGGATGACGCCCGGAATCGGTGCGTTCCTCGCAGGCCGGTTCATCGCACGGCGCCGGCGCGCTGCCGGCGCGGCGCGTTCCCGATACGGGAGGCAATCGTGGCGAGAGTGCGGCTGCTCCGGCTCACGCCGCTCGTGGCGCTCGGCATTCCGTGGATCGCCGCGGCCGCGCAGGATGCCCGGGCCGGCCAGGGCGCCAGGGTGGAGGTTGGTGTCACGCCGGCCACCGTGCTGCCGGGCCGGCGGGTCACGATCAATGGCACCGCAGATCTCGACGCGCACGCGGCCGCGATCCGGATCGAGATCGCGCGCCCGGCCGCGTCCGGGCCCGACGTGCTCACGACGACGGCGGATTCGCTCGGACAATTCTCGGCGGGTTACGACCGGACGACCGTGGACGGCCGCTATCGGGTGACGGCCTACTCGCCGAGCGGACGCGCACGGGACACGACGTCCTTCACCGTGGCCAGCGCGTCGTCCGCGACAGGAGACATCGATCGCGAGGTGGAGGCCGACCTCACCGCCGCGGACGCGGCGCTCGGCGATGTGGCGGATCTCGTGGCCGAGCTCCCGGCGTCCCCGCCGCGCGACGAGCTCGCGCGCCGGCTGGCCGGCGTGCAGGAGCGGGCCAGGGCGCTGCGAGAGCAGATGCCGGTCGTTGCCGACGCGTTCGACAAGCTCGGCGAGATGCTCCAGCGCGCGCCGGCTTCGGCGGCGCCGGTGGCGAAGTACGTGGATCAGCTGCAGCGCTGGCAGGAGTCCTCGGCCGAGCAGCGCGCCCACCAATCGAAACTGGCGCGGGAGGGGACGTACTGCGAGCAGCTCGACCGCGTCAACGAGGGACTCGGCTTCGCCTCGCTGCTGTTCGATCTCGTCGGGACGCCGATCGAGATCGTGAACAACATCTTCTACGACAAGGTCGCGACCGATGCGCTGAGCGGTGTCGCCGGTGTCGAGAACGAGAACGCCAAGTTCGCCATCAGTCAGTTCCTCAAGGTCGGAGTCGTGGCCGGGGCACGCGGCGTCAGTCAGCACCGCCTCGGCGAAACGGTGAGTCTCGACGGGACGATTACCGGCATACTGGGCGACGTCACGCAGTTCGTCGTCCAGAAACTCTTCGGCGCCAGTTGCGAGCGGTTCATCGGGACGTTTACGGCCCGGCTCGACGCGGAGTTCTCCCGGGATCTCGCACCATGGTGGCGCTACGACGAGGAGGTCAGCGGCGTCCTCGACCTTCGCTACCCCAAGGCCACCGGCGCCGCCGGGCCGATCCCGATGACCGGCGAGTTCCTCGGCGTGGCAACGCGGTTCGGCGTGTGGGAGGACGCAGTGCGCGTGCTCTTCCCCAAGCTCGACGCGTACGCGACGACGTTCCACGTGCGCCGGATACCGGCCGCGACGCCGTTCAGCACGACGATGCTCAAGATGGGCAAGGTGGCCTTCGCGCTCCTGCCGAAATCGTTCAACATTCCCGTCACCGCCGAATACGGGCACGATCGCATCACGATCCACCTTCAGCCGGCTGCGAGCGACCTCGACGAGCATGCGCACGTGGTGTACGTGTTTCTCTCGGCGCTCGCGCTCTTTCCGGTCGTCAACTCCGCCGACCTCCCGTACAAGGACGCGCACTTCATCCTGAGCCACGCCGGATTGGGCGGCTCCATCGAGCTTCCGGTCTCGAGCGCCGACGGGAAGCTGTTCGTCGCGTCGTCGTCGGTGCGCACGATGACCGGCGAGGGCACCGCCGCCCGCGGGAGCTACCGGATCACGATCAACGTCTGCAACCCGAGCTGTCCGCAGGGAGGGCCGTCGCCATGACAGTCGTGCCCGCCGCGCGCAAGCGGCCCGTCGCCATCGCCGGAGCGGTGCTCGCGATGCTCCTCGCTCTCGGCCTGCTGCACCGGCGCGGCGTGCGGCCGGACGCGGCTGCCACGGCGCCAGACGGGCCGGCGCGTGCGTCGCCGGCGCGACTCGCCGAGATCGACAGCAGCTTCCGCGCGCTGGAGGACGGCGAGCGCGCCGCGCCGCGCGACCGCTGGGATCCGGACTACGTCGCCGGCATGCTCGGATCGGATCCGGCGCGCATCGTCGCGTGGGTGCGCGACAGCACCTGGTGGATTCCGTACCATGGCCGGCTGCGCGGACCGGTCGGCGTGCTGATGGACCGGCAGGGGAACAGTCTCGACCGCGCGCTGCTGCTCGCGACGCTCTTGCACGGGGCGGGCGAGACGGTGCGGCTCGCGCACGGCGACATGAGCCCCGAGACCGCGATGCAGCTCCTGCCGCGCCTCGCCGCCGCGCGCGAACTCGGGCTCGACGTCGTGGTCGACCACCTTCGCGATACACTGCGCGACCGCAGCCCCGCCGTCCGCGCGGCGGCCGCGCGCTACCATCTGAATGGAGACGTCATCGCGAGCCGGATCCGGCTGGCGCGCACGGCGAGAGCCCGCGCCCTCGCCGAGCTTCGGGTCCGCGTGGCGGACCAGAGCGAACGACTACTGCGGGCGGTGCCGCATCCCGACCCCGCGAAGGACCGGAGCCGGCGCCTCGAGAGCGCCGCAAGTGCGCTTCGCGATCACTGGTGGGTGCAGCGGCAGATGAATGGCGGCTGGGTCGACGCCGACCTGCTCGACTCGACCGCCGCGGCGACGACGCCGCTCGCCACGCCGGCCACGGCGCTCGGCCTCGACGAGATCCCCGGCGCGAAGCTCGATCACGAGGTCGTCGTGCGTCTTGTCGTGGAGCAGTGGGCCCGCGGCGCCTTCGCCGAGCGGACGGCGCTCGAGGCGACGCTCCATCCCGCCGACCTGATCGGGCAGAACGTGACGCTGCAGCTCCTGCCGATGGACTGGGTCGCCGACTCGATCGCGCGCTCCGAGGCGAAGGACGATCTGCGCGCGGCGACGCTCGCCGAGGAGAGCTGGGTGGCGATGCTCCTGGTGGGCCGCGATCTCGTCGCCCGGGCGGCCGTCATGGCGACGGGGGACGACCCCGAGGCCAGCGCGCCGGGCGGTGGCCCGATGGGCGCGCTCGGCGGTGCGCTGGCCGGCGCGCTCGGCAAGGCATCGGGGCAACCGACGGCGCCTGCCCGGCAGTTTACCGCGGCGTGGCTCGAATACGAGATCCACGTGCCCGGCGAGGCGCCGCGGCGCATCCGCCGCACGGTGCTGGACCTGATCGGTCCCGCGGCGCGCGCGGCCGGCGCGCCGCGGAAGCTCGAGCTGACGGACGACCAACGCTACGAGCGCGGTCTCGCGCTCACGATGCGCACGGAGATCCTGCCGCTGGTGTGTCAGCTCGCGCCGGCGTTCGTGGCGCATCTCGGGACCGAGAGTCTGCTCGCCAGTCGCGACGTGATCCATGCGGCGGCGCGCAGTACCCTGGTGCTCGGCAGCAAGGCGGCCGATTCGCTGATCGGATCGGGTGCGTCGATGCCGACCTTGCTGTACTCGCTCGCGCTGGCCCGATCCGACTCGGAGAGCCGTGCGCTCACCTTCGTGGCGCAGCCGAACATCCTCACCGAGCACCTGTATGCCGCGCGTGACAGCGCCGGCGTGTCCATTTTCGATGCGACGGACATCGTCGCCAACGAGGTGGGCGTGGACCTGCTCGCGGACGATGCGTTCGCCGTGCGGGTGCGCCACGGCGTGCGGGAAACGAACGCCGAATCGGTGCTGCGGATCGGCGCCGAGATCACCGGGAATGCGGGCGACGCGTTCGCGGCGTCGCGCGATTGGGTGACCGTGACCTCGGCCGCCGACGGGGCGGCGAGCGGCCTCGCGCTGCCGGACGATGCGCGGCACCGGATAGCCGACGATCTCCAGGGCGGCGTCGTCGTCGTCGTTCCGCGGTCGCCGATGGGCGGCCACGGCTTCGGCGGCTGGTGGCAGATCGACTCGACGACGGGCGTGACGCTGGGCGTGAGCGAACGCGGGTGGGGAGACGGGGAGTACTCGGCCAACCTGGCCCGCGCCGATCTCGCGTCCCGCTGGTACGTGAAAGCGATGCTCCGCTTCGCGGGCGCCTTCACCAACCTGTACATGTGGTGCGTGCTCGCGAGCCCCGCGGTGCAGGTGGTGAACGACGTCCACACCCATGGGCTCGGCGGAGGGTTGCACCTGTCCATGGTGTCGAGCGTGAAGGAGTGCGCGGGAGATGCCGGCGTGATCGCCTTGATATCCGTCGCCCTGCCGCTCGTCATGTTTTCGGTGGAGGAGTCCGAGGCCGCCTCGATGGCGCGCCCGCGGGAGTTCGATCCTCAGAGTTATCCGGAGCCGCAGCCGGTGGGCAAGCAGCCGCCGCCGGGCCCCGGGCGGCCGCCGGGCGGCGGGCCGCCTCCCGGGCCGCGGCAGGGCGGACCGCCCCCGCCGGAGCCGGGCGGGCAGCCCCCTGAGGATCCGCTGGGGAAGACGCAGCCGGATCCGTCGAAGACGCAGAACGACCCCGGCTGCCAGCCTCCGGAGCCCGCGCGGCCACCATCGAGGCCGCCGGAAACTCTCGATCAGGCGCGACAGGAGTTCAAGGCTGCCGATGCTGCCTCGAAGACGGCCCAGCAGCGCTACATGGACGCAACCTCGGAGTACATGCGGTATCAGGTGAACAACCCGAACAGCCGATGGTACGACGCCGACCCGTCGAAATGGGATCCGCAGGTCGCGGAGGCGCTCAAGACGGAGATGACGCACACGGAGCAGGCAAGTCAGGCGGCGAGCGCGGATCGCGCGCAGGCGTGGGATAACCTCGAAGAGGCGTGGGCTCGTGAGAACGCGGCGAAAGCCGCCGCCAATGGCGGAGCGCCGAAGCGGTACTACGTTCCTGCGCCCGCTCCGGCGGGGGCTCCCGTTGCACCGGCTTGCGCGTCACCCGGGGACGGGACGGCGGCCGGCGCCGGCGGGCTCATCGGCGGGGAGTAAACTGCTCGCGTTACTGCTGCGTCTCCGGCGGCGTGAACGTGAACTTCGCGTCGTCCAGCGTGGGATTCGCGTGCGGCGAGAACGTGGTGAACCGCCGGTTGACCGTCCCCGGCAGCGACTTCCAATCCTCGAAGATCTTCCGGATGAGGAGCGTCTGCTCGTCGACCCACACCGTCGTGCGCCGCGCGTTCGACTCGTAGCCGGTCCCGTACACCTGCTTCGCGACGCCGACGATCTTGTGGCACGGATGGCCGTCGATACTCTCGCTGCCGACCTCCTTCGCGTCGGTCAGCTCGGTGATCGTGCCGGTGAGCCGCGCCTTGAAGAAGAAGAGCGGCGCGATGAGCGTGATGGTGCTTCGGGTCGAGTACTGGTTCAGGTTGAACGCCGGCGTCTCGTTGGTCACCGGGTAGTCGGTCACCGAGGCCCCCGACCGATACCAGACATGGAGCCCGTCCGCCGCGGCCCAGATGACGCCGCGATCCAGGTTGTCGTGCTTCAGGAACTCGAAGAAGTAGCGCCCCGGCCGCCGTATCAGGGTACGAAAGCGGCTCGTGTCGTCGGTCGGATGCTCGGCGCTGCCGTACTCGTCGGTGACCGTCCCGCTGTCGGCGTACGACTTGAGCGCGGCGTAGGCGGCGAAGGTCTGTGCCATGATGTCGGCCGCCGCGGCTTCCGCCGTGGCCGGCGGCCGCTCCACGGTGGGAGCGGTGAGCGGACCGGCGGCGAGCGCGATCAGGGGAAGCGCGGCGAGCGTGAGCGCGGTCGGAGTCTTGGTCATGGGAGTCTCACCAGTTCGACGCGCCGGTTGATCGCGCGTCCTTCCAGGGTGGCGTTCGTGGCTTTCGGCTGGCGCTTGCCGTAGCCGGCGGTCGTGAGCCGCGCGGGCGTATCGCCGAAACGGCTCACCAGCGCAGTTTTCACCGCGGCGGCGCGGCGCTCGGAGAGGGCGAGGTTGGACGCGTCGCCGCCGACGCTGTCGGTATGGCCGTTGATCCCGAGCTTCCAGTCGGGGTGGCGGCGGAGCACGTCGTCGATCTCGTGCAGGGTCGAGTCCGACTCCGGCCGGAGCTCGTCGCTGTTGAACGCGAAGAAGATGGTATAGACGTCGGCCCGGCCGGTCGCGAGGAGCGCCTGCTCGATCCGGTTGTGGACCGGCGGCGCGGTTCCGTTCGCGGCGCAGTCGAAGGTGATCTGCACGGCGTCGAGCGCGTCATGCCCGATGCGATAGCGAAGCGTGAGCGGATTGTCGTCGTCGTCGAGGAAGAAGAAGTCCCCGGTCTCGGTGACGAAGTCTCCCTGCGCTTCGATCGCGGGCAGCCCGGTCGAGACGCCGTTCACGAGCACCGGCAGCGTCGTGGTGCCGCTCCCGACCCGGTCGAGCGTGGCCACCGTCTGATAGTCGTAGACGTTCGGGTGCCTGGTCGAGTCCGCGGTGGACGCGGAGTACGCTTCCTCCACCAGCCCGAGGGTGGCGTGTCCCCTGGTGCGGAGCGCCCGGAGCACCGCCCGCGAGGTGCCGATCGCGGTCGATCCGGCGATCGTGACCGGAGCGTGCTCCTGAAACCAGCGCATGTAGAGCGTGCCGGTGCCGAGATCCCGCCAGAGCACCCGGCGCTGGATCCGTCGCCGCTCCACTACGCCGCCATCATGCGGCACGTCGGCGGCGATCCCGAGCGACAGCGACACGCTGTCGGCGGTGGTGATCGTCTTCACCGACTCGAAGTCGCCGCTCGTGCCGGCGAAGGCCGTGACGATGCGGAGCCCGGGACAGAGCGGAATCCGCGGCGCGGGACCAGCGGCCGGCGCGGGCGCCGGTCGCAGCGCCGCGAGCGCGAGCAGCGATGCCGCCCCGAGCGCGGCCGGCGGTCCGACGTGCATGGTCAGTCTCCGGGAAGGGTCGCGGGCCGCCGGGCGGCGTTTGCCATTGAGCAACGCCCGACTTCGCCGTAAACTCCCTCAGCCGGCCCCGGCGCTGCCCGTGGGCCGGCGCGCCTCCGCCCGCCCCACTCGGCATTCCGGTGCACCGATGAGCGACCGCGAGTCCGGTTCCGACGTCACCCAGCTGCTGCTCGCGTGGCAGTCGGGCGACCGCGACGCGCTCGACCGGATGCTGCCGCTCGTGTACGACGAGCTGCATCGGCTCGCCGCCGGCTACCTCCGCCGCGAGCGTTCCGACCACACGCTGCAGCCGACGGCGCTCGTCCACGAGGCGTACCTTCGGCTCGTCCGACAGCGCCAGGTGGACTGGCGCAACCGCGCTCAGTTCCTCGGCGTCGCCGCCGGGATGATGCGTCGCATCCTGGTGAACCACGCGCGCGACCGGAGTGCCGCCAAGCGGGCCGGCGGCCGCGAGCAGGTGTCGCTCAGCCTCGTCGCGGACGGTGGCGGGGCTCCGGATGTGGATCTCATCGCGCTCGAGGACGCGCTCGGGCGGCTCGCCTCGCTCGATGCGCGCAAGGCGCGCGTCGTCGAGCTGCGGTTCTTCGGCGGGCTCGCGATGGACGAGATCGGCGAGGTGCTTGGCGTCTCGCGGGCGACGGTCGAGCGGGAGTGGAGCTTCGCGCGGGCGTGGCTCTACGACGCGATCGAGGGCGTCGGGGAGGCGCGGTGACCGACGAGCGCTGGGCGCGGCTCAACGAACTCTTCCACGCGGCGCTCGACCTGCACGGCGTGGCGCGTGAGCGGTATCTCGCCGCCGGATGCGCGGCCGATCCGGCGCTCCGCGGGGAGGTGGAGCGCCTGCTCGCCGCGCACGAGCGGGCGGGAGGCTTCATCGAGCAGCCGGCGATCGCGATGCCGCTCGCCGGCGCGGGGGACGTCTGCGCCGATCCGGCCGCGGACGGCGACGCCGAATCGGTCTTGCCCGGCCGGCGCGTCGGCGCCTATTCGATCGTCCGCGAGATCGGCCGCGGCGGCATGGGCGCGGTCTACCTCGCCGAGCGGGCCGACGGGCAGTTCGAGCAGCGGGTCGCAGTGAAGCTCATCAAGCGCGGAATGGACAGCGACCTCGTCCTCCGCCAGTTCCGCGGGGAGCGACAGATCCTCGCGTCGCTGGAGCACGCCGACATCGCGCGGCTGCTCGACGGCGGCACGACCGACGACGGGCGCCCGTACTTCGTGATGGAGTACGTGGACGGGCAGCCGATCGACCTGTACGCCGACGCTCGGCGGCTGACGGTGCGGGAGCGGCTCCGGCTCTTCCTCCGTGTCGCCGGCGCCGTCGAGTACGCGCACCGGCACCGGGTGATTCACCGCGACATCAAGCCCGTCAACATCCTGGTGACCGCGGACGGCGCGCCGAAGCTGCTCGACTTCGGCATCGCCAAAGTGCTGCACCCCGAGAGCGACGAGCCGACGTCCTCGGTCACGGGCCTCCGGCTCCTCACGCCGGAGTACGCGAGCCCCGAGCAGGTCGATGGCGCCCACGCCACCGAGGCGAGCGACGTCTACTCGTTGGGCGTCGTGCTCTACGAGCTGCTCACCGGCCGCTCGCCGTACCGGCCGCGGAGCCGCGACCCGCTGGACGTCGCGGAGGCCGTTCGCACGACCGACCCGGAGCGGCCGAGCACCGCGGTGACGCGTCCGGCGGACGGCGCGCAGGTACCGCCGCGGCGCCGGGGCGTGGAGCGGGACCGCGCCGTCGCAACCGGGGCGGAGACCACTGACCGGCTCCGCCGTCAGCTGCGCGGCGATCTCGACACCATCGTGCTCACCGCGCTCCGCAAGGAGCCGGCGCGGCGGTACCCGACGGTCGCGCTCTTCATGGAGGACCTCCAGCGCCATCTCGACGGCCTGCCGGTCCGGGCCCGGCGCGACGGCGCCGCGTACCGCCTGGCGAAGTTCGCGCGGCGCAACCGCGGGCCGCTGCTGGCGGCGACAGGCGCCGGCGCGCTC
>JAICWE010000060.1 GCA_025934955.1 Gemmatimonadales bacterium | reverse complement strand
CGGCCGCGAGCGCCTCGACCGCCGCCTCGCCTTCGCTCCGACCCACCAGCGCGCCGTCCATGATGAGCGCGTCGGTGACGACGATGCCATCGTAGCCGTCGCGACGGAGCAGCGAGAGGATCGGGGCCGAGAGCGTCGCGGGCGTGCCGGACGGATCGAGTGCGGGATAGGCGACGTGCGCCGTCATCATCGCGGCGACGCCGGCGGCGGCCGCGGCGCGGAACGGCTCGAGGTCGCTGCGCGCAAGTGTCGCCGCGTCGGCGTCCACCACCGGCAGCGCGATGTGGGAGTCGGCGGTGGTGCGGCCGTGCCCCGGATAGTGCTTGGCACAGGCGAGCGCGCCGCCGGCCTGGCAGCCGGCGACCCAGGTGCGCACCCGCGCCGCGACGCGTTCGGGGTCGGCACCGAACGCGCGGGTCTGCACGATGGGGTTGGTGGGAAGCAGGTCGAGATCGGCGACCGGCGCGAACACCCAGTTGATGCCGACGCTCCGCGCTTCGCGCGCCGTCGTCTCCGCTGCCCAGCGGATCGCGGCCGTATCGTTCAGCGCGTCGAGTGCCAGCGGCGGCGGGAACTGGGTCAGCCCGTCGAACTGCTGACCGGCGCCGCGCTCGAGATCGGCGGCGAGCAGCAGTGGCCGGCCGGCGCGCTGCCGGAGATCGGCGGTGAGCGCCGCCACCGCCTCCGCGGTGCCACCGAACACGATGAAGCCGCCGGCGCCCGACGCGAGCGAGTGCTCGATCGCCGCCGCCTCGTGCGCGAAGCCGTGATCGTCGTGCCAGCGAATCGCGGGAAGGATGAGCCGGCCCAGGTCGAGCGCGGTGGACACCCGTCAGGCCGGCGTCAGCGAGCCGAGCACGCGCGGGCCGCGCGCGCCGGTGGCCGCGGGGACGTTGCCGGGCTGGCCGTGCAGGGTGAGATAGCCCAGCAGCGCGAAGGCGACCGCTTCCTTCGCGTCGCCGGGGAAGAAGAGCTCGTCAAAGCGGCGGACCGGCGTCGGGCGGCCGCGGCGCGCGGTCAGCTCACGTTCGATGGCGCGCATGAGCCCCGGATGATGACATCCCCCGCCCGACGCGATCACCTCGGCGTCGGCCGGCGTCCACCGTGCGATGGCATCGGCCACGGTGCGCGCGGTCAGCTCCACCGCCGTCGCCAGGCCGTCGGCGCCGGGGGCGCGCGCATACAGCTTCGCGGCGTAGTCACTGCCGAAGCGCTCGCGCCCGGTGCTCTTGGGCGGCGGCGCGGCGAAGTAGGGATCGCCGAGCAGTTCGGCGAGCAGTTCCTCGTCGGCGGTGCCGCGGGCGGCGATGCGGCCGTCGCGATCGAAGCCGCGACGCGGATCCACCAGACGAGTGACACCGTCCATCACCGCGACGCCCGGCCCCGTGTCGCAGGCGAACACGCCGTCGTCCTGCTCGCGGCGCGGCACGCAGGTGAAGTTGGCCATTCCGCCGAGATTGAGCAGCACGCGCGGGTGGTCCGCGCCGAAGAGGAGCGCGTCGGCCATCGGCACCAGCGGGGCGCCCTGCCCACCCGCGGCAACGTCGCGCGAGCGGAAGTTGCTGGCGACCCGCACGCCGAATCGCTCCGCCAGCACCGCGGGCTCACCCAGCTGCCACGAGACCAGCGGCGGCTCGTGCCACATCGTCTGGCCGTGGAACGCGATCAACGCGACGTCGCTCGCGGCGACGCCGGCGCGCGCCAGCACCGCCTCGACCGCTTCCGCGGCCCACTCCGCGAGCCGCACGTGCAGCCGCGCGAGCGCCGGCGCCGGCGCGCCCTCGATCCCCGCGGCGATCTCGTCGCGCTCATCCGTGGAATACGGGCGGGTGATGAAATCCACCAGCGTCGCATGCGTCGGTCCGCCGAAGCGGACCAGGGCCGCGTCCACCCCGTCGAGCGACGTGCCCGACATCAGCCCGACGACGAGCGACGGTCGCTCGCTCACGAGGCGCGCACCGGAGGCGGATCGCCCACGACGAGCCGGAGCACGCCCCGGTGCTCGTCGAGCAGGCGCTCCGCTTCCTCCCGCCCGACGCCCCGACGCGCCATGACGATCGCGAGCTTCACGCTGCCGCCGGCCGCTTCGATGATGCGGCCGGCGGCATCGCGATCGAGGCCGGTCGTGTCCATCAGGATGCGGCGGCTCCGGTCCACCAGCTTGTCGTTCCAGGCGCGGAGATCCACCATGAGGTTGCCGTAGGTCTTGCCGATACGGATCATCGCGCCGGTGGTGATGGTGTTGAGCACCAGCTTGGTGGCGGTGCCGGCCTTCATCCGGGTCGAGCCGGTCACCACCTCGGGGCCGACGAGCACGGTAATGCAGACGTCGCAGGTATCGCGGAGAAGCGGAGGCGGCTCGGTGCAGGAGACGAACGCCGTGCGCGCACCGAGCGTCCCCGCGCGGGAGAGCGCGGCGCGGACGTACGGCGTGGTGCCGCTCGCGGCGATGCCGATCACGACGTCATTCGGGCCGACGCGCTCACCGTCCATGACGGCGATGCCGGCGTTCACGTCGTCCTCCGCGCCCTCCACCGAGCGCACCAGCGCCCGGGCGCCGCCGGCGATGATGCCCACCACCATCTCCGGCGACGAGCCGAAGGTCGGCGGGCACTCGGCAGCGTCGAGTACGCCGAGCCGGCCGCTGGTGCCCGCGCCGACGTAGAGCAGCCGGCCGCCGGCGCGGAACGCCTCCTCGACGAGCTCGACCACGCGGGCGATCTCGACTCGCGCCTTTGCGACTGCGGCGGCCACGCCGGCGTCCTCGGCGCCGATCAGGTCCACGATCTCCAGCGGCGAGGCGACGTCGATGCCGAGCGTCCGCGGGTTGCGGCGCTCGGTGAGGCGGGCATCAGTGAAGGCGTCGGTCATCGGGTGAGGGCTCGGGTAGAGAAGCACGCGGGCGCGGCTAAATTAGGAAGCGTCGCGCGCCGGAGACAACCTCCGCCGCCGGCTCCATTCAATCGCCACCTTCCAGTGTAAGAGGTGCCCGTGGCCTTTCGCCGACCGGCGCTCGTCGTCCTCACGCTCGCGCTCAGCGCGGGCTGCTCCTCGCCTGGGCCGGGTGCTGTGCCCGCGCCCGCGGCCTCGGCCGGGCCGGCGGCCGGGATCGACTCGGCGTGGGCATATCGAGGGCGGAGCCGCGTGGTGGACGGCGCCACGGCGGCGGTGGTGAGCGGCAGCCCGATCGCGAGCGAGGTGGGTCGCGACATCCTCCGCGCCGGCGGCAACGCGGTGGATGCGGCGGTCGCAGTCGGGTTCGCGCTCGCCGTCGTGCATCCCGAGGCGGGCAACATCGGTGGTGGCGGCTTCATGGTGATCCGCACCGCGGACGGCAAGGCGCGCACGCTCGACTACCGCGAGGCCGCGCCGGCCCGCGCCACCCGCGCGATGTACCAGAACCAGCGGGGCGATCCGACGGAGCTCAGCGTCACGGGCGCGCTCTCGGCCGGTGTGCCGGGCTCGGTCGCCGGCTTGGTCGAGGCGCACCGCGCGCTCGGCCGCCTGCCGCTCGCGAGGGTGATGGAGCCGGCGATCCGGCTCGCCGAGGACGGCTTCGTGGTGGACAGCTTCCGCAGCCGCTCGATCGACAGCGACCGCGAGCGGCTGTACCTCTTCGCCGCGTCGCGCGCGCAGTTCCTGCCCGGCGGCGAGGCGCCGGCGCCGGGCTCGCGCTTCGCGCAGCCGGAGCTCGGCCGGACGCTCGAGGCGATCCGCGACAGCGGCTGGGCCGGGTTCTACCGGGGGCGCGTCGCCGACCTGATCGCGCAGGAGATGGAGCGCGACGGCGGCATCATCTCGCGGGAGGATCTCGCGGCGTATCACGCCATCTGGCGCGATCCGATCGCGATCCAGTATCGCGGCAACACCATCTACTCGATGCCGCCATCGTCCTCCGGCGGCATCACCATGGGCGAGATCCTCAACATCGTGGAGGGATTCGACCCGCTCCCGCCGTTCGGCTCGGCGGCGCTGATCCACCGTGAGGCGGAGGCGATGCGGCGCGCATTCACCGATCGCAACATCAAGCTGGGCGATCCGGCGTTCGTGCAGGTGCCGACGGCGGCGCTGCTGTCGAAGCAGTACGCGGCGACATTGCGGGCGCAGATCGGGCCGCGCGCGTCCGAGACGCCGAAGTTCGATCCGTCGGCGCGAAGCGGCAGTTGGACGACGCATTACTCGGTGGTGGACGCCGAGGGCAACGCGGTGAGCTGCAGCACGACGCTCAACAACAGCTACGGCAGCGGAGTGACCGTCGCCGGCGCGGGCTTCCTGCTCAACGATGAAATGGATGACTTCGCGACCTCACCGGGCAAGCCGAACATGTACGGCCTGGTCCAGGGCGACGCCAACGCCATCGCACCGGGCAAGCGGATGCTCTCGGCGATGACGCCGGCGATCGTGCTGGGACCGGACGGGAAGCTCCTCATGGTGGTGGGCACGCCCGGTGGCCCGCGCATCATCACCATGGTGTATCACGTCATCTCCAACGTGCTCGATCACCACATGTCGCTGCCGGATGCCGTGGCCGCGCCGCGAATGCACCACCAGGCGCTGCCCGACGAGATCGAAGTGGAGCGCAACGGCTTCCGGCCCGCGACGCTGGACAGTCTCCGCGCGATGGGCTACCAGATCCGCGAGCGCGGCCACTGGGGCGACGTCGAGGCGATCATCCGCACGCCGTCCGGCTGGCGGGGGGTGAGCGATCCGCGCTACGGCGGAGGCGGTGCGGCGTACTAGCCCGCGACGCGGCGACACGGCGACACGCCGGCGGCGAGAAACGACGACGGGGGCTCCGAGATCGGAGCCCCCGTCGCATTCCGGCCGGCCGGTTACTTCTGGACGACCAATTGATTCTGCAGCGAGATGGTCACGTCCGTGCCGCTCGGCAGGACGACATCGCGGTCCTTCGTCTCCACGGCGCGCTGGGCACCGACCGCGCCACCGATGATGCCGCCGATGATGGCGCCCTTGGTGCTGCCGCCGAGCACGCGGCCCGCCACTGCGCCGATGCCGGCGCCGGCGCCGACCTTGGCGGCATCGTTGACGTTGGTCTTGCGGCCCTGCAGATGGGTCTCGACGTGGCTGATCGTGGCGTTGAGCGGATAGCTCTGCCCGTTCACCGACACGCTCTTGGCCGCCAGTGTCATGGTGCCGGTGGTGTCGCTCTTGTTCTCCGACACCTTGAGCGCGGTAATCGACAGGGTGACGACCGAGCCCTTCGGGATCACGACCTTGCCGTTGGCGTCGGTCACGTCCTTCGCGACGGTCGCCTCGACCTCGTCGCCCACCTTGTTGTTGACCGTGCTGATTTCCTTGGTGGTGGCGGCGAGGATGGTGGTGCCGGACGCCAGCGTGCGGGACGCGGCGGCGGGCGCCGGCGCCGCCGCGGGCGGCTCATTCGCGGCGCTGCTCGAGGGCGCGCTCGCCGACGGCGACTTGGACGACGGCGCCGGCCTGGCCGGCTTGGTCGGCTTGGCCGCAGTCGGGGTGTGACGCGGTGCCGCCGGCGCGGACGCAGCGGGCGTCGCGGCCGCGGTGTCGGCGCGATCGCTGAGCCGTGCGGTCGTGTCGACCGGCGCGAGCTGGAGGTCGCGATTCAGGCTGTCGGCGGTCGCGGTCTGGCGCTGCTCCCCGCGGCCGCACGCCACCATCCCGGCGATCGCCATCAGGGCGAGAATCTGTCTCGACATCACTCCCTCCTTGCGTCTGGTGACTGGCGCCGGCGAGCCGGCCCGCGGAGACTTGCTCGGGTATACGGCGCGAGGGCATTCTACCCTCATCATGCGCGACTTGCGAGCCCTGCTGCCGTATCTCCGGCCCTATCGCGGCGTCTTCCTCGCCGGCCTCGGCCTCATGGCCGTGTCCAACTACTTCCTGCGCCTCGGTCCCGAGTTCATCCAGCACGGGATCGACGCGATCGACGCCGGTGCCGCTCCGGCCGCGCGGCGGGCGGCGCTGCTGCTGGTGGCGGTCGCGATCGCAAGCGGCATCACGCGGTATGGCATGCGCGAACTCCTCAACAGCGGGAGCCGCCGAGTCGAGACCGACATCCGGAACGCCCTCTTCCGCCATGTGCAACGGATGACGGCGGAATTCTACGACCGGTACCCGACCGGGGATGTGATGGCCCGCACAACCAACGACCTGCTGGCGGTGCGGATGGTGGCGGGGCCGGCGCTCATGTACATGACGGACACGGCGGTGCGCGCGCTGCTCATCGCGCCGGCGATGATCGCCATCAGCCCACGCCTGACGCTGCTCGCGCTGCTGCCGCTGCTGGGTCTGCCGGTCGTGATGATCACGCTGGGCGGTCTCATCCACCGGCGGACGCAGGTGATCCAGGCGCAGTTCAGTGATCTCACGAGCCACGTGCACGAGAACCTCTCCGGCGTGCGCATCGTGCGCGCGTACCGGCAGGAGCGCGCCGAGACGGCGGCCTTCGACCGGCTCAACGCGGAGTACCTCGAGCAGAACCTGTCGCTGGCGCGGGTGCAGGGCGCGTTCTTCCCCACCCTGTCGCTCCTCGGCGGCTTAGGCGCCGTGGTGGTGCTCTGGTTCGGCGGGCGGCTGGTGCTCGCGGGGACGGTGTCGGCCGGGAGCTTCATCGCCTTCGGGGTGTACCTCGCGATGCTGGTATGGCCGATGATCGCGCTGGGGTGGGCGGTGAACCTGGTGCAGCGCGGCGCGGCGTCGATGGGCCGACTCAACGCGCTCTTCGCCGAGCGGCCGGGCGTCGCGTCGCCGGCGGAGCCGGAACGGCTGCCGCCGGTGAGGGGTGCGCGATCGGTCACCTACGACGGCGTCTGGTTCCGCTTCCCCAACGCGCACGCCCGCGGCTGGGTGCTCCGCGACCTGTCGTTCCATCTGCCGGCGGGCGGCTCGCTCGCGGTGGTCGGCGCCACCGGCGCGGGGAAGACGACCCTGGTCGAGCTGCTGGTGCGCGCGTACGATCCGGAGCGCGGACGGATCCTGATCGACGGCGTGGACATTCGCCGGCTCTCGCTGGCCGAGCTTCGGCGCGCGGTCGGCTTCGTGCCGCAGGAGACCTTTCTCTTCAGCGAGACGCTGCGCGACAACGTCCTCCTCGGCGCGCCCGACGACGGCCGGCTGGAGCGCGTCGCCGACACCTCCCAGCTCGCCGAGGCGATTCCAGCCCTGCCGAACGGATTCGACACCCTGCTGGGAGAGCGCGGCATCAACCTGAGCGGCGGACAGAAGCAGCGGGCGGCGATCGCGCGGGCGCTGGCGCAGGAGCCGCCGATCTTCGTGCTGGACGACGCGCTGAGTGCGGTGGACGCGCACACCGAGGCACGGATCCTGGCGGGGCTCCGCGGCGCGCTGGCGACGACCACGAACCTCATCGTGTCGCACCGGCTCGCGGCGGTGCGCGATGCCGATCTGATCCTCGTGGTGGACGACGGCACCATCGTGGAGCGCGGCACCCACGCGGAGCTGGCGGTGGAAGGCACGCGCTACTGGGAGCTGCTGCGGCGGCAGGAGCTGGAGGAGGCCTTGAGCGAGACGGGCTAGGCGCCGGACCGCGGACCGGCCTCCCCGGCTGGCGGCCGGCGCCCGACCGACGCATCGTTGAGCACGAGTTTTCCGCGCCACCCTTCACCCGGTCGCCATGAGATCACTCGACGAAGTACGCATTCCCGGCGTCATGGGAGGAGAGATCGTGCCCGGCCGCGTGATTCGCCTCGGTCTCAAGCCGCGGGAGCGGAATGCTCGCGGCCTTCCCAAGCGGTCGGTGCACCAGCTCACGATCACGCGCGACGGCGTGGCGGGGGACTTCAATCGCTGGCGCACCGAGGAAGCGGACGGCGATCCCGATCAGGCGATACTGCTGCTCAGCGAGGAGATTCTGATCGCGCTGCGGGTCGAGGGGTGGCCCGTCAGCGGCGGCGACCTCGGTGAGAATCTCACGGTGAGCGGTCTCGCGCCGGACGCCATGGGGCCGGGAGTCCGGGTGCGCGCGGGCGACGTCATCCTCGAGGTGAGCAAGCCGTGCGAACCCTGCCGCGTGCTCCACTCGCTGCCGTACGTCGGGCCGGAGCGCGGCCCGGCGTTCGTCCGAACGATGAAGGGCCGGCGCGGCTGGTTCGCGCGGGTCGTTCGCGGCGGAACGATCGGCCTCGACGCGCCGGTCCTGGTGGGCTCCGCCGATCCCGAAGGGAGGATTCGGTGAATCTCAGTCCCGCGCATCTGCACCTCGTCCTCAATCACATCCCCGTCCTCGGCACCCTGATCTTCGCGCCGCTCATACTGCTCTGGGGTCTCCTCCGGCGCTCCCGCGACGTCACCCAGGTCGGTCTGCTGCTCGCCGTCCTGCTGGCCCTGACGGCGATTCCCATCTATCTCACCGGTGAGCCGGCCGAGGAGCAGCTCGAGCACCAGCCCTGGTTCGACAAGCAGCGGGTGGAGACGCACGAGGAGCGCGCCGAAGCCGGGCTCATCGCGGTCCTGGTCACCGGAGCGATTGCGCTCGCCGGGCTGTGGGCGGCGCGCGGCGGGAGGCCGCATCGGCCGGCCCTCGGCGTGCTGGTCATCGCGGGTCTCGCGGTGAGCGCGGTACTGTTCGCGCTCGCCGCACTGGAAGGCGGGCAGATCCGGCACGACGAGATCCGCTCGGGCACCGGCCCGGCGGCGCTGTCGGCCACCCATTCAAACGCTTAGCGGAGGCATCGATGAACGAGCAAATGCTGCAACAGTCGTGGGACCAGATGCGGCAGAAGTACGGAGTCTACCTTCGCCTCCTCGACGCGATCCCCGAGCAGCAGTACTTCACGCTCCCGGTGCCGGGCATGCGTTCGGCGGCGGAGCTGGCTGTGCACACGTCGGGAGTCCTGCGGGACATCGCGCAGGGCGTGGCGAAGGGCCGGATCACCGCCGACGAATCGGCCGACGCCGAGGTCACGAGGAAGCTCGGTAGCAAGGCGGCCGTGATCGACCACGCGCGGCGGTGCTGGGCCCAGGCCAGCGCAGCCGTCGCCACCATCGGCGACGCGCAACTGAGCGCCACCGTCGAGACGCCGTGGAACATGACGTTCCCCGGCTTCGTCGGCATGGCGATTCTGCACGACGAGTTCGTACACCATCGGGGTCAGCTCTACGTCTACGCGCGCCTTGCCGGCGCGGAGCCGCCGTTCCTGTGGGGCTTCGGCGAGAACGCCCCGGAGTTCCGGCCGGCTCGCGAGGCGGTGGCGGCCAACGGGTAGCGGGTGGGTCAGCGGCGGGCGGGGCGCCCGCCGCTCACAGCCGCTGGAGCAGGAAGTCCGGCGTCAGCCCGCGCAGCCAACCGGCGAGGCGGGTGAACTCGCCGGTCACCATCAGGCCGCCGACCACGACGAGGAGCACGCCGCTCACCCGCATGACCCACGGGAGATAGCGGCGGAAGCGCTGGAACCAGTCGAGGAACCGCTCGATGGCGGCCGCGGCAAGGAGGAAGGGCACCGCGAGCCCGGCGGAGTAGGCCGCGAGCACCAGCATGCCGCGTTGCACGTCGCCGGTCGTCGCCGCGAGGCCGAGGATCGCGCCGAGCACCGGGCCGATGCACGGGGTCCATCCGGCGCCGAACGCCATCCCGACCAGCACCGAGCCGAGATAGCCGAGCGGCTTGTCGCGGAAATGGAGGCGCCGCTCCCGCGTCAGCGCGCTCAGTCGGAACGCGCCGAGGCAGTAGAGGCCGAAGAGCACGATCAGCGCGCCGCCCACGCGCTCGAGCCAGACCTGATAGTACAGGAGTGCGCGCCCCAGCGCCGTGGCGCTCGCGCCGAGGATGACGAAGACCAGTGAGAACCCGAAGACGAACAGCAGCGCGTGCCCCAGCGCCGCGCGCCGGCGCACCTGCACCTCGTCCAGCGACATCCCGGTGACGAAGCCGATGTAGCTCGGCACCAGCGGCAGCACGCAGGGCGAGAGGAAGCTCAGCAGGCCCGCGAGGAACGCGACGGCGATGCCGAGGGTGGCGGGCTCGCTCACCGCGCGGAGGTCCCGAACGGCGGAGCGGCCGCCGGCGCGCCCAGATCGCCGAGATCGCGCTGGCGGCAATCGCGGCAGAGCCCGTAGATCTCGACGCGGTGGCGACGGTGCTGGAAGGCGTGCTCGTCGGCGACGATGGGCAGGATGCGCTCGAGCGACTCGTTGGTGAACTCGGTCACGCGGCCGCAGCGGGAGCAGACGAGGTGGCCGTGGTGCGGTCGTGCCGGCATCGGCTCGAAGCGGCGGTAGCCCTCGCCGAAGTCGTGGGCCCGCGCCAGGCCGGCCTCGAGCAGCAGCTCCAGCGTGCGGTACACCGTCGCGGTGCCGACGCGGGCGCCGCGCTCCTTGAGCCGGCGCTCGATCGCCTCGACGGCGAGATGGTCGTCGGACCGGAAGAGCACCTCCGCCACGGCGTCGCGCTGGCGGGTGACCGGCAGGTGGTGCTCGCGCAGGTAGCGACGGAAGCGCTCGAGGAGCGCCGCGCCTTCATCCCGGCTGAGCGGCATCACCGGGGAACCACTGGGCGACCGGCACCGGCGTCGGCGGATCGTCGTCGTCGAGCCGCCGCTGCGCTTCCTTCAACAGCGACGCGAGTGCTTCGACCGGCCCGCTCCCCATCTCCTCCACCGCCGCCTCGAACTTCCCCCGCTCCCTGCCGCGGATCGTGAGCGCATAGCGCGCGGTGTAGATCCGCCGGCGGTCGCCCGAGATCCGCGAGACGATCGCCGTACCGTACTCGACCTGCTCGTTCCGCAGCTTGGGGAATGTCCAGATGCCGTCGATCTCCTCGACCGGGAGCTGCTGCGCGACGACCTGCGCCAACTGCACCCAGCCGGGGACGGCGAGGTTGGCGCGCTGCGGCGACCCCTGGCCGCCGCTCAGCCGTGCGTCCGCTGCCACTGCTCGACGTAGAAGCGGAGCACGTGCATGAAGTCCTGCGCGTTGGTCACGACGCCGTACGCCTGGTGGGTGCCACGGTCCTTCAGCTTGTTGACGACGAACTCGGTCTGGTCGACGCAGATCGTCATCAGCGGGACCGGCACGTCGTCCCGGAGATAGAACGCCGGCAGCATGTTGCCGACCGCGATCGCGTGGAGCGCGGTGGCGATGAAGACGGCGCCAGTGGCGCGCACGGTGTGCTCGCGCATCGCGTCCTGCGCGCGGAGCGTGTCGCTCACCACGCCCGGCAGCGGGCCGTCGTCGCGGATCGAGCCGGCGAGCACGAAGGGCACCTCGTGCGTGACCAGCGCGTGCATGATGCCGCTCCGGATGAGGCCGCTCGCGACGGCCGCGTCGATGGAGCCGGCGGCGCGCACGCGGTTGATGGCGCGCATGTGGAGCCCGTGCCCGCCCTCGGTGGGACGCCCGGTGTTGCTCATGCCGAGCGTGGTGCCGTAGATGGCGGCTTCGATGTCGTGCACCGCGACGGCGTTGCCGGCGAGCACCGCCTGCACGTATCCGTTGGCGATGAACCACTCGAAGTCGGCGCGCGCGCGACTGTGCACCAGCGCCGGTCCGACGACCCACACGAGATACCCGCCGTCGCGCCGCTGCTCGGCGAGGCGCGCGGCGAGCTCCTCGTAGTTGACCGGCCGCTCGCGGCTCACCTCGCTCGACATGAAGCGGAATTCATCGTTGCCGCTGCCGCCGCCGCCGAGAAAGCCGGCCGTATGGACGACGATGCCCTCGGTCCCGTCCTCCGCCTCGCCCATGGCGACGAGCTCGCCCTGGCGGAGGCGGCGCGGCTCCGCGGTCTCCAGCCGCTCGCCGCGGCGGACGAGGACGCAGTCCATGCGCGGGCGCTCCGGCATCAGCCAGCGGCCGTCCATCCGCACGTAGGTCGGGAGGTTGGAGGTCGAGAAGAATCCCTCGGGCACGACACCGTCCGCCGGGAGCGGCGCGAAGCGCGCGTCGGGCGCGCCGGCAAACGGCGGGCGCGAGAAGTCGGGCGCGCGGTAGAGCGCCGGCTCGGCGGCATCGCGACTGGCATCGGGCATAGGCGGCAGGAAGCTACCCGCGGCTCCCGGGCTATTCAAGCAGCGACCGACTACATTGCGCGCGTAACGTCGTGCGCACGAGCACGCCGCCGTTCATCGGAGATGTCATGAGCCTGACCCGTACCTGCGCGATCGCGTTTCCGCTCCTCGTCGTACCGGTCCTCGCCACCGCCCAGGCGGGCGCCGACACCGGCAAGCGCATCCGCGCGGACTCCGCGTACACGCTGCCGACGGTCACCGTCACCCGCACGCCCGAGGCGCTGGAGCGTGCGCCGGTGGCGGTGGACGTGATCGACAGCGCGACGATCCGCCGCGGCCAGCTCACCGTGGGGCTCGACGAGGCGCTGGCCAACGTCCCCGGCGTCTACGTCGCCAACCGTTACAACTTCTCGCTGGACCAGCGGCTCTCGATCCGCGGCTTCGGGAGCCGCGCCAACTTCGGGCTGCGGGGCGTGAAGGTGCTGCTCGACGGCGTGCCGCAAACGCTGCCCGACGGCCAGAGCCAGCTCAACAACGTGGACTTCGGGTCGCTCGATCGCATCGAGGTGCTGCGCGGCGCGTCATCGGCGCTCTATGGCAACGCCTCCGGCGGGATCATCGCGCTGCACTCCGAAGCCGCGGGTCCCGAGCCGTTCGCCGAGCGGGTCCGGGCGGAGTACGGCTCGTTCGGCACCGACAAGTGGCAGAGCTTCACCAGCGCGCGACGCGGGCCGGTGAGCGGCACGCTGTCGGTGTCGCGCTTCACCACGAGCAACTTCCGCCAGCAGGGCTACGCCGACCTCCGCCGCCTGAGCGCCGACGGCCAGTGGGCGGTCACCGGCGGCACGCTGCTCGACGTCCGCTTCTCCGCCGCCGACGATCCGCACGCCGAGAACCCGGGCGCGCTCACGCCGGCGGAGTTCGCCGCCAACCCCGATTCGGCGGCAGCGAGCAACATCCGGCGCGGCGCGGACAAGGACGTGAATCAGCAGCAGCTCTCCGCCTCGCTCCGCCACACCGATCAGAGCGGCAACCAGTACGAGCTGACGCTGTACGGACTGCTGCGCGACCTGAACAATCCGCTGGCGACGCCGCCGCCCGGCTCGACGGTGCCTAACGTCGGCACCTACGTCGCGATCGGCCGGGTCGTCGGCGGCGGCCGCGCGAGCACGACCTACCATCTCGGCGCCAATCCCTGGCTCCCCCGAGTCACCGGCGGCGTCGAGCTCCAGCGGCTGCGCGACAACCGGAAGAACTTCACCTCGGTCTCGGGCGTGCCGACCAGTTCGGTGCTGCTGGACCAGCGCGAGGTGGTAAGCGAGCTGGGACCGTTTGCGCAGGTGGTGTGGACCCCGGACGCGCGGCTGCTGGTCGGGCTGGGCGGGCGCTACGACCGGGTGTCGTTCGGCGTGACCGACAACTTCCTGGGCGACGGCGTCGACAACAGCGGCAGTCGGGTGCTCTCGGCCTGGGACTGGAGCGCCGGGGCGAGCTACGTCGTGCACGACGCGTTCGTCCCCTACGTCAACGCCTCGACCTCGTTCGAGACGCCGACCACGACGGAGCTGGCCAACCAGCCCGGCGGCAGCGGCGGCTTCAACACCGGCCTCAACCCGCAGAAGGCCGACAACTACGAGGCGGGCGCGCGCGGCCGCATCACCCGCTGGGCGACGTACACCGCCACCGTGTATCGCAGCGACGTGCGGGACGCGATCATCCAGTACCGGGAGATCGGCGGCCGCGCCTTCTTCCAGAACGCCGGCCGCACCCGCAACGACGGGGTGGAGCTGGGCGTGTCGGTGTTCCCGGTGAACGGCGTGCGGCTCTTCGGCAATTACACGTTCAGCAACTATCGCTTCCGCGAGTACCGCATCGTGACCGGCACCAGCGTGGACACGCTGGACGGCAACCGGGTCGCGGGCGTGCCGCGCAACGTCGCGCGCATCGGACTCCGCGCCGGCCCGTTCCACGGCGTGGCGCTCGACGTGGATCACAGCATCACGTCGTCGATCTACGCCGACGACGACAACACGCTCCTGGTGAAGGGACTCGGCGCCGGGGTGACGAACGCACGGCTGAGCTGGGATGGGCGGCTGGGGCGCCAGCGCTTCGCGCCGTTCATCGGCGTCAACAACATCTTCGACAAGAGCTACGTGGGGTCGGTGACGGTGAACGGCACGTTCAATCGCGTGCTCGAGCCGGCGCCGGGGCGGAACGTGTACGTCGGGGCGGAGATCGGGTATCGGGCGCAGTAGCACCCGCGTCTACAGCAGGCTCACCGGATCCCGGTCCGCGGTGATCCGCAACTCCCGCCCGCGCGGGAGCCGCGTCGCGAGGTAGCGCACGACGCGGCCGATCTCCTTTCCATCTCCCTTCAGCAGCACGTGCCAGCGCCACCGATCCTTCAGCCGCGAGAGCGGGCACGGCGCGGGGCCGAGCACCGCGAGCGCGAGTCCGCCGCGGGTGACGAGCGCCTGACAACGATCAGCGAGGTGCGCGGCGGCGCCGGACACCGCGCTCTCGTGCGGGCCGGACACGACGAAGTTCGCCAGCGAGAGATGCGGCGGATACGGCGGCGAGGCGCGGAGCGCGAGCTCGTCGGCGATGAAGCCGTCGGCGTCATGCCGCGCCGCGCGCTGAAGTGCGTGATGCTCGGGGTTCCGGGTCTGCACCAGCACCCGCCCGCCCCTCGGCCCCCGCCCCGCCCGGCCGCTCACCTGGGCCAGCAGCTGAAAGCTGCGCTCGGCGGCGCGGAAGTCGGGGAGATGCAGACCGGTATCGGCGTCCACCACGCCGACCAGCGTCACGTTGGGGAAGTCGAGCCCCTTGGCGATCATCTGGGTGCCGAGCAGCAGATCCACCTCGCCCCGCTCCACGGCGCCGAGGATCCGCTGATGCGACCACTTGGTGCTGGTGGTGTCCAGATCCATCCGCGCGAGCCGTGCGTCGGGGTACCGCTCGGCCAGCATCTGCTCGAGCTGCTGGGTACCGACGCCGCGCATCGTGCTGGTCGGGTTGGCGCACTTGGAGCAGGTGTACGGCATCGGCTGCTCGTGACCGCAGTAATGGCAGCGGAGTCCGCGCGGCGCCTGATGCACCGTGAGCGAGATGCTGCAGTGCGGGCAGTTCCACACCTCGCCGCAGTCGGGGCACTGGAGGTACGCGGCGAAGCCGCGGCGGTTGAGCAGGAGCAGCGCCTGCTCGCCCCGGGCGAGCGTCGCGACGATCGACTCGTCCAGCGCGGCGGACCACGCGATGGGACCGGTCCCCTCCACCGTGGGTGCGACGCGCAGATCCACCAGCTCGACCGGCGGCATCGGACGGGCGGCGACGCGCTCGGGCAACCGGAGGAGCGTGAGTCGCGCCGGCACCCGGGCGATGCTCTCGAGCGACGGCGTGGCGCTCCCGAGGACCAGCCGCGCGCCCTCCAGCCGCGCGCGCACCGCCGCGACCTCGCGGGTGCCATACCGCGGCGTCTCGCCATTCTTGTAGCTCGCCTCGTGCTCCTCGTCCACCACGATCACGCCGAGGGACGCGACCGGCGCGAAGACGGCGCTCCGCGCGCCGACCGCGACGCGGCGCTCGCCCCGGCGCAGCATCCGCCACGCGTCGGCGCGCTCGCCGTCGGAGAGCGCGCTGTGCACCACGGCGACCTGATCGCCGAAGGCGCCGCGGAGCCGCGCGACGGTTTGCGGCGTAAGGCCGATCTCGGGCACGAGCACGATGGCCCCGCGGCCATCTGCCAGCGCGCGACGCACCGCCTCGAGGTACACGAGGGTCTTGCCGCTGCCGGTGACGCCGAAGAGCAGCGCGCCCTCGCCCGGGCCCAACCGCTCGATGGCTTCAAGTGCCGCGCGCTGGGCATCGGTCAGCGTCGCGGGCGGCGGCACCGCCGCGGTGCCCGCGAACGGGTCGCGCAGCCGCTCGGCCAATTCCACGCGCGCGTGACCCGCCGCCGCCAACGCGCGCACGATGGCATCGCCGAAGCCGAGCTGCTCATGCAGGTGCCTCGCGCTGGCGCTCCCGCCTAATGCCTCGAGGGTCTCGAACAGCTCGCGCTGGCGCTTCTTCCGGCCGAAGATGCGATCCCGCTCCAGCAGGGTCGGGCGCTCATCGGCAAGCACGACGATGCGCTCGGTGAGCCGCTCGCCGCCGGTGTCGGGCGATTCGACCCGGAGG
>JAICWE010000091.1 GCA_025934955.1 Gemmatimonadales bacterium | reverse complement strand
GGTCGGAGGTTCAACTCCTCCCAGGCCCATGACTCAGAAGCTTCCGCCCCGCCGACAGCTGCACTGTCGCGGGGCTGCTCGTTCCCGGCCCCGCCGGCCGGAGGCGGCGTGGTGGCGGCGGCCGGTCGAGCGTCTCCTGCACATGTCCGCGGCCGGTTACGGCCGTCCATCACCTTGTGAGGAGCCCCCGATGCGCAGTCACCCCTCGCCCCTCCGGCGCGCAGCCGCTGCGGCGGCCGTCGCCGCCGCGATAACCGCCGCCGGTTGCTCCAGCTCGACCTCGCCCACGCCGCCAGCGAGCGACATCACGATCGTCCAGAATGCCTCCGTCATGACCACCGGCGCCTTCACTCCGAATCCGTTCTCGAAGAGTCTGGCGACGAGCGGCAAGGTGACCTGGTTCAACAACGATTTCGGCGGCGCCTACGGCGGCGGCACCCAGCACCACCTCGTCTCGGACAACGGCGTCTTCGACCTCGGCGCCCAGAATCCGCAGCAGACGGCGAGCTTCACCTTCACCGCCGCGGGCACCTACCCGTATCACTGCGCGATCCATCCCAACATGGTCGGCACGATCACCATCACGCCGTAGCTCGAGCGCGGCGCCGGGTTCCATCACCGCCCCGCCGCCGCGACATCGAGCTGCCGCGCCGCGTCCACCAGCCGGAGGATCGCGGCGCGGTGGGCGTGACGGCGCAACTCCGCGCTCCGGCGGAGCCTCGCCCACGACATCCTCGACGTACAGCATCCCGGTCAGCCCGCCCGGGGCCGACAGCGTGGGCGAGACGCATGCGAAGCAGTCCTCGCCGAGTCCGAGTGCTCATGTCGCGTGCAGCCACGTCGCCCACGCGCCCGCGGTGCCGGCGACCGCCGCGAGCGCGCCCAGATCCAGCCAGTGCGCGTGCACCGCGTCCGGGTGCAGCGCGGGCAGCACCAGCCAGTAGCAATCGAGGTAGTGCATCACGAGGAGCCACGCCGCCACCGGCGCGAGCATGCGGCTGCTTACCTTGGCCGCGTGCGGGAGCAGCGCCAGGAGCGGCAGCAGGAACTGGCCGAACAGCAGCACGAGTGCCAGCGCGCCCCAGCTCCCGCGCACCCGCGGCACGTACCAGGCGACCTCCGCCGGCACGTCGCCGATCCAGATGATGAGGTACTGGCAGTAGGCGATGTAGGCCCAGAAGACCACGAAGGTGAGCAGCAGCGCGCCCAGCGCGTAGCCGCGATCCTCATCGAGCGGCATCGGGCCGAGCGCACCGGCGAGCGCTACGAGGGCCAGCGCTGCGAGGAAGCCGCCGGCGAACCAGTACACGCCGAAGATGGTCGAGCTCCACGCCGGCGTGAGCGACATGAGCCAGTCGAATGCCGCGAAGGTGAGCGTCAGGCCGAGGGCGGGCAGCGCCACCGCCGCGAGCGCGCGCTCCCGTTGGCTCGGCGGCAGTTCGGCGCCGGTGCTCCGGGCGAGCGCCCAGCGCCGGAGCGTCAGCCCGACGGCGATCCAGATCGCGAAGTACACGACGGCGCGGATCACGAAGAACGCCGGATTGAGATAGGCCGCATTCACCGCGTTCGGCGCGTGCGCCCAGGGGTAGAGCCGGCCGACCCCGGGCAAGAGCAGCAGGAAGAGCAGCGCGAAGAGCGGCAACGTGCCCGCGATGTCGAGCGCGATGCGCCGCAGCGGGTCGAACCAGCGGGCGCCGGTGAGGTGGGTGACGGCGACGAGAATCAGCGCGCCAAGCGCGATGCTGACGCCGGCCGCGAACGCCGCGAGCCACGAGGCGTATGCCTGATGCGGATCGGTGACGAACCCGATGACCGAGAGCACCAGCCCCGCGGCGCCGATCGCGAGCCACACGCGCACGGGCCGCCAGCGGTTCGCGCGGATCATCGGTGTGGCGCTCATCGCGCGCCCGCCGCGCGCAGGGAGTCGTCGAGGCGGAGCGCCGCCGCACGCACCGAATCATCCCGCTCGGCGGAGTCGGCGGGGGACTTGTCGCGGATGGAGAGGATGTAGGCGACGACGGCCCAGCGGTCGGCCACGGGAAGCTGGCCGGCGTACGACGGCATCCGGCCGAAGCCGGCGCGGATAACCTCATAGACCAGTCCCGGCGGGAGCGCCGCCGCAAAGCCGGTACGCAGCGACGGCGGCCGGCGCGCCACGAGGTTCTCGGCGACCACGCTGCCGCCGAAGCCGCCGGCGCCATGGCACGCGCCGCAGAAGATGCGGAACCGCGAGCGGCCGCGCGCGAGCAGCTCGGCGGTGACCGGCGGAGCGACGTGGTCGAGGTAGCGGCCGCTCGCGTCGCGGCCGGTCGCGGTGGCGGGGTCGGTCACCTGTTCCCTCGACACCGTGCCGGCGGGCGGCGCTCGCATCACCATGCCATCGGGGAATGCCGGGCTCGCGCCGTAGGCACCGGCGCGCGGCTGGTCGCGCATGCGCTGGAGCGCGCGGTCCACGCCGCTCTGCGCGCCGCCACAGCCGAGCAGCAACGCGACGCCTGACGCGACGGCGGCGGCGCATCGACGAGCGAACCGCCCGGCGTTCGTCTTCACGCGACCATCTCGGGGATCGGGACGACGCGAAGCGGGCCAAGTGCGTCGAGCGCGGCGCGGGTGCCGTTGTGATCGAAGAGTCGGTCGTCGGCGCCGACCGCGAGCCAGTATCGGTCAACCGACGCACTCTCGAATCCCTCGACCTCGAATACCGGATGCCACAGCGCCGGCAGTCGCAGCGCGATCAGCAGCGCCACGAATCCGGTGAGCGCCGCACCGAGAATGGTGGCCTCGAACGTGGCGGGAATGAACGCAGGCACCGCATGCGCCGGCCGACCGCCCGAGTTCAGCAGATACGCGCGCACGTCGGCGTACCACTGGATGCCGTAGCCAAGGATCGCGCCGATGACACCGCCGGCAAAGACGAGGAGCGGGAGGCGGCTGTGACCGAGCCGGAGCCGCCGCTCGAGGCCGGGTACCGGGAACGGCGTGTAGGTCTCGAGCTGACTGTAGCCGTGCGACTCGAGGGCCACGACCCCGGCCACGAGCGCGTCGGCGCTGGCGAACTCGGCGAGCAGCCCGCGCGACATCTTCATGCGGCCGGCTCCGCGGCCGGCGCCTCGTGCTGCAGCGATCGCAGCTCGCTGATCGGGATGAAAGGGACGAATCGCACGAACAGCAGGAAGAGAAAGGCGAAGAAGCAGATGCTCCCGCCCAGAATGGAGAGATCGACCCACGTCGGCCGGTAGATGTGCCAGCTGGACGGGAGAAAGTCGCGATTGAGCGACGCGACGATGATGACGAACCGCTCCAGCCACATGCCGGCCAGGATGGCGACGCTCGCGCCCAGGAGCACGGCGGGCCGGGTGCGGAGCCGCGCCGACCAGAAGAGCTGCGGCGTGAGGACGTTGGCCGCGATCATCAGCCAGAAGAGCCAGCCATACGGCCCGAGCGGACGGGCCACGAGGACCGCGTAGCGCTCGTACAGATTGCCGCTGTACCAGCTGACGAACGCCTCGACGATGTAGGCGTACGCCATGAGCCAGCCCATCGTGAGCAGCAGCTTGGCGATGTTGTCGAGGTGGCGCGTGGTGATCACGTCCTCGAGCGCGAAGATGCGACGTAGCGGGATGAGGAGGATCAACACCATCGCGAAGCCGGAGTAGATGGCACCGACGACGAAGTACGGCGGGAAGATGGTGGAGTGCCAGCCGGGCAGCTGGGCGATGGCGAAGTCGAGACTGACGACGCTGTGCACCGAGATGACGAGCGGGGTGGCCAGCGCGGCGAGCAGTGTGTAGGCGACCCGATAGCGCGCCCACTGGTAGCCGGCTCCACGCCAGCCGAGCGCGAAGACGCCGTACACGCGCCGCCGGACGAGCGTCGTGGCGCGGTCGCGCGCCGTGGCAAAATCCGGCACGAGGCCGAGATACCAGAAGAGCAGCGAGACCGTGAAGTACGTGCTGACAGCGGCGACGTCCCAG
>JAICWE010000011.1 GCA_025934955.1 Gemmatimonadales bacterium | reverse complement strand
TGTCGCCCTCCTCGCGCGCCTTGGCGCGGAGGGTGAGGTACTCTTCCTCGTCGAGGAGCTGGTTGGGCTCGACCTCCTGCTTGCCCGGCTCGATGACGATGTAGCTCGAGTAGTAGATGACCCGCTCGAGGTCCCGGAGCGTGATGTTGATCAGGTTCCCCATCGGCGACGGCAGCGTCTTGAAGAACCAGATGTGCGCCACCGGCACGCTCAGCTCGATGTGGCCCATGCGCTCGCGCCGGACCTTCGAGAGCGTGACCTCCACGCCGCAGCGGTCGCAGATGACCCCGCGGTAGCGGATGCGCTTGTACTTGCCGCAGTGGCACTCCCAGTCCTTCACCGGACCGAAGATGCGCTCGCAGAAGAGGCCGTCCTTCTCCGGCTTGAACGATCGGTAGTTGATCGTCTCCGGCTTGGTGACCTCGCCCCAGGACCACCAGGTGCGCTGCCCCTGGAGCTCCAGGCGCTCGCGCTCCTTCGGATCGCGCGGGCCCCGGATCTCCTCCGGCGCCGCGATGCGGATGCTGATGTAGTCGAAGCTCGAGCTCTTGGGCTCGCGACCGCTGCGAAAATCAATCATTGGACCCTCTTATTCGTCGCCGGCTTCGGTGGTGCCGAGCGTAACCTTCAGACCAAGCGCCTGGAGCTCCTTCACCAGCACGTTGAAGGACTCGGGGATTCCCGGCTCCGGCAGATTCTGGCCCTTCACGATCGCCTCGTAGACGCGGCTGCGTCCCGACACGTCGTCCGACTTGACCGTCAGCATCTCCTGCAGCACGTGCGCGGCGCCATACGCCTCGAGCGCCCACACCTCCATCTCGCCGAACCGCTGGCCGCCGAACTGCGCCTTGCCCGCGAGCGGCTGCTGGGTCACCAGCGAGTACGGCCCGATGGACCGCGCGTGGATCTTGTCGTCCACCAGGTGGCTCAGCTTCAGCATGTAGATCGCACCGACCGTGACGTCGCTCTCGAACTGCTGGCCGGTGCGGCCGTCGCGCAGCCGCGCCTTGCCCGCCGGCGTGAGCCCGGCGGTCCGGAGCAGCTCGTCGGCGGCCTGATCCAGATTGCCCTTGCCCGACAGGAGCGCCGCGAGCCCCGGCTTGCCGCCGGCCTCGAGCGCTTCGGCCGGCGAGACCGACGCCGCCTTCTCCAGCTCCCGCGCCTGCTTCTGCGACGCCTTGTCGCTCTGCTCGGCGTGGAAGGCCGCCTCCGCCTTCCGCTGCTCCTGCTCCCGCCGCGCGACTTCCTTTGCCGCGTCGGTGAGGAAGCTGCGCAGCTTCTGGGCGAGCTCCCTGGTCCCGGCCGACGCCTCCTTGGCGGCGAGCAGCTCGATGCCGGCCTCGGTGAGCAGTGTGCGCTCGCCGTTCGGCGCGACCTTGTGCAGGTCCGCCGCCAGCCGGTTGATCATCGCCGCGTTCACTTCCGGCGCCTGCGCCACCAGCCGCAGCGCCTGCCCCGCCCAGCGAAGGCCCGCCAGCCGCAGCAGCACGCCGATCTCGGACTCGTCGGCGCCGCGGAACACCGGCGTCTTGGCCTCGAAGCCGAGGATCGTCGCGCACCAGCCGAGGTGGGTCTCGAGGATCTGGCCCACGTTCATGCGGCTCGGCACGCCGAGCGGGTTGAGCACGATGTCGACCGGCGTGCCGTCGGGGAGGAACGGCATGTCCTCCTCGGGGACGATGCGCGCCACGATGCCCTTGTTGCCGTGGCGGCCCGCCATCTTGTCGCCGACCGAGATCTTCCGCTTCTCGGCGATGTAGACCTTCACCAGCTGGATGACGCCCGGGGGCAGCTCGTCCGGCTGGAGGATCTTGTCGATCTGGTCTTCCGCCTTCTCCTCGACCCGCGCCTGCTCCCGCGCGGCCATGTCGATGGTCTGGCGGATCCGCTCGTTGGCGGCCTTGTTCACCACCCGGAGCGTCTTGAGGTCCACGTCGGCGAGGTCCACGTCGGCCATCTGGCCGGCGCTGAGCTTGGTGCCGGCGGCGAGGTACTCCTCCACCGTGCCGGCCTTGAGCATCAGCTGCACCTCCTGGCCCGCGAGCAGATGCCCCAGCTCGTCGAACTTGGCGCCGTTGATCCGGGTCTTCTCCTCCTGCTCCACCCGGCGCACCTCGCCGATCCGCTCGCCCCGGTCCTTCTCGACCACCTGATCCTCGATCCGGCTGAAGATCTTGACGTCGATCACCACGCCGGCCATGCCGGGCGGCACCTTGAGCGAGCTGTCCTTCACGTCCTTGGCCTTCTCGCCGAAGATCGCGGTCAGCAGCTTCTCTTCCGGCGACAGCTCGGTCTCGCCCTTCGGCGTGATCTTGCCGACGAGGATGTCGCCCGGCTTCACGTGGGCGCCGATCCGCACGATGCCGCGCTCGTCGAGGTCCACGACGCTCTCATCGGAGACGTTCGGGATCTCTCGCGTGATCTCTTCCTGCCCCCGCTTGGTGTCGCGGACGTGCAGCTCGAGCTCCTGGATGTGGATCGACGAGTAGACGTCGTCCTTCACCAGCCGCTCGCTGAGGACGATCGCGTCCTCGAAGTTGTGCCCGTACCACGGCATGAACGCGACGAGCACGTTGCTGCCGAGCGCCAGCTCACCGCCCTCGGTGGCCGCGCCGTCGGCGATGATCTCGCCGGCCGCGACCTGCTGCCCCGCCTGCACCAGCGGCCGCTGGTTGATGGCCGTGTCCTGGTTGGTGCGCCAGAACTTCCGCACCCGATAACGGTCGTGCTGGTGCAGCCGCGCGAGCGGCGTCTCGCCCAATCCCGCGCCGTTGGCGCCGGCATCCACGATGATCTCGTCGGCCGTCACCCGCTCCACCACGCCGGCGCGCCGGGCGATGATCACGGCGCCGGAGTCGCGCGCCACCTTCTCCTCCAGCCCGGTGCCCACGATCGGCGCCTGAGGGAAGAGCAGCGGCACCGCCTGGCGCTGCATGTTGCTGCCCATCAGCGCGCGGTTGGCGTCGTCGTGCTCCAGGAACGGAATCAGCGCCGCGGCGATGGAGACGAGCTGCTCCGGCGCCACGTCCATGAACTCGATCCGGTCCGGCGGGAGCAGCGGGTAGTCGTCGCCCTTGCGGCTCAGCACCAGGCCCTCGGCGAACGTCCCGTCGGCGTTGAGCGGCGCGTTGGCCTGCGCCACCGCGTAGTCCTCTTCGTCGCTGGCCGAGAGCCAGCGGATCTCGTCGCCCACCTTGCCGTTCTTCACCACGCGGTACGGCGTCTCGATGAAGCCGAGATCGTTGATCCGCGCGTAGGTCGAGAGCGACGTGATCAGGCCGATGTTCGGACCTTCCGGCGTCTCGATCGGGCACATGCGTCCGTACTGCGAGTAGTGGACGTCGCGCACCTCGAAGCCCGCGCGCTCCCGGGTGAGGCCGCCCGGCCCCAGCGCCGAGAGCCGCCGCTTGTTGGTCAGCTCGGCCAGCGGGTTGGTCTGGTCCATGAACTGGCTCAGCTGCGAGCTGCCGAAGAACGCCTGAATCACGGCGCTCACGGTGCGGGCGTTGACCAGGTCGTCGAGCGAGATCTTCTCCGGATCGGAGTTGATGCTCATCCGCTCCTTCACCAGCCGCGCCATGCGCGACAGACCGACCGAGAACTGGTTGGCGATCAGCTCGCCGACCGACCGGATCCGGCGATTGCCGAGATGGTCGATGTCGTCGGTGAAGCCGCGCCCGTCGTTCAGGTCGATCAGGTACCGGATGATCTCGATGAAATCGTCCTCGGTGAGGACGGTGTGGTTCGCGTCGGTCTTGAGCTTGAGCCGCTGGTTGATCTTGTAGCGGCCCACCCGCCCGAGATCGTAGCGCTTGGGATTGAAGAACAGCCGCTTCAGCGCCTCGCGCGCGGTCTCGAGGTTGGGCGCGTCGCCCGGGCGGAGCAGCGCGTAGATCTGCTCCAGCGCCTCCGCCTCGGAGTGCGTCGGGTCCTTCGCCAGCGTGTTCTTGATCAGCGGCGACTCGCTCCGGCCCGCGGGCAGGAGCACCTCGACCTTGTGCACGTGCGCCTTGGCCAGCCGCTTCCGCACCGCGTCGGTGATCTCGGTTCCGCCCTCGGCCACGACCTCGCCGGTGTCGGGGTTGGCCACGTCGAAGGCGAGGACCGGGTTGGAGCGCTCGCGCGTCGTGGTCGGCTGGTCCTCGTCCCGCAGATCCATCTTGGTGTAGCCGGCGAACACCTTCACGCCGGCGACGCCCGCGTGACGCATCGCGTTGAGCCGCTCCGGCGTGAGCTCGTCGCCCACCCGGCCCATCGGCTCGCCGCCCCGCTCCTCGGGGTTGGCGACGTCCTCGGCCAGGAGCGCGCCGAGCAGCTCCCGCTTCTCCTGCCGTCCCTCGAGCTTGGCGGTGAGGCTCAGCTCCTTGGTCGCGAAGAAGAGCCGCAGGATGTCCGCGTTCTCCCCGTGCCCGAAGGCGCGCAGCAGCGCCGTCGCCGGGAACTTCTTCTTCTTGTCGATGTGCACGTAGATCACGTCGTGGATGTCGATGGTGAACTCGACCCACGAGCCCCGGAAGGGGATGATCCGCGCGCTGAACAGCCGCTGGCCGTTGGGGTGGGTGTCCTCCTCGAACACCACGCCCGGCGAGCGGTGCAGCTGACTCACCACCACGCGCTCGGCGCCGTTGATCACGAAGGTGCCGAGCGGCGTCATGATCGGCAGCTCACCGAGATAGACCTCCTTCTCGATGGCGTTCTTGAGCCGCTTCTGGCCTTCGACCTCCTCGTACACGTCGAGCCGGAGCTTGGCCTTGAGCGGCGCGGCATAGGTCATGTCGCGCTCGATGCACTCCTCCACGGAGTACTTGGCCTCGCCCAGCGAGTAGTCGAGGAACTCGAGCTTGTACTTCTCGTTGATGTCGGTGATCGGGAACAGGTCCCGGAACACCCGCTCGAGCGACACGTCCTGGCGCGCGCCCTCGACGTCGTCGGGAACGAGCAGCGTCTGGAACGCCGCGGTCTGGATATCGAGGAGGTGCGGCATCGGCATGCCGCCCTCGCGCTTGCTGAACGTGATGACTGGTCGCGTCTGGGGCATCATTCACTCACTCTCGGACTCGCTGGCGGAGTCACTCTCATGCAGCACAAAGGGCCCCACAGCGCGGAACCCCCGCCGGAGGCGGGGTACCGCGCGGGGCTCGGCAAACTTCCGAAGGTAGAAAAGCGACGAGCTCGCATGCGTCTCGCTGAAATAGGTTGAAGGCCAGATCCGTCGCCGGACGGCGGGGACGCCGCCCGGTTCGGGACAGGACTTCGTCCTACTTCAGCTCGACGACCGCGCCCTGATCCTCGAGCTTCTTCTTGATTTCCTCCGCCTCCGCCTTGGACACGCCTTCCTTCAGGGTACTCGGCGTGTTGTCCACGGCATCCTTGGCTTCCTTGAGGCCCAGGCTGGTGATCTCGCGGACCACCTTGATGACCTGGATCTTCTTGGCGCCGCCCTCCTTGAGGATGACCGAGAACTCGGTCTGCTCCTCGACCGCGGGCGCCGCCGCGGCGCCACCCGCACCACCGCCCACCGGGGCGGCCGCGACGGTGACGTTGAACTTCGACTTGAACGAGTCGATGAGCTCGGCGAGCTCGAGCACGGTCTTGTTTCCGATCGCCTCGAGGATCTCCTCGTTGCTCAGCGTAGCAGGCATTGGACTCTCTCCCTAACGGTTAAGCAGCGGAAGACCGCTGTTCACGAAGCGCCTCGAGGGACGCCACGAAGGTGTACATCATGTTGTTCAGCATGCCGGCCATCTGGCTCAGCAGAACGTCGCGCGACGGGATCTCGCCCAGCCGCTTCACCTGCTCCGGCGGGATCGTCTTGCCGTCCACGAGCCCGATCTTGACCGTCGGCTTCTCGAACTCCCGGGCGAACTCACCGATCACCTTGGCGGCCGCGAGCGCGTCGCTCGCGAGCACCAGGCCGGTGTTGCCGACCAGATGATCGTCGAGCGCGGTAATACCGTTGGCCGCCAGCGCCCGCTGGGCCAGCGTGTTCTTCACCACCACGTACCGGACGCCGGCGGCGCGCAGCCGGCGCCGCAGCTCGGTCATCCGCAGCACGTTGAGGCCGCTGAAGTCGGTCACGTAGACGTTGGGCGCCGCCTTGAACTGCGCGGCCAGCGACTCCACCGTCTCCTGGCGTTCGGTCCTGTTCATCGGTACCCCGCCGTCTCCAGCCGCACGCCCGGCCCCATAGTGCTGGAGACCGTCGCCGACTTGATGTAGACGCCCTTGGCCGCCGACGGCTTGGCCCGGACGATCGTGTCCATGAACGCCTGGACGTTGGCTGCGAGCTGCTGCTCGCTGAACGACACCTTCCCGACCGGCGCGTGCACGTTGCCGGTCTTGTCCACCCGGAACTCGATCTTGCCCGCCTTGATCTCGCGCACCGCGCGGCCCACATCGGTGGTGACCGTGCCCGCCTTCGGGTTCGGCATCAGCCCGCGAGGGCCGAGCACCCGGCCCAACTGGCCGAGCTGGCCCATGACGTCCGGCGTCGCGACGATCACGTCGCACTCGAGCCAGCCGTCCTTGAGCCGCTGGATGTATTCCATTCCGACGAAGTCGGCGCCGGCCGCTTCGGCCTCACGCGCCCGATCGCCCTGGGTGATGACCAGCACGCGCACCGGCTTGCCGGTGCCGTGCGGCAGCACCACGGTCCCGCGGACCACCTGGTCCGCGTGCCGCGGGTCCACCCCGAGGTTCACGGCGACGTCCACCGTCTCGTCGAACTTGGCGTAGGCCGCCTTCTTCACCAGACCGACCGCGTCGGGGATCGGGTACTCGCGCGCCCGGTCCACCAGCGCGACGGCCGTCTTGAACTTCTTGCCCGTGGCCGGCATCAGTCGCTGACCTCCAGCCCCATGGAGCGCGCGGTGCCGGCGATCATCCGCATCGCGCTCTCCAGATCGGAGGCATTGAGGTCCGCCATCTTGATCTCGGCGATCTTCTTCACCTGGGCGCGCGTCACCTTCCCCACCTTGGTGCGGTTCGGTGCGGCGCTGCCCTTGTCCAGCCCGGCCTCCTTCAGCAGGAGATTCGGCGCCGGCGGGGTCTTCGTGATGAAGGTGAAGGTGCGGTCGGCGAAGATCGTCACGACCACGGGGATCACCATCCCGCTCTGACTCTGGGTCCGGGCGTTGAACTGCTTGCAGAACTCCATGATGTTCACGCCGTGCGGACCGAGTGCGGTGCCCACCGGAGGCGCGGGGTTGGCCGCGCCGGCCGGGCACTGGAGCTTCACCACTGCCTGGATCTTCTTTGCCATACCGCTCCTTATGACGTGGCCGCGCCCGAAGGCCGGCTACTGCCGCGATGACCCGCGCGGTCGCGGGAGCGGGCTAGTGCCCGCGAAGCTGCAGATAGTCCAGCTCGACCGCCGTCGGCCGGCCGAACAGACTGACCGACACCTTCACCTTGCCCTTGTCCGGCAGGACTTCTTCGACGGTCCCGCTGAAATCGCTGAACGGCCCCTCGGTGATCTCGACCACCTGGCCGACGAGGAACGGGATCTCCTCCTTCGGCTCGCTCTCGGCCACCGACTCGGCGATGCCGAGGAGACGGTTGACCTCATCCTGGCGGAGCGGCTGCGGCAGCTTGCCCGAGCCGACGAACTTGATCACGCCCTGGATGCTGTTCACCACGTGGAGCGCTTCCTGGCCCATCGCCATCTCGACGAGGACGTAGCCGGGATAGAGCTTCCGCTCGACGTTCACCTTCTTGCCGTTCTTGATCTCGATCACTTCCTGCGTCGGCACCAGCGCCTGCCGGATGAGCTTCTGCTCGGCCGGCCGCGGATCGTCCTCGATCCGCTTCTGCAGGAGGTTCCGAACCTTGTTCTCGTGGCCGGCGGTCGTCTGGATCGCGTACCAGCGGTATTCCATGACGCTACCGGCCGATCCGGGCGATGCCCTCGACCAGGATCTTCTGGAGCAGGTAGTCCATCAGTCCGATCGTGACGCCGAGCGCGAGCGAGAGCATGATGATGATGCGCGTCGCCTTGATCAGCTCGCCGCGGGTGGGCCAGGTGACCTTGTCCAGCTCGGCGCGGACCGTGACGAAGAACTCGCGGGTGCGCCCGGCCCAGCCGGCGACCTTCCCTGGCTCCGACGTCGTTGGCGCGTGCACGGTGCTCATCACCTACTTCGATTCCTTGTGCGGCTTGTGCGCGTCGCAGGTGGGGCAGTACTTCCGCCGCTCGACCCGCTCGGGGTGCTTCCGCTTGTTCTTGTCGGTGAAGAAGTTCCGACTCTTGCAGTCGGTGCACTCCAGAATGATCTTGTCGCGCGGCACGTTGCCTTCCTTTTAGCTGGTCCTGCCGGGTCCTCGACTGCCTCAAGCTCGCGACCGGGATCGAACCGGTGACCTCATCCTTACCAAGGATGCGCTCTACCGACTGAGCTACGCGAGCGACATCTCCAGCGACATCGCGAGCGACACTTCGAAGCGGGCGACGGGGCTCGAACCCGCGACCCTCAGCTTGGAAGGCTGATGCTCTACCAACTGAGCTACACCCGCGTCCTGAGCTGCACCCGCGTCCGGCACCCGCAGTGGTGGGGGTAGGATTCGAACCTACGTAGGGCAGAGCCCGGCAGATTTACAGTCTGCTGCCATTAGCCACTCGGCCACCCCACCGAGTCCTGCCGCACTACCTGCCCGCTACGGCGCACTCCGCGACGCCCCGTGATGCAAGACCCCGCGCGAGAAGGACGCGGGGTCCGAGGGCACTGCTGTCGTCACCGAGCATCGCGACAACCATCGCGCCGGTCATCGTCACGATCATCCGGCTCACGCTGGAAGCTGACGAGGGGAATCGAACCCCTAACCGCCTGATTACAAATCAGGTGCTCTACCGGTTGAGCTACGTCAGCTTGAGACAAGCCGAAAATAGCAGACCCGTAGAATAAAGGAGAGGTGCTGGCGAGTCAACGGGTTGAGTGGGCTACGCGGAGCCGGCGCGCTTGACCTCCACGGTCCCGTCGCGGTTATCCCGAATCTCCCAGCCATGCCGCCGCAGGAGATCGCGGATCCGATCCGCCTCCGGGTAGTTCCGTGCCGCCTTGGCCTCGCGCCGGACTCGGGCCCAAGCGGTCGCCCACGCTATGGCAGCAGCCGGATCGGCCGGCGGCTCCCCCGGGAGCGATGCCGCCGCCGGCTCACCCGCTGGCTCGAGCGACTGTTCGGCCAGGAGCCGGCCGGACAGCGCCGGCGCCGGTGTCACCGCCAGCACACCCTCCATCCGCTCCCACGCCGCGCGCGCGTCGGCGCTCGGATTCACGCCCGAGTCGAGCAGCGCATTCCCCTCCCGCGCGAAGTCGAACATCGCCGCGAGCGCCTGGGGCGCGTTGAGATCGTCGTCCAGCGCCGCGGCGAACCGCGCCCAGCTCCGCTCCGCCAGCGCCGTCCACGCGGATTCATCCGGCTTCGCCGGCACCCCGGCGGGTCGCTCGGCCAGTCGGTCGCGGAACTCGCCGAGACGCCGGCTGCCGCTCTCCGCCGCGGCGAGCGCGTCGTCGCTCCAGTCGAGCTTCTGCCGGTAGTGGGTGTTGAAGACCAGGAGCCGCACCGCACCGGCGTCCTTCCCCTCCTCGTGCAGGTCGCGCGCGGTGAGGATGTTGCCGAACCGCTTGCTCATCTTGGTGCCGGCCATGGTGAGAAACTCGCCGTGCAGCCAGAACCGGGCGAACTCCGGCTCCCCGGTATACGCGCAACTCTGCGCGATCTCGTCCTCGTGGTGCGGGAAGATCAGGTCCACCGCGCCGGCGTGGATGTCCAGCACGTCGCGGCCGAATCGCTTCGCCACCAGGTCGAGCGCCATCGCCGAGCACTCGAGATGCCAGCCCGGGCGGCCGCGGCCGAACGGCGCGTCCCACGCCGCGCCCACGGTCTCGTCCTCCGGCCGCGCCGTCTTCCACAGCGCGAAGTCGCGGGCGTCCTCCTTGGCGTACTCGTCGGCGCTCACCCGCTCGCTCGCGCCGGTCTTGAGCTCGCGGGTATCGAGGCGGGAGAGCTTCCCGTACGCCGGGAACCGGGCGATCGCGAAGTACACCGAGCCGTCGTCGCCACGGTACGCCACGCCGTTGGCGAGCAGACGCTCGACCAGCGCGATCATCGGTCCGATGAACTCGGTGGCGCGCGGGTAGGCGTGCGCCGGCAGAATCCGCAGATAGTCGCGATCGGCGAAGAACGCCTCGACGTATTGCCGGGTGTATTCGGCCAGCGGCCGCCCGGCCTTGACCGCGCCATTGATGGTCTTGTCGTCCACGTCGGTGAGATTCATGACGTGGAAGACGTCGTAGCCGCTCGCCTCCAGCCACCGGCGCAGCAGATCCTCGAACAGGAAGGTCCGGAAGTTTCCGATGTGGGCGTAGTTGTACACCGTCGGGCCGCAGGTGTAGAGCGAGACCCGCGGCGGATCGAGCGGCGTGAACGGATCGGTGTGCCGCGTGAGCGTGTTGTGCAGTCGGAGTGCCATCAGACCTTCCGCTCAGGCGTCGTGTCCCGCGCCGGTCCGGCCGCCGGTGGCTGGGCGTGCGCGGTCGCGGAAGCCGCCGTCGGCACCGGCGGCGCGGCCGGACGCGGTACGTAGATGCCCTCCTGCTCCAGCCGCTTCCGGATGCGACGGCGGAACTCGCGAGCCACGCCGCCGTTCGAGCCCGGCTGGGTCTTGGCCACCATGCGAATGGTGAGGGCCGTCTCCGACAGCGACTCGACGCCCCACACCTCGGGCTCGCCCGCAAGCAGCGCCGCGCACTCGTCGTCGTGCGTCAGCTTCTCCGCCTCGTCCTTCACGATTCCGATGGCGCGGTCCACGTCTTCCGTATACGGCACCTGCACGTCCACCACGGCGCGCGACCAGCCGCGGGTCTTGTTGCTCACCGTCTTGATCTCGCCGTTCGGCACGATGTGGAGCGCGCCCTCGAGGTCGCGCAGCATCACCACCCGAAGCGTGATCCGCTCGACCACGCCGCTCTTCCCCACCACCTCGATCACGTCGCCCAGGGCGAACTGGTTTTCCAGCAGCATGAAGAACCCGGAGAGCACGTCCTTCACCAGGCTCTGCGCGCCGAACGACACCGCGAGGCCGAGGATGCCGGCGCCGGCGAGGATCGGGCCGATGTCGATGAAGACGTTGAGCGTGAGCAGCAGCGCGATGGCGACCACCACCACCCGGCCGACGCTGCGGAGCAGCTGCGAGATCGTCTTGCCCCGCTTCTCGCGCAGGCTGACGATCTGCGGATCGTGGTCGTCCACCGCGCGCTCGATGCGCTGCGCCAGGAGCGTGATGACCCGCATGCCGATCCACGCGAGCAGCCAGATGACCGCGACCCGCGCGAGCGATCGCACGGCGACGTGGACGTCCACCTCGAGCAGGTCGGCGATCCGCTGGATGAAATCGGGCACCGGCACGGCGGCCGTCGCGGCCAGCAGCGACATGCTATCCGCGCGCCGCCGGTGCCGCCGCTCGGCTCCCGCGCGGCGCGCGGGCGTGCCGGTATGCGTCACGCGCGTGGACGATCGCGTCGAGCAGCGGCGCCGGATCGAACCGCACCGGATCGGTCGCCGGCAGCCCGGTCTCGGCCGCGGCACGCTCACCGGCGGCCCGCGCGTCCGCCTCGCTCAGATCGTAGGTGTTGAGGCAGATGCCGATCACGCGGGTCGGGTGCACCGCGGAGCCGATCTGCTCGTAGAGCCGCACGTACTCACCGAGCGGCGGCAGCCGGAGCCAGCTCGCCTCGCGGTAGTCGCCGATGAACTCCCGCGTCGGCTGGTGGCAGAGGATCAGCGCGTCGGGGCAGCTCCCGTGCAGCAGGCCGAGCGTCACGCCGGAGTAGCCGGGATGGTTGATGCTGCCCTGCCCCTCGACCAGCACGACGTCGGCGTCCTTCGCGCCCTGCAGCACGAGCTGCTCCGCCGCGCCGGCGAGGAAGTCGGCGACGACCGCATCCACCGCCGTGCCCCAGCCCTCGATCATGATGCCGGTCTGGCCGGTCGCGACGAAGCGGGTCCGCAGCCCGCGGGCATTGAGGCCGCCGGTGAGCTGAAGCTGCGCCGTCATCTTGCCGACGTTGCAGTCGGTGCCGACCGTGAGCACCACGAACGGGTCGACCTGCTTGGCCAGCCCCGACGCGACGGGAATGTTGGCGGGCGGACGCCTGAGGTCGTGAATCGCGCGGCCGGTCCGCCGCGCCGCCTCCGCAAGCGCGGGATCGTCGGCGAGAAAGGTATGCAGGCCGCTCCACAGCTCGCAGCCGGCGTCGAGGGCCTCCAGCAGCCACCCACGCCACTCGGCCGGCAGCCGCCCGCCCATCGGCGCGATGCCGATGAGCACCGCCGTCGGGCCGAGCGCCAGCCCCTCGCGCATCGAGCCGACGACCGGAATCCCCCCGCCGAAGCCGAGCACTTCCTGCGCGGTACGGCCGGCCTGGCTGCGGTCGAGCACCGCGACGACGCGGTCGGCGCGGTAGCGGATGAGGGAGTTGGCGGTCTTCGACGTCATCGGGCCGAAGTCGCCGTCGGCGAGGATCAGGTAGCGCAGCTCTGGCATCGGTCAGGTGGTGGAGTGTGGAGTAGCGACCGTGCGCACGTGCTCCTCGGGCACCGTGCCGCCGGGCTTGAGCTCGCTCACCGGATCGCCGTAGATCTCGCCCAGCAGGATGTGCCGCACCAGCACCATCGCGAGCACCAGGATCGGCACCGACACGATGAGGCCGACGAGGCCGAACAGCTTGCCGACCAGGAGCACGCCGAGGATCGTGAGCACCGGCGGCACGTTGACTTGGCGCTCCATGACCATCGGTGCGACGAAGTTGGCCTCGATCAGATGGACCACGACGCCGAGCGCCGCGACCAGCAGCGCCTTCACCACACCCAGCGTGCCGAGGGCGAACAGCGCCGGCAGGAGCGTGGAGAAGAGTACGCCGAAGAAGGGCACGATGGCAGCCACGCCCGCGAAGGTGCCGAAGGCGAGGAAGTACGGGACCCCCAGCGCCCAGAGCCCGAGCGTCGTGAGCGCGCCGAGGATGAACATGTCCAGGATCTGGCCGATGACCCAGGCGCGGAGTGCGGTGCCGAGATCGTGCAGGATGGCGCCCGCGAGCCGGCGCCGGCGCGGCGGCACCAGCGCCACGGCGCCGCCGGCGTAGATCCCCGGATGCCGGACGAGATAGATGGACATCACCGCGACGCTCACCACGTCCACCAGCACCTCGAAGCCGCCCTTGAGATACGGCAGCGCCGCTCCGCGGACGAACGCGATGATCTCGGTGAAGGTGCTGGAGAGGAGACTGCTCGACGTCGGCACCGGACCGTGGTGGAGCAGCGGCACGCGGGCGACGAGCGCGGCGATGTTGCGGTCGAGATCGGCGAGGTACTGCGGCAGGTTGGCGGCGAGTCCCTGGACCTGGTCCACCAGCGGCGGCGCGATGAGCACCCCGACGGTGGCGAGAATGCCGAGCGAGAGGACCGCCGCCGCCGCGATGCCGCCGTCGCGCGGCAGGCCGAACCGGGCAAAGGCCCGCGCGACGGCGTTGAGATAGACGGCGATGATGGAGGCGACGAGCAGCAGCAGCAGGACGTCAACCGTCCGGAGCAGCAGGGCGATGAGTGCGACGGCGAGTATGGTCCAGCCGAGGGAGAAGCCCCGCCGCTCGGCCGGCGCCGCCGGCGGCATCAGCGCTTGGTCCCCTCGTCCCCTTCCTCCACGAGCTCGGCGTCGTGGACCTGGTCGTCGCCGCGGCCCAGCCGCTTGGCCGCCGCACCGCCGCCGGCCCCGATGAGGCCCATCTTGGCCTTGAGCTCCAGCAGCTGCTGGTCAGAGCTGCCCTTGTACTCCAGCGCGTCGAACTGGCGCGCCAGCGCGTCGCCGGAGACTTCCTCGTTGAGCTCCGCCGCAGCGATGGCGCGCCGCTCGGTCTGCTCGATCTTGTCCGCCATGCGCTCGAACGACTCGAAGGCGCTCTTGTCGCTCATCCCCGACATCGTCTCCTGGATGCGCTGCTGCGCCTCCGCCCGTTTGGCCCGGGCGACCAGGATGTTCTTCTTCCGCTTGGCCTCTTCGATCTTGTCGTTGAGCTGGCGCAGCGAGGCCTTGAGGTTCTCGGTCTCGGCCTTGTGCTTGAGCCACGTCTCCTGGAGCTGCTGCGCACCCTGGAGCTGCTCGTTGTAGCGGCCCAGCGCCTGCTTGGCGAGGTCGTCACGGCCCTCCTGCACCGCGAGCATGGCGCGCCGCTCCCAGTCCTCCGCCTGCTTCTTCATGCCGGCGGCGTCGGCCTCGAGCTTCTTCTCGTCGGCGATGGCGCTCGCGACCTGCTGCTTGGCCTTGGCCAGCTGACCCTTCATGTCGAGGATCAACTGGTTGAGCATCTTCTCGGGATTTTCGGCCCGGGTGATGAGGTCGTTGATGTTCGACCGCAACATCGTGGACAGACGATCGAAGATTCCCATGCGGGTCAGCTCTCCCGGTAGGCCGCGAGCGCGGACAGGTGCGAGGCCAGCGCGAGCGAGATGGAGTCGAAGCTCGACTCGAACTCGTTGTAGTCGAGGTTCTCGAGCTCCAGCGTGTCGGTCAGGACGACGTGGTCGCCCTCGAGGCCGTAGGAGCCGTGGACGAGGTCACGGGCGTTGAACTCGAGCAGCTGGCGGAACAGCTCGCCCTGGCGCGGCTCGCCCGCCGGAAGCTCCATCACCCGCACGCGCAGGATGACGACCGGCGGCGCGTAGTGCACCACCACCTCCGCTCCGTCGGCGTTGCGCGAGAGCCAGAGACCCGACTCCAGCTCGGTGGACGTGACCGAGCCGCCGTCGAGGCGGTCGAGGAATGACTGCAGGTCGTCGTGCGTGATCATGTGTGGGTCCCCGGCCAAATCTAACCGTTCCTCGAACTCCGCCAACCGTGGCCCGCTCCGATGCTCAGCGCAGGTCTCCGTCGCCCGGAAGCTGCGCCGTCTCGCGCTGGCGGCTGAGCAGCCGCTCGGCGAAATCCACGCGCTCCTCCAGCTCCGCCACCCGGCCGCGCATGTCGTCCAGCTCGGCCTGGGTCTCGCCGTCCGCGGCGCCGGCCGGCCCGTGCTCGATCCGCCGGGCGAGCGCGCGCCCCACGTCGCCCCGGCCCAGTATGGCCGCGACGATGCCGAGGGTGATGATCGCCGGCACCGCGAAGTCTTCGCCGATGACCACCGACAGTGCGACGAATGCGCCGATCACCGCCATGCCGATGAACGTGGTGGCCACCCAGAAGCCGGATTCCTTGCCGCTCTGCATCGAAACCTCCTCAGCCGTTAGGCAGCCGCTCGGGCGCCCGCTGCTGGCTCAGCAGGCGCTCGGCGAAGTCCACCCGCTCCTCCAGCTCCGCCACGTGCAGCTGACTCGACTCCAGCTCCTGGACCCGGTTGCGGAGCTCCTCGAGCTCCGCCCTCAGCTCCGCGTCGGCCGCCTTCCCCTCGATGCGCCGCGCGATAGCCCGGAAAACCGGATACAGCACGACCGCGCACGCCGCAAACACCCCGAGCGTGATCAGTACGATCGCGGTCGGCGGCATGGTCACCCACGGTGGCGGCGTCTGGAAGATCATCCGCCCGATCTCCGGCGGCAGTGGCGGCGCCGGCGGCGCCGGTATCTGCGCGAGCAGCAGCAGTGGCATCAGCGGTTTCCTTCGCTCAGCTGCGCCGGGCTCCGCTGCTGCGCCAGCAGGCGCTCGGCGAACTCGAGCCGCTCTTCCAGCTCGGCACTCCGCACGTGCGAGGATTCGAGCTCGGCGAGGCGCGCCTCAAGTTCGGCGAGCCGTGCGTCGGCTTCAGTATCCGCATGGCGACCCCAGCGATCTACCCAGCGCCCCAGCGCCCGGCCGACCGGCCCGAGCAGTACCAGCACCAGCGTCGCGCAGGCGATCAGAAACGCGGTCAGCGGCGCGATGTCCTCGGGATTCACATGCCCTCCACGCGCGCCGGCTCCGGCCGCTGCGCCAACATCCGCTCGGTGAAGTCCACCCGCTCGTGCAGCTCCGCGATCTCCTGCCGGAGCAGCACCAGGTCCCCGGCGCCGGCGCCCGGCTCGGGCACCCGCTGCTCCAGCCGGCGGACCAACACCATCGCGAGCCGGAACCCGACGTAGATCGCGGTCCCGATGCCTGCCACGGCGACAAGGCCCAACGGGAACTCGACGATTGCGTCGTAGTTCACGCCTCAACCCTCGAGCTTCGCGGCGTCGGGCTTCTGACTCAACAGGCGCTCCGCGAAGTCAACCCGCTCCTGGGTTTCCGCCAGCTCGGCCCGGATCGCCTCGAGGGTACCGTGCATTTCGTCGAGCTGCTGCTGCACGAGGCCGAGGTCGGCGCCGTGGCCGCGGAGGCGCTCGGCGAGGGCGAGCCCGATGGGCGAGCGGGCGAGCACGACCAGGCCAATCATGATGAACGCGGTGATCGGAACCAGAAACGGCGACATTCGGCTACCTCGCGTAATCGGCCACGCGGAGCCTACGGCGCTCCGGCGCTCGATGTTTCAGGGCGAGACGTGGTCGCGCCGCGATGCTACTCGCCGAGCAGCTCGACGGCCGAGATCGCGGCGAGCGAGACCGCGATCTCGGTGTCGTCCTGGCCGGCGGGGCGGAGATAGACCTCGTGAGCCGTCGGGTGGGTATCGACGCTGGTCGGAACCCCGACCACCTCGAGGCGATTGGTCGTGGTGATGCGGACCTGCCGCTCGTGACCGCCGGCGTAGCCGAGCATGGAGACGATCTCGTCGTAGCCCATGCGCCCTCCCGGATGGGGTCTTCCGGCAATGTATGCCCCGGTCCGGGAGGGCGCGAGGGCGCCCGCCTGAGCTTACGGCATGACGGTCCGCGCGGTCAGCAGGTGGTCGTCGAGGTACTTGGTCAGCAGCCCGAAGAGGTGCTGGCGGGTGTTGCCGCCGAAGATGCCGTGGTTCCGATTGGGGTATTCCATCATCTGGAACTGCTTGTTCGCCGCGACCAGCGCGTTGATCAGCGTCTCGCTGTTCTGGAAGTGCACGTTGTCGTCGCCGCTGCCGTGCACCAGGAGCAGGTCGCCCTTGAGGCCGGAGGCATACGTGATCGGCGAGCCCTCCTCGTAGCCCTTGGCGTTGTCCTGCGGCAGACCGTTGTAGCGCTCGGTGTAGATGTTGTCGTAGAAGCGCCAGTTGGTCACCGGCGCCACCGCGATCCCCATGCGATACACGTCGGGCGAGCGGAAGAGGCAGTTGAGCGTCATGAAGCCGCCGTTGCTCCAGCCCCAGATGCCGATGCGGTTCGCGTCCACGTACGGCCGGCGCGACAGCAGCTTCGCCGCGTCGGTCTGCTCCTGGGTTTCCAGCACGCCCATGCGGCCGTAGATCGCCTTGCGCCACGCGCGGCCCAGCGGTGCCGGCGTGCCGCGGTTGTCCACGCTCGCGACGATGTAGCCCTTCTGGGTGAGCATGGTGAACCACAGCTCCTGCGAGCCGCCGTAACCGTCGAGTACGGTCTGCGTCGCGGGGCCGCCGTAGACGAAGAACAGCACCGGGTACTTCCGGGTCGAGTCGAAGTCGGCGGGCTTCATGATGTACGCCGGGAGCTTCTGCCCGTCGACGTCGAGTCGGGTCCACTCCACCGGCCCATGCTTCAGCGCCGCGAAGCGCTGCCGCAGCCGCTCGTTGGCGACGAGGGTCCGCACCACCGCGTGCGTCGGCAGGCGCACCAGCTCGGTGACCGGCGGCTGCGAGAAGCTGTGGAAGGTGTGGATGGCGTAGCGGGCGTCGGGCGCGATGTCGTACAGATGCGTGCCGCTCTGCGCCGCCGGCGAGAGGCGTTCCGCCCGGCCCTTGCCGTCCAGCCGCGCGCGGTAGAGATAGCGCTGCGCCGGATTGTCGGGCGACGCGATGAAGTAGGCGTAGCCGCCCTTGTCGTCCACCGCGGTCAGGTCGATCACGTCGTAGCTGCCGGGGGTGATGAGCCGGACCGACCTCCCGTCGCGCGACACCACATAGAGGTGCCGCCAGCCGTCGCGCTCGCTCATCCAGGTGAAGCTCTTCCCGCCGCCGAGCCACGTCACCTGGTCCACCACGTCCACCCAGGCGCTGTCGTGCTCCACCAGCACCGGCTTCACCTGTCCGGTCGCCGCGTCACCGAGCAGCACTTCGTCGGTGTTCTGCAGCCGGTTGAGTCGCTGGAGCAGCAGCTCATTCGAGTTGGCCGCCCAGTCCATCCGGGCGAGGTAGTTCTCCCGCGGGTCGCCCGGAATGTTGAGCCAGCGGGTCTCGCCACCGGCCGCGCTCACGACGCCGACGCGCGCGGCCGAGTTGTCCTGCCCCGCCTTGGGGTACTGGATCGGAATGGTGTACGAATAGAGGGAGTCGGTGTCGTCGATCAGCGTGAAGTTGCGCACCGAGTCGGCGTTGAGCTGCCAGTACGCCACCGACTTGCCGTCGGGACTCCAGCGCCAGCCGTCGCGGTCGTTCAGCTCCTCCTCGTACACCCAGTCGAAGGTGCCGTTGATGATGTCGCGGGAGCCGTCACGGGTGAGCTGGGTGATGGCGCCGCTGGCGAGGTCCTCGACGTAGATGTTGTGCTCGCGCACGTAGCCGATGCGGCCGCCGTCGGGCGAGAACTTGGCGAACAGGAGCGACGACGGCTTCGCATCCGGGCCGCCGAGCTGCCGGAGCCGGCCGCTGGCGCGGTCGAGCAGCCAGTAGTCGCCGCGGTTGTTCTGCCGCCAGACCGGCTTCGAGTTGGTGAAGACGAGGAGCTGCTCGCCATCGGGCGACCAGCTGTAGTCCTCGACCGTGAGCGGCACGCTGTCGCCCTGCGGCACCAGGCGCGCGGCGGGCACCAGCACCTCGCGCGTGCCTTTGCCGCTGTCGTACCGCACCAGGTCCTGACCCTTGCCCGCAGCCGCCTTCTCCAGCGTGGTGTACGACGCGCCGTCGTGCAGCCAGCGCGCCGGGCCGAAGAACTCCGGGCGGAAATCGGGCGAGCCGTAGATGCGCTGCACGCTGAGCAGCGTGCTGTCCGCCTGCTGCGCGGCGGCGGGCGCCGGCGCGATGAGAACGGCGGCGAGCGCGAGGCTCGCAAGGCGCGCGGGAACGCGGAGGCGACGGGTGACCTGCGTCACGGGATTTGGCTCACTGGAGATGTAGGTGAATGGGACGCACGCTGGCGGCAGCAAGGATAGCCGCTCCTCCGGGAAGTCTGTAGCTTTCCGGCCACGACCACAACGAGGACGCGCACGCATGACACGATTCGCCATCTACTTCGGAATTGTGACCTTGTTCGTTTCAGCCGCGCCCGCGGCGGCGCAGGGCAGCGGCACGCCCTCGGCCCAGGACACCACGCATCACGCGGTGAAGCACAAGACGACACACAAGACCAGGCACCGTACCAGCGCGAGCACCAGGAGCTCGACCGGCAAGAGCGCGACGGCGAAGACCGGCGCCGCGGCGAAGGACACCACGCAGAGTGGCGTCGCGAGCGATACCGGCGCCGCCGGCGGCCAGAGCAACTACGTCGCCTGGAATGCGGCCACGAAAACCGCGACGCTCAAGCTGATCGCCGGCCCGTTCGTCTTCAACGGCTACGGCGGCGGCGGTGCCGCGTTCATCGTGCCGCCGAAGAGCACGGTCGTCATCAACTTCGTCAATGACGACGGCACGCCGCACAGCGCCGAGATCATCGCCGACAAGGATCCCATGCCGAACAGCGGCGACGCCGGCGACGCGGCCATTCCGCGCGCGTTCACCAACAAGCTGGTCGAGGGGCTGCCGCAGTTCGCCAAGGACAACATGCGCTTCACCGCGCCGGACAACGGCAGTTATCGCATCTTCTGCGGCGTGCCCGGCCACGGGCTCTCCGGAATGTGGATCCGGTTCAAGGTGGACCCGTCGGCCAGGGAGCCGAGCTTCAAGGTCGGGAAGAGCTAGTCCCGGTCGCGGCCGTTCAGCGCGGTTCGGAGGAACCGGCCCGTGTGGCTCCCTGCCACGCGGGCTACTGTTTCCGGAGTCCCCGCCGCCACGACCGTCCCGCCACCCTCGCCGCCTTCCGGTCCGAGGTCGATGATCCAGTCGGCCGTCTTGATGACGTCGAGGTTGTGCTCGATCACGACGACGGTGTTGCCCTTGTCCACCAGCCGGTGCAGCACCTCCAGCAGCAGCCGCACGTCCTCGAAGTGCAGCCCCGTGGTCGGCTCGTCGAGGATGTAGAGCGTGCGGCCGGTGTCGCGCTTGGCCAGCTCGGTGGCGAGCTTCACCCGCTGCGCCTCACCGCCCGAGAGCGTCGTCGCCGCCTGGCCCAGATGGATGTAGCCCAGCCCCACGTCGTTCAGCAGCTCCAGCTTCTCGGCGATGCGCCGCTGGTTGGAGAAGAAGTCGAGCGCGTCGGCGACGGTGAGGTCCAGCACGTCGGCGATGCTCTTCCCCTTGTACCGCACCTCCAGCGTCTCGCGATTGTAGCGCCGGCCCTTGCACACCTCGCACGGGACGTAGACATCCGGCAGGAAGTGCATCTCGATCTTCACCAGCCCGTCGCCCTGGCAGGCTTCGCAGCGGCCGCCCTTGACGTTGAATGAAAAGCGGCCGGGGCCGTAGCCGCGGATCTTCGCGTCAGGCAGCTGGGTGAACAGCTCGCGAATGGGAGTGAAGAGTCCGGTGTACGTGGCCGGATTGGATCGCGGCGTCCGGCCGATCGGGCTCTGGTCGATGTCGATGACCTTGTCGATGTGCTGCAGCCCCTCGATCCTCGCGTGCGCGCCGGGAATCACCCGGTTGCGGTAGAAGTGGCGCGCCAGCGCCTGGTAGAGAATGTCGGTGACCAGCGTGCTCTTCCCCGAGCCGGAGACGCCGGTGACGCTGACGAAGACGCCGAGCGGAAAGTCCACGGTGAGGTCGCGCAGGTTGTTGGCCCTGGCGCCGACCACGCGCAGCCGGCGCCCCGGCTCCGCCTCACGGCGGCCGCGCGGCACCGGGATCCGCAGCTCGCCCCGGAGGTACCGTCCGGTGAGCGACTCCGGCGCGGCGAGCACGTCATCCAGCGTTCCCTCGGCGATCACCTCGCCGCCGAAGCGGCCGGCCCGGGGGCCGAGGTCGATCACGTGATCCGCGGCGCGGATCGTCTCCTCGTCGTGCTCGACCACGATCACCGTATTGCCGAGGTCGCGCAGCTCGCGCAGCGTGCCGAGCAGCCGCTCGTTGTCGCGCTGGTGCAGCCCGATGCTCGGCTCGTCGAGAATGTAGAGCACGCCGACCAGCCGGCTGCCGATCTGGGTCGCGAGCCGGATGCGTTGCATTTCGCCGCCGGAGAGCGATCCGGCACCGCGGCCCAGTGTCAGGTAGTCCAGGCCGACGTCGTCGAGGAAGCGGAGTCGGTCGCGCACCTCCTTGAGGATCGGGCCGGCGATCTCCGGATCGAGTCCCGTGCCCGCGCTGCCGGGCCGGCGCACCGGCACCGACTGGAAGAACTCGAGCGCGCGGTCCACCGGCAGCTCCACGATGTCGCCGATGCTCCGGCCGTGCAGCAGCACCGCGAGGCTCTCGGCCTTGAGCCGCTTGCCGCCGCAGGTGGCGCACGGCGCCTCGGTCATGAACTCCTCGAGCGACAGCCGCACGCCGTCGCTGGTGGACTCGCGGTAGCGCCGCTCGACGTTCCCGAGGATGCCTTCCCACTCGCTCTCGTAATCGGACGCGCGCCCGCGGCCGCCGTCGGTCGCGAACTTGAGCTTGCCCGGCGCGCCGAAGAGCAGCGCCTTCTGCGCGCTCGCCGGCAGATCGCCCCACGGCGCGGCGAGGTCGAACTTGAATGCTCTGGCCAGCGTCGGGAGCACCGTCTTCCGCAGGTACCCGCTCGGCTCGCCCCAGGGGAGTACCACGCCTTCGAGGATCGAGATGCTCGGGTCGCCCAGCACCAGCTCGGCGTTCACTTCCATGCGGGTGCCGACGCCGTGACAGTCGGGGCAGGCGCCGAACGGCGAGTTGAAGGAGAACTGCCGCGGCTCGAGCTCCGGCAGCGAGAGGCCGCAGACCGGGCAGGCGAAGCGCTCGGAGAAGAGCACCGACTCGGCGCTCGCGTCCCGCGCGCCCGCGCGCGGGTAGCGCACCACCTCGATCACGCCGTCGGCGGCCTTGAGCGCGGTCTCCACCGAGTCGGTGAGCCGCGAGCGGTCCGCGGCCCGCACCACGAGACGGTCCACCACGACGGCCACGTCGTGGTTCTGCCGCCGGTTGAGCGCGGGCACGGCACCGAGGTCGTAGATTTCGCCGTCCACCCGCACCCGCACGAAGCCGCGCTTCCGGATGTCGTCGAACAGGTCCTTGAACTCGCCCTTGCGGCCGCGCACCAGCGGCGCGAGCAGCTCGATCCGCGTCTCCTCCGGCCACGCGAGCACGGCGTCCACGATCTGCGCCGCGCTCTGCCGGCTGACCGGACTGCCGTCGTTGGGACAGTGCGGCACGCCGGCGCGGGCCCAGAGCAGGCGGAGGTAGTCGTAGATCTCGGTGACGGTGCCGACGGTGGAGCGCGGGTTCTGGCCGGTGGTCTTCTGCTCGATGGAAATCGCCGGCGAGAGACCCTCGATCGCGTCAACGTCGGGCTTCTCCATCAGGCCGAGGAACTGCCGGGCATACGCCGAGAGCGACTCGACGTAGCGCCTCTGGCCCTCGGCGTAGATCGTGTCGAAGGCGAGCGACGACTTGCCCGAGCCGGAGAGCCCGGTGATGACGGTGAGTCGGTCGCGAGGGATCGCGACCGACACGTTTTTCAGATTGTGCTCGCGCGCGCCGCGAACCTGGAGGTATTCCTGTCCCATAGCCCCGAAGGATACCCGAAGGAGCGGGCGGGTTCAACCGCGCGGTGTCAGCGCGGCGAGTCTCTTATCTTCCCTGCTCCATGATCCACGTCCTGCTGGATGATCTCGCCTTCGTGCGGGCGGACGCCGTGCTGCGTCCGGCCGACGGATCGCTCGAGCCGGTGACGCCGGCGATGCGCCGGCTCGACATCTCGGCGGGCGCCGCGTTCGTGGCGCAGCGCCGGGTGGCGTCGCCGCTCGAAGCGGGCGCGGCGGTGGTCACCGGCAGCGGCGATCTCGCGGCGCCGCTGGTGGTGCACGTCGTGGTGCAGGACGACCGTGGCGACGCCGGGACCGACCAGATCCGGCGCGCGCTGATGAGCGCGTGGCAGCGCGCGGCCGAATGGAATCTGGCGGTGCTCGCGGCGCCGCTGGTCGGCGCCGGCGCGGGACAGCTCGGCATCGAGGAAGCGGCGGCGCTGCTGGTGGACACCTTCGGCGCCCGCCCCGGCGGCGACGCGCCGCGCGAGCTCCGGATCGTGGTGGAGCGGGAGCACGAGCTCGACGCCGTGCGGGCCGTCGTCGCGAGACACGGATGAGCCGCTGGTGGCTGGCGGCCGCGGTGATGCTCGCGTGGTTCGGTGCGCTCGGCTGGCTGGTCGCGCGGGAGCGCGCGGCCGGCGGCGAGGCGCGCGAGTTGGCCGCCAATGCGCGGCGCGTCGGACCGGCGAGCGCGTACTACGCCGTGGAGGTGGGCGGCCGGCAGGTGGGGCTCGCGACCAGCACGGCGGACACCTCGCCGCAGGGCGTGCGGCTCGCGATCCGCTACGACGTGTCGCTGCCGGTGGGCGACAGCATCGTGCGCATGCTGCTGGGCGAGCGGGTGTACCTGACGCGCGAGCTGGCGCTCCAGTCGTTCTCCACCGCGCTGCGCGGCGGGGGAGGCGGCGCACTCACCAGCAGCGGCGACGTGCGCTATGGCCTGCTCGACTGGACCGTGGCCGAATCGCGCGCGGACACGTCGGCGGCGCGCTTTGCGTTGCCGCATGGCGCCGTGTCGCGCAGCAGCATTCCGCTGCGCGTGGCGTTCAGCGGGCGGATGGAGCCCGGCACCCGGCTCGACCTGCCGGTGATCGATCCGCTCGGCGGCCGGCCATGGACTGCCGACGTACGCGTCGGGGGCGACTCGCTCTTCGCCGTCGCCGACAGCGCCGCGCTCGACTCCGCGACCCGCCGCTGGTCGGTGGCGCACCAGGACACCGTCCGCGCGTGGCGGATCGAGGTGGCCGGCGGCGGGGCGCCCGCGACGCTCTGGGTGGACGCCCAGGGCCAGCTGGTCGAGGCGGCGACGGCGGACGGGTTCGCGTTGTATCGCCGGCCCTTCGACCTGGTGACGCAGGCGTATCAGCCGCGGACCGGCGCCGTGGCGGACAGCGCGGCGCTCGCGGTACCGGTCGCGGGGGCGCTCGACCACGTCCCGGCGCGCGCCGACCACCTCACCCTGCTGCTCGGGCTCGGCGACGACGCGGACCGCTGGAGCGGCAGCGCGCTCGACGGCGCCGGCCAGGCGCTCCGCGGCGACACGCTGGCCATCTCGCGCGCGGGCGGCCGCCTCGCCTCGGCGTACCTGCTGCCTAACGCCGACACGGCCTTCGCCCCGGCGCTCAGCCCCGATGCGCTGGTGCCTTCGCGTGACCCCGCGGTGCTCTCGCAGGCGCGGCGGATCGCCGGCGGGGAGCGGCGGCCCCGGGTGGTGGCGTCGCTGCTCACCGCCTGGGTCGCCCGATCCGTGGCGCGCGACCCGCGCGGCTCGACGGATCCGATCCGCGCGCTCGCGGTCCGTCGCGGCGACGCGAGCGCGCATGCGACGCTGCTGGTCGCCTTTGCCCGCGGACTCGGCCTGCCGGCCCGGCTCGCCGGCGGCGCGGTCTACGATCGCGGGCGCTGGTGGTATCACAGCTGGGCGGAGCTCTGGCTGGACGGCTGGGTCCCCGCCGATCCGTGGTTCGGCACGCTGCCCGCCGAGGCGAGCTACCTGCGCCTCGTCACCGACGCGCCGGGCCGTCCGTTCCAGGTGATCCCCCTGCTCCAGCGGCTCGCGCCACGCGTCCTTTCCTCCGCCGAGACCCGATGATCCGGCTCAATCAGCTCACCAAGCGCTACGGCTCCTTCACGGCGGTGGATCGCATCGACCTCGAGGTGCGCCGCGGCGAGCTGTTCGGGCTGCTCGGCCCCAACGGCGCGGGGAAGACGACGACGATGCGGATGATCGCCGGCATCCTCCAGCCGACCGGTGGCTCGGTCGACATCGGCGGCGACGACCTCATCCGACGCCCGCGCTCGGCGAAGTCCCGGCTCGGCTTCATCCCCGATCGGCCGTTCGTGTACGACAAGCTGACCGGCGCCGAGTTCCTCCGCTTCGCCGCGGCGCTCTACTCCCAGCAGGGCCCGGTGGTGGAGCGGCGGATCGACGAGCTGCTCGAGCTGTTCGATCTGGCGCCGTGGAAGGACGAGTTGACGGAGTCGTACAGCCACGGCATGCGGCAGAAGCTCATCATCTGCAGCGCGCTGGTGCACCGGCCCGAGGTGATCGTGGTGGACGAGCCGATGGTGGGCCTCGACCCGCGCAGCGCGCGGCTGCTCAAGGATCTCTTTCGCGGCTTCGTGGACCGCGGCGGGACGGTGCTCATGAGCACCCACACGCTGGAGATCGCCGAGGCGATGTGCGAGCGGATCGCGATCGTGCAGGGCGGCCGCATCGTCGCGCTCGGTACGATGGCAGAGCTGCGGGAGCAGACCGCGTCGGGCGACGCGAGCCTCGAGGACCTGTTCCTCAAGCTGACCGGCGGCCTGGCCGATCGCGAGCTGAGCGCGATTCTGGATGAGTGACGGACCGGCGACGACGACCGCCGCGCGCAAGGTCCCGCAGCCCGGGCTCCTCGTCGTGCTCACGCCGAAGTGGCGGAGCGCGCTGGCCCGCGCGCGCGAGGAGCGCTCCGGCGCCCCGGCCAAGCTCCTGCTGCTGACGGTGATCGCCGGCGCCTTCTGGTCCGGCGTATTCGCGGTCGCGTACCGGGTGCTGCGCTACGCGCGGAGCGCGCCGGAGATCGGCAGCTTTCTTCCGGCCAAGCTGCTCGGCGTCGCCCTGGTCGTCTTCTTCTCGATTCTGCTCCTCTCCAACCTGATCACCGCGCTCTCGACGTTCTTCCTGGCGAAGGACCTCGACCTACTGGTCGCGGCGCCGGTGGACTGGCTGCGGCTCTATCTCGCCAAGCTGATCGAGACGCTGGTGCACTCGTCCTGGATGGTGGTGCTGCTCGCGGCTCCGCTCTTCACGGCGTACGGCACGGTGTACCACGGCGGCGTGCTCTTTCCGCTGGTCGCGATCGGCGCGTTCGTGCCGTACCTCGTGCTGCCGGCGGTGATCGGCTCCGCCATCACGCTGCTGCTGGTGAACGTGTTCCCGGCGCGGCGCGCCCGCGACCTGCTCACGCTGGTCACCATCGGCGCGGTCGGCACCTTGATGGTGATGCTGCGCTTCCTGCAGCCGGAGCAGCTCGCGCGCCCCGAGGGATTCCGCAACCTGGTGGACTTCGTCACGACGCTGCGCACGCCGACCAGCCCGTACCTGCCGAGCGAGTGGTCGACGCGGATGGTGATGAACTGGCTGGAGCGCATCGCCGACCCGCTGCCGATCGTGCTGCTGTGGACGACGGCGGCGGCGTTCGTGACCATGGGCGCCGGATTGCACCGCACACTCTATCGCACCGGCTTCACCAAGGCGCAGGAAGGCGCCGAGCGGTTCGTGCGCGGACGCGGGTGGGACGGCCTGCTCGCGCGCCTCACCCGGGGGCTGGGACCGTCCCAGCGGGAATTCATCCTCAAGGACCTGCGGCTCTTCTTCCGCGATGCGACCCAGTGGAGCCAGCTCATCCTGCTCGCGGTCCTGGTGCTGGTCTACATCTTCAACGTGCGCGCGCTGCCGCTCTTCAGCGGCGAGCGGATGTCGTTCTATCTCGTCACCGGGATCGTCTTCCTGAATCAGGGACTCGCCGGCTTCGTGCTCGCGGCCATCGCGGCGCGGTTCGTCTTTCCGGCGGTGTCGCTCGAGGGGAGGCAGCTCTGGCTGCTGCGATCCAGCCCGCTCGAGCTCCGGCAGCTGATGTGGAGCAAGTACTGGATCGGCACCGTACCGCTGCTGGGGCTGGCGCTGTTCATCACCGTCATGACCAACGCGCTGCTCCGGGCGACGCCGTTCATGATGCTGCTGAGCGTCGCCACCATCGTCCTGTTCACGCTGGCGGCGAGCGCCATGGCGCTGAGCTTCGGCGCCTTCTTCCCGCAGTTCGACACCGAGAACGCCGCTCAGATTCCGACCAGCCTCGGCGGACTGGCGTTCATGATGACGAGCGTGACGATGCTGGCGCTGCTGATCGCGGTGGAGGCGGGCCCGGTGCTGCACTACCTCGAGGCCCGCCAGCTCGGTGAGAGCGCCGCGCCCGGCGCCGAGATGATCGTGGCGCTGGCGGCGGTGGCGCTGCTCTGCGGCATCGTCACGATGCTCGCTCTCCGCGCCGGCTTCCGGCGCATCGAACAACTCGAGCACTAGCCCCGCGTTCTTCCCGTCCGCCATGCGTAAAGCCGGTGTCGGTGGCGACACCGGCGACCTCCAGGTTGGGCCCGCCAGCGCGAATCCCCCGCGCCGGCGCGCCACCCCGACCGGAGGACCTCATGCGTTTCTCGTTCGCACCACTCGCGGCATTGCTGGTCATCGCCGCAGCCTGTTCCGACCGCACGCCCACCCCGGGCGGCACCGACCCGGGCGCCACGCCGGCCACACCCGGCGGTACGCCCGGCGCGCTGGTGGTCGGCAATCAGCCCCGCATGGAGCGACTGGCGCTCCGAGTCGCCGTCGCCATGCAGGATCCGGCCTTCCGCGCCCGGGTGCGCACTGCGCTCAACGCGTCGCCGTTCCGCGAGCACAAGGTCCAGTTCCAGCGGCTCCTCGCCGCCTCCGGCGGCGCCTTCGGCCACGAGCTGGCGCGATTGAACCGTGAGGCCGATTCCTCGGTCGACGCGGAGGCCCGGGCAACCCGTCCGCTCGAGATGTACTTCCCGGTGGCGGCCCAGCGCGCCTCGTGGACCGGCGACACCAACGTCCTGGTCGCCACAGCCGAGCGGGACCACGACCGGCCGGTGGCGTTCGACATCCACGGCCGCCGGCAGCTCCTGAGCGCCGACGCCCCGCCCGCCACGCCGGTTCTGGCCATCGAGCCGGTGGAAACCGACTTCGACCACGCCCCGCCGGCGGCTCGGGTCTGCAACGTCGACGAGTGCGGCCCGGGCGGCGGCTACCTCGCCCCGCCGGCCGGGTTGTACATGACCTACGCCCATTTCACCAGCACGTTTGAGGGCTGGTTGAAGGGGAATCCCGAGTTTGAGGTCCACATCCTGGGGCAGGAGGGAACGACGGACTCACTGACGAGCTACCAGTGTGCCGGCGAGAAGGCGGGCGCCCCGTACTACTTCGACCAGAACCAGCTCGATTGGACCGGCAGCGTAATGCTCTTCACCCAGGCCCAGCTCGACGCCTACAGGGGCCAGCACCCGAACCAGAACTTCCGGATCGTCGTCTGGGAGGACGACGACACGGCATGCGGCATCCGGACCGATGCGGATCGGTTCACCCAGTTCGAAAACCAGCTCCAGGCGGCGTACGCCACGCTCACCGGCGCCAAGGACACCGTCAGCGGGCTGGTGCGAACGGTGAAAGGCGCCAGCACCATTCTCAATCTGATCAGCAAGGCGTACAGCTGGATCACCACTCAGGACGATCTCGTCGGCAACGCCGTCCAGGATAGCGTCATCGGCCAGTACTACCCGGGCGCCAACTGGATCGTGAAGGGCGAGAACAGCATCACGAACGGCTGGCTCAAGCTGGAGATGAAGTGACCCTCGCGTGGCGGGGGGCAGTCGTGCCTCCCGCCCCGCATCCGGCCTGCACCGCGAACCCCGGAGGACATGTGCGTACGCTCGTCGCCATGCTCGGCACCCTGACGGCCCTCACGCTGCTGCCGCCCGCCGCCGCCGCGCAATGGACAGCGGAGCTCCAGGTCGGCGGCAGCCGCTTCTGGGGCACCTCACGCGAGCTGGGCGTCGAGGCGCCGCGCTCGTTCCGACCCTATCGGCCCACCACGATCGGCCTTCGCCTGGAGCGCACCGCCGGCGCGGTGACCTTCGCGGTCGCCGGCTACAACGCGGGCACCGGCTTCGCCCTGGAGGGAAATGACGGCGCAATTCTGTCCAACGGGGTTCTCACGGTGACCGGGATCCAGCCCGAGGTGGACGTCCGTCTCGCCATGCTGCCCGGGGCGGGTCGCCTCGCGTTAGGCGGCGGTCCGCTGCTGGAGATCTGGGGCGTGCAGTCCGCCAGCAGCCGCACCCGCTTCGGCGGACACGCCGCCGCCATGCTGGAAGTCCCGCTCGGTGGGCGGCTCCGCGCGGCGGTGCGCGGCGGTATGTCGGTGCTGCCGTCGTCCATCCTGAACCAGGACGAGGTCACCTCCGACTACGAGCGTCGCGCCACCTGGCGCCGGAGCCTGACGCTCGGGCTGGGATATCGGTTGTAGGTGGTTGGTCTGTAGCGGAGCGGAGCACGGCCGGCCCGCGCAGCGAGCGAGCGCGCGGGTCAGGCCGCCACTCAGGCCGCCACGCGACTGCCGCAGCGTTCGCAGAAGCGGCTGTCAGCCGGAAGCGCGGCGCCGCAATCGGGACATCCGGTCGGCAGGGCCAGCCGGCCGCCGCAGCCGGAGCAGAAGATTGCGTCGGGCTCGAGGCGCGGGCCGCACGCGGCGCACGTCGGCACCGCCGCCGACGGCGGCGGCGCCCGCAGCGCTCGCACCCGCGCGGCAATCATCGCCTCAAGGTCGTCCGAGGCGGCGGCATCGTCCTCCCGCAGCGCCGCGATCGCCGCCGCGGTGTACTTCGCCTTGAGGAACCCGTAGTCGTCGTCGGACAGCTTGCCGGTCTCGCGATCGAATTCGATCTCCTTCAGGGCAGCCAGCGCAAGGCCGCGCGCCGTGTCCTCAGGATCCACATCGGTCCGACTCAGCGCCGGCGCCGCGATGGGACCTGTCGGCCGTCCCGCGACGAGCGGTTGCAGCACCAGCACCAGCACCGCGATCGCGAGGAGCGCCGCCGCCACCGTCTCCCACGCCATCCCAGCGGGCACGGCTAGTCTTCCACTTCCGACAGCGCGCGGGCCAGCCGCTCCATTTCCTCGGGCGAGGCGGTGTCGGCCGATGCACTCCCTGTCGGAGGGGCACTGGGCACCGCGGCGATCGCGGGCATCGCTCCGCGCCGTCGGATGACCCACGCCAGCGCGCCGGCGGCGACCGTCAGGGCGGCGCCCGGCACCAGGTAGCCGGCCAGGTTGAAGCCGGCCGGCTCTGGCGCCATCAACACCTTCTCGCCGTACCGGGCCACGAACGCATCGACGATCTGCTGTGCCGTCTTCCCCTGGTCGTGCATCGCCACGATCTCGCGATGGAGGCGGGGCGAGTAGGTGCAGGTGAAGTCGGTGGTGCGGCAGGTATAGATGTCGAGCGTGCAGCCGCAGGTGCAGGTGAGCTTCTGCTCGATGGCCTTGATGCCCGGGTCGTTGTCGCCGTGCGTGGTCGGCGGCAGCGACCGGCCGGCGGCGGCGGGGTCGCCCAGCGTGCCCATGGCTCCCTCGCCGCTCAACTGCGCCGGCTGCTGCGCGGCGGAGTCCGCCGCAGGTCCCTGGCCGCCGGGCTGTTGGGCGTGGAGCAGATCGGTCAGCGTCGCCATCACCGCGGGCGCCGGGAGCAGCGCCAGTCCGCGCCGGAATAAATCTCGCCGGTTCATCGTGCCGCCTCCGCGGTGCCCTCACGTGCCAGCGTCACGCCGTACCCCGCGACGGTTCGCCGCGCCACCGCCGGCCCACCGCCGCCCGGCCACATCGTGATGAGGCCGCCGAGCGCCAGCACCACACCGCCATACCACACCCACCAGACCAGCGGATTGATGTCGAAGCGGTACACCGCCTCCTCGGTGCCGTTCACCGAGCCGGCGAACACCACGTAGACATCCTCCCGCAGCCCGCTCCGGATCCCGACCTCGGTCGACGGCTCGAAGGTCGGCCGCCGGAAGCTGTCCACGTGTTGCCGCTTCTCCGACACGATGACCCCCGCCGGCTTGCCCGCGCGGGTCACCTGCACCGTCGCCGCGCTGACGACCCGGTTGAGCTCCTCGAACTGCGATACGCCGATGTGGGTGAACTTGTAGTCGTAACCGAAGGGGCTGCGCACCGTGACCGATTCGCCCGGCTTGAGCGTCGCCGTCTGCTGCACCTTGAACGCCATGCCGGCGAAGGCGACAAAGTAGATCAGCACCCCGACGTGCACCAGGTACCCGCCGTAGCGCCGCCGGTTCCGGCCGATCAGCCGCGCGAACGCGACCGGGACCGCCTCGCCGTGCATGCGGCGCCGCGCGCGCACGCCGCGCACGAACTCCTGCGTCACGGTGCCGGCCACGAAGCCGGCGAGCGCGATCGCCATGATCGGATACACGTCGCGCATGCCCGACGCGAGCAGCGCCACCAGGGTCACCACGCCGGCGAGCACCGGCGCCGCGAACTGGCGCCGCAGATTGGCCGACGACGCCTTGCGCCAGGCGATCAGCGGCCCGATGCCAGTGAGCCCGAGCAGCAGCAGTCCCAGCGGCACGTTCACGCGGTTGAAGAACGGCGCGCCGACCGTGATCTTGGTGCCCCGCACCGCTTCGCTCAGAATGGGGAAGAGCGTCCCCCACAGCACCGAGAACGCGATGCCCACCAGAATCAGATTATTGAAGAGGAACGCCGCCTCACGCGAGAGCATCGACTCGAGCTGTACCTCCGCCCGAAGCTCCGGCCAGCGGGTGTAGAGCAGCGTGAACGCCAGCGTGCCCGCCACCAGCAGGAAGCTGAGGAAGAAGTAGCCGACGTTCGACTGGGTGAAGCTGTGCACGCTGGAAATGAGGCCGGAGCGGGTAATGAAGGTTCCGAAGATGCTGAGCAGGAAGCTCCCGATGATGAGCCCCAGGTTCCAGCGCTTGAGCATGCCGCGCTTTTCCTGGATCATCACCGAATGGAGGAACGCCGTCATGGTGAGCCACGGCAGGAAGCTGGCGTTCTCGACCGGGTCCCACGCCCAGTAACCGCCCCAGCCCAGCTCGACATAGGCCCACCACATCCCCAGCGTGATGCCGATGGACAGGAAGAGCCACGACACCAGGGTCCACTTCCGGATCGCCTGGATCCAGCCGGTGTCGAGCCGGCGGGAGAGCAGCGCCGCGATCGCGAAGGCGAATGGAATCGTGATGCTGATGTAGCCGAGGTAGAGCATCGGCGGGTGGATCACCATGCCGATGTTCTGGAGCTGCGGGTTGAGGCCGCGGCCGTCCACCGGCGTGTACGGCAGCCGCTCGAACGGACTGCCGCCGAACAGCATGACGCTGACGAAGAACGCGGTGACGGTGGAGGTCACGGCGGCGACATACGGCATCAGCGGCCGGTGCCGCCGTGACGTGAGCAGCTGCGCCAGCGACGCGAAGATCGAGAGCACCACGGCCCACAGCAGGAGCGAGCCGCGCTGTCCGGCCCAGAACGCGGAGGTCAGGAAGTACGGCGGCAGGTTCCGCGAGGTGTACTCGGCCACGTACTTGATGTTGAAGTCGTGGCCGATGATCCCCTTCCACAGCGACACCGACGCGACGGCGAGCGCCGCGAAGATGGCGTACACCGAGCGGGTGATCGTGGCGGCCAGCTCGGGGCGGGTGCGCCAGCGCCCCGAGAACCCGAGCACGGCGCACCAGAGCGCCAGCAGAAAGGCGATCCAGAGGGAGAACTGGCCCAGCAGTGTCATGGGAGACTCAGGCCTTCGGGACCGCCTCGTAGCGGGACCCGCACTTGGCGAGGACGTCGGTGGCGTGGATGACGCCGTCGCGGCCGAGGCGGCCTTCGACCACGACTTCGATGTCGTTGGCGTCGGTGAACGTGTCGGGGACCAGTCCGCGATAGGTCACCGGATAGATCTGCTTCCCGTCCGAAACCCGGAAGTCGATCTCGCGGTTCCCCGGGTCGCGCCGCACCGAGCCGGGCACCACCTTGGCTCCGACCTTCATGCCGACATCGTAGAAGGTCGGATCCGCCGCCGTCTTGGCGGCCAGCTCCGTCGGCGTGAGGAAATAGACGCCGGTCTGCTTCACGCCCTGCGCGATCAGCAGTCCGACGCTGGCCACGATGAGGGTGGCTCCGATCAGGAACTTCCTGCCCGCCTTCATGGGTGCGCCTCGCGGTGCGAATCGTTTCCAATATATGCGCGGGCCCACGCGAGTGCGGCGCCGACCGCGCGGTTCCACTCGGCTGCGCGGCGCGCGCGCTCGGCGGCGGACATCCGCGGCTCGAAGCGGTGGCCGCCCGCGGCGGCCCGAAGCCCTTCCGGCGCATCCCACACGCCGAGCGCGATGCCGGCCAGCGCCGCCGTGCCTAACGCCGTCATCTCCACCAGCCCCGGCCGCTCCACCGGCACGCCCAGCAGATCGGCCTGGAACTGCATCAGCCAGTCATTGGCGCTGGCGCCGCCATCCACCCGGAGCGCCGCCACCTCGAGGCCGGCGCCGCGGCACATCGCCCCGAGCAGGTCGGCGGTGCCGAAGGCCATCGCCTCGAGCGCCGCCCGCACCAGGTGGGCGCGGCCGGTGCCGCGGGTGAGCCCGGTGATCGTGCCCCGCGCCTCCGGCTCCCAATGTGGCGTTCCCAATCCGGCGAACGCCGGGATGAATGTCACACCGCCCGTGTCCGGGATGCTCCGCGCCAGCGCCTCGCTCCCGGCGGCGGTGTCGAGCAAGCCGAGTCCGTCACGCAGCCACTGGATCGCGGCGCCGGCGATGAACACGCTGCCCTCGAGCGCGTAGCCCAGCGCGCCGCGCGGGCCGCACGCCGCGGTGGCGAGCAGCCCATCCGGTGGCGCGGGCGGCGCGTCGCCGGTATAGAGCAGGAGAAAGGCGCCGGTCCCGTAGGTGTTCTTCGCCGCACCCGGCTCGACGCAGCCGTGGCCGAAGAGCGCTGCCTGCTGATCGCCGGCGAGCCCCGCGATCGGGAGGGTGAAGCCGAGGTGCTCCGCCTGAGCTTCCGCGACCACGCCGGCGCTCGGCACGATCCGCGGCAGCAGCTGTCGGGACACCCCGAACAATGCGAGCAGCTCGTCATCCCAGCCGCGGGCCGCGAGGTCATAGAGCAGCGTGCGGGAGGCGTTGGTGTGGTCGGACACGTGCGCCGCGCCTCCGCTCAGTCGCGCGACGATCCAGCTCTCGACGGTGCCCGCCGCCAGCTCGCCACGGTCGGCGCGACGGCGGAGCACCGGATCGCGCAGCAGCCACTCGAGCTTGGTCGCCGAGAAGTAGGGGTCGGCGAGGAGCCCGGTGCGGGCCCGCAGCATCGCTTCGGCGCCGCTCGCCTTGAGCTCGCGGCAGCGCTCGCTGGTGCGGCGGTCCTGCCAGACGATCGCCGGTGCGACCGCGGCCAGCGTGCGGCGGTCCCACAGCACGACCGTCTCGCGCTGGTTCGTAATGCCCAGGCCGACCGGCCGCTCCCCCGCCTGAGCCAGCGCCTCGCGCATCGCGGCGAGCGAGCCGGCGAAGAGATCCTCGGGATCGTGCTCCACCCATCCCGGCTGCGGGAAATGTTGCCGAACTTCCCGATAGCCGCGGCCGAGCACGCGTCCGTCCTGATGGATGACCAGTGCGGTGCTGCCGGTGGTGCCCTGGTCGAGCGCGAGAACGCTGCTCACCGGACCGCGAGCTCCGGCAACGGCGCGAGGCGGCCGAGCTCGCGCGCCGCCAGCAGCCCGGCGTCGGTGAGATAGCCGGTGACCAGCTCGGCGGGCGTGACGTCGAATGCGGGGTTCCAGACCTCGGCACCGGCCGGCGTCGACACCGCGCCGCGGAAGCCCCGGACCTCGCCCGCCGCCCGCTGCTCGATCGGGATCGCGCCGCCGTCGGCGGCGGCGAAATCGACGGTGGAGCGCGGGGCCGCGACGTAGAACGGCACGCCGTGCGCCCGGGCGGCGAGCGCCAGCCCGTAGGTGCCGATCTTGTTGGCGACGTCGCCGTTGGTCGCGATCCGAGCGGCACCGACGAGTACGCAGCGCACGTCGCCGAGCCGCAGGCGCGCGGCGGCCATCCCGTCGGCGATGACGGTGTACGGAATGCCGGCGCGGCCGAGCTCCCAGGCGGTGAGGCGGCTTCCCTGGAGCAACGGCCGCGTCTCGTCGACCACGACGGTGACGCGCCGGCCGCGCCGATGAGTGAGGTACACCGGCGCAAGCGCCGTCCCGATGCCGCCGGTCGCGAGCGCACCGGCGTTGCAGTGGGTGAGCACGACGTCACCGTCGGCGATCAACCCGGCGCCGGCCTCGCCGATCCGGTCGCACATGGCGCGGTCGTCGTCCCAGATCGCCTGCGCTTCGGCGCGGAGCGCCGGCGCCATCGGTTCATCTCCGGCCGCGGCAACCTCGGCGCAACGCCGCATCCGGTCGAGCGCCCAGCGAAGGTTCACCGCGGTCGGGCGGGCGGCGTCGAGCTCGTCGCACGCGGCCCGCACGTTCTCGAGCGTGGACCCCGCGCCGCCCGCCGGCGCCAGCGTCACCCCGATGGCCGCCGCGATGCCGATGAGCGGTGCGCCCCGTACCCGCAGGGACGCGATCGCCTCCCGCATGGCCGCGACCGTGGTGATGTCGAGATAGCGCTCGTCGTCGGGAAGGGCGGTCTGGTCCAGCAGACGCACGGCGCCGGTGCCGGTCCACTGGATCGGTCGAGGGAGAGTCATGCGAACGAAGCTATCCGCGATGCGCGCCGGGGCGGACTAGGGCGCGGCGCCGGCGGAGCGCCCCTCGAGCTCGACGAGCGCGGCGCGCATGGCGGCGACGATGCCGGCGCACTCGGGGTCGGTCGCCGGCAGCACGCCGGCGCGAAGGTCGGCGGCGAGCGCCTCGGTGGTCTCCCGGATTCGGCGCAGGCGGAAGTGCGCGCTGAACGCCCTGGGATTCTCCGCGTTCTGGGCCGAAAGCACGGCCCAGACGCGGGTGCGCACGTCGTCCACCATGCTCTTGAAGTCCTCGAGCGCGCGCGGCGCCGCGTTAGGCGACGCGAGCACGCCCTCCACCCCGGTCAGCATGAGCCGGAGCTGCGCGACTTCCTGCGCGAGATCCATTGCGGTCACGGGACCTCCCGAAGATGAACGCCGGCCGGCGGGAGCCCTTCCCCCGGGCCGCGGTGGCGGTGGTCACACGGTGGATGCGGCCACGATAGAGGATTCGGGGTGGCGGCGCAACGCCAGGGCGCCGCGATCCGGGCCGATTATCTTCGGGCATGCCGCTCACCACGCTCCTGCTCGACGTGACCGACGGAATCGCCCGCCTCACGGTCAACCGTCCCGACAAGCTGAACGCGCTCGATGCCATGGTCATCCACGAACTGGGCGAGGCGGTGACCCGCATCGAGCAGGATGCGACGATTCGCGGCGTCGTCGTGACCGGCGCGGGCCCGAAGGCGTTCGTCGCCGGTGCCGACATCGCCGAGCTCGCCGCGCAGACGCCGCTGGAGGGCAAGGCGCGCGCGCAGGCCGGACAGCTCGTCTTCCGCCGGCTCGAGCGCTGCGGCAAACCGGTGATCGCGGCGGTCAACGGCTTCGCTCTCGGCGGTGGCTGCGAGCTGGCGATGGCGTGCCACCTCCGCGTGGCGAGCGAGGGCGCGACGTTCGGGCAGCCGGAGGTGAAGCTGGGACTCGGACCCGGCTACGGCGGCACCGTGCGGCTGCCGCGCCTCGTCGGCAAAGGCCGCGCGCTCGAGCTGCTCCTCACCGGCGCGATGATCGGCGCGGCGGAAGCCCATCGCATCGGGCTCGTCAACCGCGTCGTCCCGGCGGAACGGCTGCTGGCGGAAGCGGAGGAGCTGCTCCGCGTGATCCTGGCGCAGGGCCCGCTCGCCGTGCGGCTCGTGCTCGAAGCCGTGGAGGCCGGCCTCGATATGACGGTGGACGAGGCGCTCCTGCTCGAGGCCGGCCACTTCGGCCTGCTCTCCGCGACGGCCGACATGCGGGAGGGCACGAGCGCCTTTCTGGAGCGGCGCAAGCCCGGATTTTCGGGGCGGTAGCACCCTCCAATTCCCCTCTCACACCGGCTATTTTTCCGCGATGTCAGAGCCGGCCAGCGAACGCAGACAGTGGATCACCGGAGCCGCGCTCTGGGTGGCCGCGCTCGCGATACTGGGCGCCTGTACCGACCGCGAGCGGCCCACGTTCCAGGAGCCCAGTGATCGCGTCGGGCCGCATTCCCAGATCATCGGCCCGACCGTCGACACGGTGGTCACCGCGGGTCCGCTGGTGAGCATGGTGGGCATGACGGTCGACGGAGACGGCGTCGACTCGGTCTACTTCCAGGTCGCGGGCTCCTCCGAGCTGTTCCCGCCCTTCGTGGGATCGCAGGACACCGTGACGTTCAGCATCCCGGTGAGGACCGGCGGACTGACGGGGCAGAAGCTCACCTTCCTGGTCTTCGGTGTGGACCATCTCGGCAACCGTGGTGACACGGCGTATCGGGTCATAGACGTCCGCTAGTGCGCGCCGAGCGGCTGACGGTTCGCGGCTTCCGCAATCTGGCCGACCTCGACCGCGAGTTGCCCTCGGCCGGGGCGGCGCTGCTCGGCCGAAACGGCCAGGGCAAGACGAACTTCCTCGAGGCGCTCTACTACCCGGTGCTCGGCCGCTCGCTGCGCGCGGCGAGCGACGCCGAAGCCGGGCGGCTGGGCGGACCGGGGTTTCAGGTCGAGGTGCGGGTCGCCGGCGGCGACGGGCCCGACCGGCGGGCACACGCGGTGGCGGTCGGCTTCCAGGCGAGCACGCGCCGCAAGCGGATTGCGGTGGACGGCGCCGATGTGGACCGCACGGCGGATGCGATCGGCCACTGGGTGGCAGTGGCGTTCCTGCCGAGCGACGTCGGCCTGGCGGCCGGCTCGGCGGTCGAGCGGCGGCAATACCTCGACCGAATGCTCTCGCTGGCCGACCGCGGATACCTCGTGGCGCTCACGCGCTACCGGGCGGCGCTGGCTCAGCGGAACAGCGCGCTCCGCCAGGGACGGCCCGAGCTGGCGCAGGCGTTCGATCCGCCGCTCGCGACGGCGGGCGCACGGGTGGTGCGCGGCCGCATCGCGTGGAGTGATGGCGCCGCTTCGGCGTTCCGCGACGCGCTCGCATCCATCGACGAGCTGGGCGAGGGGGAGTTGACCTATCGCGGCCGGAGCGAGCTGGCGGACGCGGATGCGTGGGGCCCCGTGCTGCACGAGGCGCGCGCCGCCGATGAGGCGAGGCGCACCACGACGGTCGGGCCGCACCGCGACGACGTCGCGCTGGCGATCGGCGGCCGGGCGCTCCGGCCCTACGGCTCGACCGGCCAGCAGCGGAGCGGCGCCGTGGCGCTCAAGCTGATCGAGCTCGCGACGCTGCGCGATGCCTGCGGCTTCGAGCCGGCGCTCCTGCTCGACGACGTCTTCGCCGAACTGGACCGGGAGCGGCAGCGGCGTCTGGCGGAGCGGCTCCTGACGGGACGGCAGGTATTCCTCACGGCGCCGCGGCGGGACGAGCTGCCGGAGAACCTGGACCTCGAGGTGTGGACCGTGGACGGAGGCGTGGTGCGATGACCGAGCGACGCGCGCCGACATCGATGGCCGATGCGCTGGCGAGCTACGTGAGCCGCTCCGGCTTCGCGACGCGCTTCCGCCAGGCGGCGGCGCTCGAGGCATGGCCCCGGCTGGTGGGGTCGCAGATCGCGGCGGTCACCGAGCCGGAGTCGGTGACGCCGGATGGAGTGCTCCGCGTGCGCGTCGCGACCGCGCCGTGGGCCAATGAGCTGAGTCTGATGACGCCCCGCATCCTCGCACGGCTGAACGCGGAGAAGTCGGGACTGTTCAAGGGCATTCGCTGGATCGTGGCGCCGCTGGGCGCGCGATAGCGATCGCGATGCCGACACCAACGCACGAGCAAGCGGGGAACATGGCGACGACACAAGCAGCCGTACTGAACGACACCGCCGGGTACAAGGCCGACGCGATCCAGGTCCTGAAGGGACTGGACGCGGTGCGCAAGCGGCCCGGCATGTACATCGGCTCGACCAGTGAAAACGGGCTGCACCACCTGGTGTACGAGGTGGTGGACAACTCGATCGACGAGGCGCTGGCCGGACACTGCGACACCATCGCGGTGACGATCCACGCCGACAACTCGATCACCGTCGCCGACAACGGCCGCGGGATTCCGGTGGACATCCACCCGACCGAGAAGCTGCCCGGCGTGGAGCTGGCGCTGACGGTGCTGCACGCCGGCGGCAAGTTCGACAAGAACACCTACAAGGTGTCCGGCGGCCTGCACGGCGTCGGCGTGTCGGTGGTGAACGCGCTGAGCGAGCGGCTCGAGGTGATCGTGGACCGCGACGGCAGCCGGCACCACATGCAGTTCGTGCGCGGCAAGACCACCAAGAAGCTCAGCGTGCTCGGCAAGGCGCGGAACACCGGGACGACGGTCCGCTTCAAGCCGGATCCCGAGATCTTCACCGTGCTCGAGTTCAACTACACGACGCTGGCCGACCGGCTGCGCCAGCTCGCGTACCTGAACAAGGGCGTGTCGATCACCATCAAGGACGAGCGGGAGGACTCCAGGCGGGAGGAGACCTTCTTCGCCAAGGGCGGCCTGATCGAGTTCGTGCAGTGGCTCAACCGCAACAAGAAGCCGCTGCACCCGAAGCCGATCTCCATCACCGCGACGAAGGACGACGTCGAGGTGGATCTCGCCCTGCAGTACGAGGACGGGTACAACGAGAACACCTTCACCTTCGTGAACAACATCAACACGCACGAGGGCGGCACCCACCTCACCGGCTTCCGCGCGGCGCTCACCCGCACGATGAACGATGTCGCCAAGCGGCGCGACTTCCTCAAGAAGGAAGGCTTCACGCTCTCGGGCGACGACATCCGCGAGGGACTCACCTGCGTCCTGCACGTGAAGGTCCGCGAGCCGCAGTTCGAAGGGCAGACCAAGACCAAGCTGGGGAACAGCGAGGTCGAGGGAATCGTGAAGGCGGTGGTGAACGAGCACCTGGGCGAGTGGCTGGAGGAGCACCCGCCGGTCGCGCGCAACATCATCGAGAAGGCGGTCAGCGCGGCGCGCGCGCGCGAGGCGGCGCGCAAGGCGCGCGACCTCGTCCGCAAGAAGTCCGGCCTCGAGAGCGGCGTGCTGCCCGGCAAGCTGGCCGACTGCTCCAATGACGACCCGGAGCACAACGAGCTCTACCTCGTCGAGGGCGACTCGGCCGGCGGCAGCGCCAAGATGGGCCGCAACCGCTCCTTCCAGGCGATCCTGCCGCTCCGCGGCAAGATCCTCAACGTGGAGAAGGCGCGGATCGACAAGATCCTCAGCAACGAGGAGATCCGCGCCATCATCACGGCGATCGGCACCGGCGTGCGCGAGGATTTCAAGCTGGAGGACGCGCGCTATCAGAAGATCATCCTGATGACCGACGCCGACGTGGACGGCGCCCACATCCGGACCCTGCTGCTCACCTTCTTCTTCCGGCAGATGCAGGAACTGATCGAGGCCGGCTTCGTCTACATCGCGCAGCCCCCGCTCTATCGGGTCGCCCGCGGCAAGGAGGAGTTCTACGCCTACGCCGAGGCCGAGCGCGATGATTACGCCAAGCGGCTCAGCGGTCCCGACGGCAAGGGCAACGTGAACATCCAGCGCTACAAGGGTCTGGGCGAGATGAACCCGGACCAGCTCTGGAAGACCACCATGGATCCGGAGACGCGGACCATTCTGCGGGTCACGCTGGAGGACGCGGTCGAGGCGTCGAAGCTGTTCGACGAGCTGATGGGCGATGAGGTCGAGCCGCGGCGACAGTTCATCGAGCGGAATGCGAAGTACGTGAGCAACCTGGACGTCTGAGGCCGGTGCGGGGACAAGCGATGACGACCGATCGCAGCACGTAGCGCCGAGTCGCCCGCGTCGGCCGACGCCACGTCAGCAGCTGGCGGTCTCGCGGGCGAGCCGCCGGACGACGAGCGGCAGCGGCGCGGCCGACTCGCCGATCGTAATCGCCTCGGCCAACGCGCGCAGCCCGACCGCGACACCGGCGGCATCGCGCGCGTGAACCGTGGCGAGGGGCTGGCCACGCTCGACCACCTCTCCGGGCTTCGCGGTGATCGCGAAGCCCACGGCGGGATCGATCACATCATCGGTGGTGCGGCGCCCGCCGCCGAGCTCGATGATCGCCTGGCCGATGCGGCGCGGCTCGACCCGGCTCACGACGCCGGCGGCCGGTGCCTCGTACACCGCGCTCTCCGGGGCCTGGGGCAAGGCGCCGGGATCGTCCACGATCGCGGGATTGCCGCCCTGGGCGTCGACGAGTTGTCGCAGCCGCTCCAGCGCGCGGCCGCTGGCGATCGCAGCGTGCAGCAGCTCCCGCGCGGCGCCGACGTCAGGCACCGCGCGCGCCGCCAGCAGCATCTCGTCCGCCAACGCCAGCGTCACCTCCATCAGATCCGCCGGACCCTCGCCGCGAAGACCGGCGATCGCCTCCTCCACCTCCAGCGCGTTGCCGCAGGCGTGACCGAGCGGTCGGTCCATTGCCGTGAGCAGCGCGACGGTGCGGCAGCCGCGTGCCTCGCCGGTGGCGATCATCGTCTCCGCCAGTTCGGTGGCGCGGTCCAGCTCGGGAAGAAAGGCGCCGCTCCCGGTCTTCACGTCGAGCACCAGCGCGTCGAGGTCCTCGGCGAGCTTCTTCGACATGATGCTGGCGCAGATGAGGGGAATGGATTCGACGGTGCCGGTGACGTCGCGCAACGCGTAGAGCCGCTTGTCGGCCGGCGCGATCTCGGGCGTCTGGCCGATCATGACGCAGCCGATGCGCGCCACCTGCGCCTCCGCGTCGCGAAGCGAGAGATCGGTGCGGAAGCCGGGAATCGCCTCGAGCTTGTCGAGCGTCCCGCCGGTGTGCCCCAGCCCGCGGCCCGACATCATCGGCACCGGCACCCCACAGCTTGCGACGAGCGGCGCGAGCAGCAGCGACGTCTTGTCGCCCACGCCGCCGGTGGAGTGCTTGTCCACCTTGGGCGCCGCGATGCCGTCGAGCCGCAGCCGGTCGCCGGAGGCAAGCATGCCGTCGGTGAGGGCGGCGAGCTCCTCGGGCCGAAGGCCGCGCCACATGATGGCCATGAGGAGCGCGGCCATCTGGTAGTCGGGCACGCGGCCGGCGACGTAGCCGTCGAGCAGCTCGGCCCACTCCTCCGGGCTCAGGGTGCCGCCGTCGCGCTTGCGCTCGATCAGTCTCGCCACGACCATTCACGCCGCCTTGTGCACCGGGCCGCCGGTAATCGGGAGCTCACCCATGCGGATCGCTCGCCTCACGGTAGTCAGTCTCGCGCTCGGTCTCTCGGCCGCGACGTCTCCCCTCGCGGCGCAGAGCGATACGAGCCACGCGCGCGACGCGCTCGAGCCGGCGACCGCGCTCAGCCGTTACGAGGCGGCGCTCGCCGCTGACTCCACCGACTACGAGGCCAACTGGCGGGCCGCCATCGCGCTGATCAATATCGGCAAGCAGACCCCCGACTCGGTGAAAAGTCCGTCGCGCGACTCGCTGTACGCGCGAGCGGAACTGCTCGCACGCCGCGCCGTCGCGGCCGATCCGGGCGATGCCGAAGGCCATTTCGTGCTGGCGCAGGCGATCGGCCGTGCGTCGCTCACCAAGGGGAAGAAGGAGCGGGTGAGGCGCGCCGCCGAGATCCGCGCCGAAGCGCTCCGCGCCATCGAGCTCAATCCCGATCACGACGGCGCCTATCACGTGCTCGGCCGATGGAACGCGGAGATCATGCGGCTCTCCGGCATCACCCGCTTCTTCGCGAAGAGCTTTCTCGGCGCGGGCATCTTCAATCAGGCTTCGTGGCAGGGCGCGGTGAGCAACATGGAGAAGGCGGTCGAGCTGAACCCGCGCCGCATCTACCATCGCCTCGATCTCGCCGAGGTGTACGCGGACGTCAAGCGGTACGGCGATGCGCGCGCCCAGCTCGAGAAGGTCGAGGAGCTGCCGGTCGCCGACGTGCTCGACCCGACCTACAAGGCCGATGCGGCGCGGCTGCTCGCCCGGATCGCGAACAGGAAAGACGGCTAGCGGTCAGTGACCCGATCGCGCAGCCGCTCGAGCGTCTTCCGCCGCCGGGCCAGTTCGCGCCGCGCCTCGCGCGACACGTCGTCGAGACCGTCACGCGCCTCGTCCCGCAGCCGCCGCAGGCCGCGTCCGAGCCGGCGCCGCGTCTTGTCGCCGCGGTCGGGCGCAACGAGCAGAGCGATTCCGGCGCCGAGCAGCGCACCGAACACCACGCCGGCGACGAAGCTGCCCGCGCTGCCCCCCCGTTCCGCCACTTCCTCTTCCGCCTGCCGTCGCTCGCTCTGTTCCTCGTCCATCGCTCCTCCTGGTGAGACCTGCCGGTGCGCCCTGCAAGCTACCCCGGCCGGCCGGCCGCGCGTCAAGGACCACGACATGTCGCGCTCCTTGACGGTCGGCACCGTTCCCGGCGCCCGGCGTCTCCGCTATCTTGGGCTATCCCCTTTCCCCGCGGACCGGCCCATGACGACGACGCTGCCCACCTCCCCCGCCGAGGAGCTGGACCGCTTGCAGGCGCGGGTCCAGCACCTGGAGCAGGAGCGGAAGCATCTGCTCGCCGTGATCGAGATCCTGCAGGAGATCGCCGGCTCGCTGCATTTCGTTGACATCGTGCAATCGGTCGCACGCCGGCTGGGCGAGGCATTCGGCCTGGACCGCTGCTCGATCTTCCTGGCGGAGCGGGGCGGCCGCACGGTGCGGCTGGTGGCGAGCTACGAGGATCCGAGCATCCGGAACTACGTGGTGGATCTCGAGCGCTACCCTGAGCTCCGACGCGCGCTCCAGACCGGCGAGACGGTGTTCATCCCCGACGTCGCCAACGACCCGTCCATGCGCAACATCCGCGGCACGTTGATGAGCCGGCGCGTGAAGACGATCACGGTGGTGCCGATCTCGTGGAGAGGCGGCGCCATCGGCGCGATCTTCCTGCGCACCTTCCGTGACGGGCCCGCCTTCTCCGACGCCGACGTGCAGTTCTGCCAGGTCGTCGCGAGCCTCACCGCCAAGGCGCTGCGGAGTTCGCATCGGTACGAGCGGCTGCAGGAGCGGCGCGGCCTGGACGCGCCGGCGCGCGCGAGGGAGCGGGAGCACGTCGCGCTGATCGGCTTCCTCCGCCGGCTGCTCGACCGCTTCACCGAGGAGGAGGGGCCGTGGTCGGAGGGCGTGCTCGCGCGCGCCAGCTCGGAGGAGATCGATCGGCTGGTCGGCGTCGCCATGGCGGTGATGGCGCAGGAGGCCAGCGGGCGGTGACGTCGCGGGCGGACGCGGCGCAGCGCGCCGCCAGGCTCCGGCAACAGCTCGACCGCGCGAACCACGCGTACTACGTCCTCGACGCGCCGGAGGTCACCGACGCCGAGTACGACCGGCTCTTCCGCGAGCTCCAGGCGATCGAGTCGGAGTCACCCGAGCTGCGCACCGCCGACAGCCCCACGCAGCGAGTGGGCGCGCTGGCCGCGACGGCGCTCGCCCGGTACACCCATCGCCGCCCGATGCTCTCGCTGGCCAACGCCTTCTCGCCCGAGGAGCTCACGGCGTGGGAGGAGCGGAACGCGCGCCTGGCGAGCGCGGTGCGCGCCGGCGGCTACACCGCCGAGGTGAAGATCGACGGCGCGGCGGTGAGCCTGACGTACGAGAGGGGCCGCCTCGTGGTAGGCGCTACCCGCGGCAACGGCATCATCGGCGAGGAGATCACCGCCAACCTCCGCACCATCTCCGACGTGCCGCTCACGCTCAAGGGCGGCGACGTGCCCGCGCTGATGGAGGTCCGCGGCGAGGTGTACCTGCCGTACGAGAGCTTCCGCCGGGTGAACGCGACGCGTGAGGCGGAGGGCGAGCCGCTCTTCGCCAATCCGCGCAACGCCGCGTCCGGCGGGCTCCGCATGCTCGACCCCGCGCTCACCCGCAAGCGGCGGCTCCGGATCTTCGTGTACGCGCTCGAGGTGCTCGAGGGGCGCTCGCCGCTCAGGACCCAGTCCGAGGTGCTCGGGCAGCTGGATGCGTGGGGCTTCCCGGTCGAGCCACACCATCGGCGGTTCGACACCCTGGAGCAGGTGCAGGACGCGATGCCGGAGTTCGAAGCGCTGCTGGAGGAGCTGCCGTTCCAGGCCGACGGGATCGTGGTGAAGGTGGACCGACTGGCGCTCCAGGCCGAGCTCGGCGTCGTGGGCGGACGGGAGCCGCGCTGGGCGGTCGCACGGAAGTTCGCGCCGGAGGTGGCGGTGACGCGGGTGAACGACATCCTGATCAACGTCGGCCGCACCGGTGCGCTCAATCCATGGGCGGCGCTCGAGCCGGTGGAGATCGGCGGCGTCACCGTCAGCGCGGCGACGCTGCACAACGAAGATCTCATCGCCCAGAAGGACATCCGCATCGGCGACATGGTCGAGGTGATCCGCGCGGGCGAGGTGATCCCGCAGGTGGTGGGTCCGCTGCGGGAGAAGCGGACCGGCGGCGAACGGGTGTTCGCCATGCCGGACCGCTGCCCCGCGTGCGGCACGCCGGCCGAGCGGCCGGCGGACGAGGCGATGCGCTACTGCCCCAACGCGACCTGTCCCGGCCGCGTGCTCGAAGCGATCGTCCACTTCGCGTCGCGCGGCGCCATGGACATCCGCGGTCTCGGGTACGAGCGCGTGCGGCAGCTCCTCGACGCCGGGCTCATCCGCGACGTCGCCGATCTCTATTCACTCAGCTCGGCGCAGCTCGTCGAGCTGGACCGTTTCGCCGAGCAGTCGGCCGAACAGCTGGTGCGTGCGATCGAGGCGTCCAAGACGCAGCCGCTCTCGCTCCTGCTGTTCGGCATCGGGATACGGCACGTGGGGAAGACGGTGGCGCTGCTGCTGGCGCGGCGCTTCGGAACGATGCCCGCGCTGATGCACGCGACCGAGCAGCAGATCAACGACGTGCCCGGCGTCGGGGGCGCGATCGCGGAGGCGGTGGTGAGCTTCTTCCACGAGGCGCACAACCGGAAGCTTATCGAGCGGCTGGAGCGGGCCGGGCTCAATCTCACCGAGCCGCGGGCGGTGCAGAGCGGCGGGCCGCTCGAGGGAAAAACGTACGTGCTCACCGGGACGCTGCCGACGCTCACGCGCGCGGCGGCGGCCGAGCTGATCGAGCGCGCCGGCGGCCGCGTCGGCGGCAGCGTCAGCAGGAAGACCGACGCGGTAGTCGCCGGAGACGAGGCCGGCAGCAAGCTGGAGAAGGCGCAGCAGCTCGGCGTCGAGGTGATCGACGAGACCGAGCTCTTGCGCCGCGCCGGCGCCGATGCCTAGACTCTCTCACCCTTCAACACCGGCACTCCGATGACCACGTCCGCGAGCACCCCCGCGTTCCAGCCCGACCGGCACTGCGTCGGCATCGGCCGGCGCGCCCTCCTGCAGCTGCGCGCTTCCCTGGAGCGCGACGCCGCACCGCACGTCGCGAGCATGCTCCAGGAAGCCGGCTTTGCCGGCGGTGACGAGGTGTACCAGGCGCTGGTCGCGTGGTGCCGCGAGGAGTACGGCGTCGAGCGGCCGGCCGAACTCGACGCGCGGTATCTCGGCGAGGCGGTGTCGCGATTCTTCGCCGAGCTGGGCTGGGGTCGGCTGACGGTGCGCCAGCTCGGCTCCGCCGTGCTCGCGCTCGACAGCAGCAATTGGGCGGAAGCCGGCGACGAGGGCGGCAGCGAGTTCCCGTCGTGCCACCTCTCGTGCGGGCTGCTCGCCGACGTCTTCGGCCGCATCGCCGACGGACTCGCCGCGGTGATGGAGGTGGAGTGCCGCAGCCGGAGCGACGTGCGCTGCCGCTTCCTGGTCGGCGCGCCGGAAACGCTCGCAGCCATCTACGAGCGCATGGCGCAGGGACTGAGCTACGCGGAGGCGCTCGGAAGCTGATCGCCTCCGGGCAGCTCGACGGTTCAGCTCTTCAGCAGCCGAACGTCGCCGCTTCCCGCGTCCACCCGGATGCGGGCGCCGCCCCCGCCGATGGTACCGCGCAGGTGATCGTGCTCGTGCCGCGTGACCGACACGGGGAAGTCGCTCTCGATCTCGCCGCTCGACGTCTCCACATCCAGATCCGCGCCGACCCCGTCGGGCATGCGCAGCGTCACATCGCCCGAGCCGCTCTCCACGGTCACGTCACGAAGCTCGCGCGCGAGGGTGATGCTCACCTCGCCGCTCCCGGTGTCGAGCGCCACCGTGCCCGAGATGCCGCCGGTCAGCTTCACGTTGCCGGAGCCGGTGTCCACCTTCAGGTCGGACGCGCGCACGTCGGTGCCGGTGACGTCGCCCGAGCCGGTGTCGATCGAGAGCCGGTCGCCCGAGGACCCGGCGACGGTGACGTTGCCCGAGCCGGTGTCGAGCGACAGGTCGCCCTGGTTGTCGCTCACGTCCACGTCGCCCGAGCCGACGTCCACGCGCAGCGATCCGCGGCTGCCCTTCACCGTCACGTCGGCGCTCGCGGTCTCCAAAGTGATCCGACCGTTCACGTTGGTCGCGCGGAGGTCGCCGACGGCGAGGTGCAGCTCGAGCGTTCGCCCGGCCGGTACCCGCACCCGGAGCGCGGCGGACGCGTCGAGCCCGTTCCCCCGGCTCTCGATCGTGACGCGGCGGCCGCCGTGATCGTCGCCGTCGAAGGTGCCGTCCTCGCGCACGCGGAGCTGGGTCTGGCCGTCCCAGCGGCTGTCGCGATATGCGATGTGGTCGGACGGATAGATGACGCGGAGCGTGTTGCGGCCGCCGATCTCCCCCTGCTCCACCGTGAGCTTCGCGGCGTCGGCGCCGGCGGGCGTCACCTCGACCTGCACCTCGGAGCCGCTGCCGGCCTCGAGCTGCGCGCTGCCGGCGAGATTGTAGATCGCGACGCTGTTGCCGCCGACGGTGTACTGCCGCCCGGCTTGAGCGCTGAGCGGCGCGGTGGCAGCTACGCTGAGTGCGGCGGCGACCATGAGGGAGACGGGACGCATGACGCGGGCTCCTGGCTGGGAGGATTCGGGAACGGCCAGGGCTTGGATGGGGCGCGGCGCGAAAAGGTTCGAGGGCGGCGCTACCCGGTGGACGCCAGCCGCGCGGCGTAGTCCGGCCGAACGATGAGCTCGCCGTTCTGCACGATTTCGCGGTCCCAGGGCAGGATGATGAAGTTCTCCGTGGCGAAGGCCTGGTAGTCGGGCGCGTAGTCGCCGGTGCGGAAGGAGACGGCGCTCTTGACCTCCAGGGGCCGGAGCGCGCGGACCTCGCTCAACGCGAGCTTCATGGTGCTGCCGGTGTCGCAGGTCTCGTCCACCACGAGCACGCGGCGGCCCCGCACCGACGGCGGCGGCCCGGTGACGAGCACCGGCTCGTCGCCGCCCTCGCGGCGGGTCACGACCATCGAGGCGAAGTCGCACTGGAGAATGGAGGCGACGACCACGCCGGGGATCACGCCGGCCTTGGCGATACCGAGCACGACCTCGGGCTGGTACTCGTTGGCGACGCGCAGTGCCAGGGCGCGGCAGATCTCGCCGAAGAACGTCCAGTCCACCTCGAGGGTGCCGCGGGGACCACTGGGATTGCTGCGACGCATGGCGCCTCCGTCCGGTCAACCTACGGCGCGCCCCAAGCCGCGGCAAGACACGCCGTTGCGTTTGCGGGTCCTCGTTGGCGGGACTAGCTTTACCCGTCCTGCGCGGCGCGCGACCGCGCCCATCGAATTTCGATCAGGAACCGCCCCGACACGATGAGTTTCTGGCGACGGCTGACCGGCAAGGAGCGGAGCGAGAGCCTCCGCCCCCAGCGCCTCGACTATCTGAACGAGGGGCTCGCGCTGGAGCGTCAGGGCGACTACGAGGGTGCGCTCACCTCGTATCGCCTGGCCTACCGCGACGACCCCAACGATTCGCGGATCCTCCTCAACATGGCGATCGCCTTCACCAAGACCGGCCAGCCGGAAGAGGCCATCAGGCACTACCGCCGCGCCCTGGAGCTGGACAGCTCGCTGGGCGGGGCGCACTACGGTGTCGCGTTCCTCCTGCTCAAGCGGGGCGACACCCAGCAGGCCGCCGAGCACCTCCGTGCCTTCCTGGCGCGGCCTCCCAAGGGGGCGGACGCCGAGCGCTGGGTGCGGCACGCGGAGACCGCGCTCCGCGAGATCGCGAGCTCGCCGGCGCCGGAGACGCTGTGATCGCGCGAGCCCGCCTGCTGCTCCTCACGGCGGCGCTCGGCTGCAGCAGCCTGACCGACACCGGCGGCGGCGTGGTGGCGCTGGAGGTGCGCGCGCCGGCGGTCACCAGCATCGAGGTCGGCGACACGGTGCGACTCAGCGCCCGCGCCCTGGACAAGCTGGGCGACAGCGTGGCCACGGAGATCGGCTGGCGCTCGGTGGATACGACGGTGGTGGTGGACGGCGCCGGCCTGGTCACCGGCCATGCGCCGGGCGTCGGGCGGGTGCAGGCGGTGGTCGGCTCGCTGAGCTCCGATCCCGTCGCGCTCAGCGTCACTGCTCGCGCCGACTCCGTCGTGCTCATCGGCCCCGACACGTCGTCGGTCCAGCCGGGCGACCCGGCATCGGTGCCGCTCGTCGCCCAGCTCACGACGAGTACGCCGCCGGGACCTCTCCAGGGCGGCACGCTGGTGTACACGATCATCCAGCCGGTGTTCGCGTCCGCAGCGGATCGCACGGTCGAGTTCCCCAGCGGCGCGCTCGCCGACACGGTCACGACCGGCGCCGACGGCCAGCCGGTCATTCCCGTCTCCATCAGCCGGGTTCCCGGCGTCGCCCCGCCCGACAGCGCCATCGTCGCGGTGAGCGCCACCCGCGCGCACGGCGTGCCGGTGCCGGGCTCGGGCCAACAGTTCATCGTCCGGTTCCCGAGCACGCCCTGATCCCGCCGCGCACCCTCACGGAGCTGTATTTCGGCGCGCTCGAGCGATTTCGCGGCCGACCGGTGATGCTGCGCGCCAGGCGCGCGGGAGCGTGGCGGGACCTGAGCTACGAGGAAGTCGCCGAGCAGGTCGAGGCGGTGAGCATCGGCCTGATCGAGCTCGGCGTAGCGCCGGGCGATCGCGTCGCGATCCTCTCGGAGAACCGGCCGGAGTGGGCGATCGGCGACTTCGCCTGCCTGTGCGCCCGCGCCGCGGATGTGCCGATCTACCCCACGCTTCCCCCAAGGCAGATCGCCTACATCCTGCGCGACGCCGGCGCCGTGGCGGTGCTGGTGGGCGACGCCACGCAGCTCGCCAAGGTCCGCGACATCCGCGCCGAGCTGCCCGACCTCCGCCACGTGATCGTTTTCGATCGGGAGATCGCCGGCGCGGAGGCGCTGAGTCTCGACGCCGTCGCCGAGCGCGGTCGCGCGGCGCGCGCGCGGCACCCCGGTTGGCGCGACGACGCGCTGGCGGCGCGGCTGGACGACCTCGCCACCATCATCTATACCTCGGGCACCACCGGCGACCCCAAGGGCGTGATGCTCAGCCACGGCAACATCACGTTCGACGTCGTCGCCGGTCTCGCCGTGCTGCCGCTCCGGGACAGCGACGAGTGCCTGTCGCTGCTGCCGCTCTCCCACATCTTCGAACGGATGGCGGGTCACTACTGCATGATCCAGTCGGGCGCGGTGATCAGCTACGCGACCAGTCTGGCGGCGGTCCCGGCGGAGCTGCTCGAGCGGCGACCCACCGTGGTCTGCGCGGTGCCGCGGTTCTACGAGAAGATCCACGCCCGGGTGCTGGAGAGCGCGACGGCGTCGCCGCTCAAGCGGCGCATCTTCGACTGGGCGCGCTCGGCGGGCGAGCGGTGGACCGGCTACGTGCTGGCGCGGCGGCCGCTGCCGCGCGGCCTGGTGCTCCGGCACGCCATCGCCGACCGCCTGGTCTTCGCCAAGCTGCGGGCCCGCACCGGCGGGCGCGTCCGTTTCTTCGTGGCCGGCGGCGCGCCGCTCGCGCCCGACATCGCCCGTTTCTTCTTCATGGCGGGCCTGCCGGTGCTCGAGGGCTACGGCCTCACCGAGACGTCACCCGTCATCGCGGTGAACTCGCCCGGGCAGCTCAAGATCGGCACCGTGGGCCGGCCACTGGCCGGGGTCGAGGTGCGGATCGCGGCCGACGGCGAGATCCTCACCCGCGGGCCGCATGTGATGCTGGGCTACTTCCAGCGGCCCGAGGCGACGGCGGAGGCGCTGGACGCCGACGGCTGGTTCCACACCGGCGACATCGGCGTGATCGACGGCGAGGGCTATCTCGTGATCACCGACCGCAAGAAGGACATCATCGTCACCGCGGGCGGCAAGAACATCGCGCCGCAGCCGATCGAGAACCGGGCAAAGAGCAGCCGGTGGGTGACGAACGCCGTGATGCTGGGGGATCGCCGCAGGTTTCCCCTGCTCATCGTGGTGCCGAACCGGGAAACGGTGCGGGCCTGGGCGGAAGCGCGGGGGCTCCCGAGCGGCGACCTGCCCGCGCTGCTCAACCGGCCGGAGACGGTCGAGGCGATCGAGCGGGAGGTGATGGAGACGCTGAAAGACCTGGCGCACTTCGAGTTGCCGAAGCGGCTCATGATCCTGCCGGAGGACTTCAGCATCGAGAGCGGCGAGCTGACGCCGACGCTCAAGGTGAAGCGGCGGGTAGTGGAGCGGAACCATCAGCAGCGCATCGAGGAGCTGTACCGGACGTCCCGACCCGGGGAGTAGCGCCTACGGCGCGCCGCGGCGGCTGCGCAGCCGGAGCACCAGCCAGATGGCGAGCACCACGCCGATGATTGCGCCCGCGATGATGTCGAAGCCCATCTCTGCCTCCCGGCCCGAGTGCACCGGCACGATCAACCCGAGGCGCGAGCGGACGCCGTAACGCGGGTCACGCCGAGCTGGTTCGCGCCGCGACCCACCAGCCACCGGCCGTCGCCAGCAGCTCGAGCCCGTTGTCCGACGGCTCGCCGCCTTCGCCCACGACGCGCAGGCCGGGGAGGACCACCCGCGCGGCGTCGCTGACCCACGCCGGCGCATCACCGAAACCGCGGCCGAGGACCACGGCGCGCATCGAGCGGCTCTTGAGCGGCAGTGTGGAGGCGCGGAGCACGCTGAACGCGGGAGCGTCCGGCGGAAGCGCGAGACCGTGCGGCGGATTCACCAGCACCAGCGCGACACCCGGCACCGCCGCCGCGAGCTCGGTCGCCGCGTCGGCGGCACTTCCGACCAGCACCATGTAGCCGCCCGGCCCGCCGAGTCCGACGAGCGCCGCGAGCCCCGCAGCGTCGAGCGGAGCCGCCGATCCGCGCGGCGCGGCGGCGGCGGCGAACTCGACGACACCGTCCCGCAGATGATAGATACGGCCGCAGACCGGGCAGCCCAGTTCGCCCCGGCGCACGATGCGGTGCTCGACATCGTCGGGCAGCAGCACGAGGTACTGCTCCTCGTGCGGCTCGGGGCAGCGCAGATGATCGGTCAGCTCGATGAACATCGGCGCGCGGGCATCAGGGCTGGAGCACGACCCACGTCACCAGCCCCGGCTTCACCGTCACCCGCCGGTACACCTTCTTCCCGCCGATCTCGACGCCGAGCGTGTAGCGGCCGGGCGGCACATCGCTCACCGCGAAGTTCTCGTGATACAGCGGATGCGGGTGATTGTGCTCGCCGTACGTCTCGGCGTAGGAGAACGGCGTCTCGGTGGGGCGCGCCTTGACGATGCCGTAGACCCGGGCCTGCGGGACCGGCCGGCCGCTCCCGTCGAGCACCTGGCCCGCGACGATGCCGGTGCCGGGGAGGGGCTGGATCCAGAGCTCGGGATTGGTGGTGTACGGCGGATAGCGGTTGAGCGAATCCACAATGGCGGGCACCGAATCGGTGGGCGACGCGTGCACCTCGAGGTGCAGGTGATCGTTGGTGGCGCGGCCGGTGTTCCCGACGAAGGCGATCACCTGCCCCCGCTGCACCCGGTCGCCCACCTTCACCGCAAGCCGGGTGTTGTGATAGTAGACCGAAAAAATCCTGAGCCGGGCGGCGTCCGGACCCGCGACGGTGGTGTCGTGGCGGATGGCGACGGTGTTGGCGCCCTCCTCCGCGCGGCCGGCATAGACGACGTCGCCGGCCTCGATGGCGTGGACCGGCGTGCCGTCGGGATTATTGAACTCGACGCCCTGGTGCTGCTGGAAGTAGCCGCCCATGGTCGAGCCGTAGCGGTAGGTCTGGTCGATGTACGGCTGATCGGTGAGCGCGATCGGGCGGGCGAACCAGGTGGTGTACGGCTTCCGCGGCGCCGATGCCGCGGGCGCGGTCGGCGGGAGGCACGGATGCAGGTGGCCCCGCCGCTGGAGCCCGCAGTGGGTGCCGACGAGGTCGGTGCCCGCCAGCGCGATGCCGCCATCGGGCGGGGCGATGCGCGGGCCGGGCACGCGGCGCCAGCCGGAAGAATCGGCGCGGAGCCACGCGATGCCCCGCAGCGTCACCGCATACCACCGATTCGCGACGCGGCCGAGCCGGAGCACGTACTCGTTGTCCAGCAGCGCGAGTGCCGTGTCGGCCGGGCCCCTGGCACGCGGCCCGACGGTATCGCCGATCGCGGTCCAGTGCGCGCCGTCGTCGGTGGTGATCTGAATACCGTCGGCGGTGCCGATCGCCGTCGTGTCGCCGCGGGCGATCACGCCATTCGGCGCCACGTACTGCCACTCGGGCCCGAGCTGCGTGAGCTCCCAGTTGCGCCATGTGTGTCCGCCGTCGGTCGAGAGGCCCCACCCGTTCCCCACCGTGCCGTACCACACCTCTCCGCGCGGCCCGAAGCCGAAGCCGTTCACGAAGTCGAACGAGATCGAGCTGCCGCTGGTATCGCGGACGATGTGCTCCCACTCGGCCGCGCCCTTCGGCAGATGGAAGATGCCGAGCCCGTAGCTGCCGACCCAGGTCCCGCCGGCGGAGTCGCGCGCCGCGGCGAGCACGTGCACACCCCAGCCGGTGGAGTCGGGAAGCGGCGGTAGCGGCGGGGCCTGAGCGGCGAGGGGAACGGCAAGCGACGATGCAAGGACTGCGGCGAACACGAGGGGCAGGCGCACGCGATCTCCTGGCGGTGGCGTTAGGCGGGACGGCACACGGCTAGGCGGGCCCCAGCCGCAGCGATTCGACCTGCACCCCCGGCGGCCGGGTCAGCACGAAGACGATCGCCTCGGCGACGTCGGCGGGACGCAGCATGTCGGCGCGCTTGACGAAGCCGGGCCGGGTGTCGGGGTTCACCGGGTCCCAGACGCCGGTGTCGGTCGGCCCGGGCGAGACGAGACTGAAGCGCACGCCGCTCCCGCGGTACTCGGCGACCAGCGTCCGGTGCAGGCCGCGGAGGCCGAATTTGCCGGCGGCGTACATCGCGTTGCCGGGAAAGGCGGTGTGGTCGGCGACGCTGCCGACGGTGACGACGTGGCCGTCGCCGCGCGCATGCATCGCGGGAACGAAGGCGCGGGCGACGGCGAACGCGCCGGTGAGGTTGACCGCGAGCTGAGCCGCGAATGCCGCGACCGACGTCTCCTCGAACGGCACGAGGTCGAAGGTGCCGGCGGCGTTGACCACGATGTGCACCGCACCCGCCCGCTCGGCGACCTGGGCCGCGAGGCGCTCGACCGCTGCGGGATCGGTGATGTCGACCGGGATATCGAGAAAGCCATCGTGCTCGCCCGGCGTGAGCCCGCGCGCGACCCGCACCACGCCGGCACCGGCCGCGGCGAGCGCGGCGGCTGCCGCGGCGCCGATGCCGCGCGAACCGCCGGTGACGAGCGCGGTGCGTCCCGCCAGCGGGCGCACGGCGTTACTCGTTGGTCCTGCCGCTGTACGCCAGACGGAGGAACTCCTCGCGGGTGCGCGAATCGTTGCGGAAGATGCCGCGCAGCGCGCTGGTCACGGTGCGCGAGTTCTGCTTCTCGACGCCGCGCATCATCATGCAGAAGTGCGCCGCCTCGATCACCACGCCGACGCCGTGGGGCTCGAGCACTTCCATGATGGCGTCCGCGATCTGGTCGGTGAGCCGCTCCTGCACCTGGAGCCGCCGGGCGAAGACGTCCACGATTCGCGCCACCTTGGAGAGCCCGACGATCCGCCCGTTCGCGATGTACGCCACATGCGCCCGGCCGAAGAACGGCAGCAGGTGGTGCTCGCAGAGCGAGTAGAGCTCGATGTCGCGCACCATGATCATGCTCTGGTGCTCTTCCTCGAAGAGCGCGTCGCCCACCGCGTCGGCCACGCTCACCCGGTAGCCCTGGGTGAGGAACTGGAGCGCCTTCTCCACCCGCTCCGGCGTCTTGAGCAGCCCCTCGCGGCCGGGGTCCTCTCCGAGGGCGGCGAGGATCTCGCGCACGTGCGCCGCGATCGGCTCGAGGGTGGGCTCCTCTTCCAGCTCCGGATGGGTGAGCGCAGTGCGCTCGGGCCTAATGGCCTTCATACTCGACATAGTTCCTCGGCGTCTCCCAAAGACGGAGGCGGAGCGCCAGCTCCGCGGGCAGGGCGGCGCGCAGCTCGCGCCAGCAGACGACGGCGATGTTCTCGACGCTGGGAATCACATCGCGGAACCACGGCACGTCCACATTGAGATTGGCGTGGTCGAGCCGCGAGAGCACCACCCGCTCGGTGATGCGCTTGAGCTCGTCCAGGTCCATGACATAGCCGGTCTCACCGGAGACCTCGCCCGTCACGGTGACGTCCATCTCGTAGTTGTGGCCGTGGAAGTTCGGGTTGTTGCACTTCCCGTAGGTCCGCCGGTTCCACTCGTCGCTCTGCTTCGGGTTATGAAGACGGTGCGCGGCGTTGAAGTGCACGCGCCGCGTCACGCTGCATCGCGGCATTCGGCGGATCCCGGAGGTGACAGGGTCGAAAGCTAGCACACCCTCGGCACACAAAGAGAACGCCGGCCCACCTGGGCCGGCGTCTCAGCCGTCAGAGAGCGGCAACGAAGAGGATTATTGAAGCCCAATGAGAACGCTTGGCATCCTCACCTTGACGTCTGCCTTCCCCCGAGGGGCATGGCATCAGCCACGGCATGTGGACCCATCACCGGACTTATCGGCTCAATAACGTGGCTCCCCGCTGTCGCCCAACGGCGATTAAGATAGAGAGCGGGACGGAGGGACGCAATACACTTTTCCCGAGGACAGCGATGCTGACCCTGCTCGGCGCGATCGTCGCCCTGATGCTGTGGATCTACTTCGGCTTCCTGCACCCGATCGACGCCGGGACGGCACGGCCGCTCGGCGGCGGGGCCGCCCACCTGCTCTACGCGCTGGCGGTGATCCTGCTGGTGCGCTGGATCGCGGTGCGGGATCGCCCCACCGGGCCAACGGTCAGGTAGCCTGAAGGCAATGCGGCACGGCAGGAGAACCGGAATGCGCTCAGCGGCGTTCCATCGGTGTCCATCACGCGGAGACCACAGGATGTTCCCGAGAATCCATCGCCGCGGCGGGCCGGCATTGGCCGCCGTGCTCGCGCTCACCGCTTCCGCCGCGCCGGCGCTCGCCGCCGCCGGCCGCGCGCCCGTCGCACAACGGCCGGTCGCGGCGGCCGACACGGCCGTCTTCGCGGGCGGCTGCTTCTGGGGCGTGGAGGGCGTGTTCGACCATGTGAAGGGCGTGCTGTCGGCCGAGTCGGGCTATGCCGGCGGGGCGGCGGCGGCGCCGTCGTACGAGCTCGTGAGCACCGGGACGACCGGTCACGCCGAGTCGGTGCGGGTGATCTACGATCCCTCGGTGATCAGCTACGAACAGCTGCTGCAGGTCTTCTTTACCGTGGCGCACGACCCCACGGAGCTGAACCGCCAGGGGCCGGACTACGGCACCCAATACCGTTCGATCGCGTTCTATCGCAATGCCGCGCAGAAGCAGGCCATCGAGGCATACATCGTGGCGCTGGGCCGCGCCAAGGTGTATCGCGGGACGATCGTGACGCAGGTCGAGCCGCTCCGCGGGTTCTATCCGGCGGAGGCATACCACCAGGATTTCCTGGAGCACCATCCCGACGCGCCGTACATCGTCATCAACGACGCACCAAAGCTGGTCCACCTCAAGAAGCAGTACCCCGCGCTGTGGCGCGAACGGGGCGACGCGTAGCGCGCGACTGAGCGCGCCATTATGGTAGAGGGACTCCCGGCCCCTCTACTCCGACATTCAGGCACCGCTTGCCCGACCCGCGCGAGCACTGGCCCGCGGCGGCGGCGGCGGCGCTGCCGCAGTAGATTCGGTAGCTTCTTCCCCCATCATCGAGCCCCGACGTGGCCAACATCCCGGCCCAGCTCGCCGAATCGCTGCGTGACCGCTACACGCTCGAGCGTGAGCTCGGGCGCGGCGGCATGGCCACCGTGTATCTCGCGCAGGACGTCCGGCACAAGCGGCCGGTCGCCCTCAAGGTGCTGCATCCCGAGCTCGCCGCGAGCCTCGGCCCCGAGCGGTTCCAGCGCGAGATAGAACTGGCGGCGCGGCTCCAGCATCCCCACATCCTGACGGTGTACGACTCGGGCGACGCGGGCGGCCAGCTCTGGTTCACCATGCCGTACGTCGAGGGCGAGTCGCTGCGCGACCGGCTCCGGCGCGAGCGGCAGCTTCCGGTGGACGAGGCGCTCCGGGTCGCGACCGAGACCGCGCGCGCCCTCGATTACGCCCACCGGCACAACGTGGTGCACCGCGACATCAAGCCGGAGAACATCCTGCTCACGAAGGAAGGCGACACACTGGTCGCCGACTTCGGCATCGCGCGGGCGCTAGGCGGCGAGGCCGGGCTCACCGAGACCGGGATGGCGATCGGCACGCCGGCGTACATGAGCCCGGAGCAGGCCAGCGGCGAGCGAACCATCGACGCGCGGACCGACGTCTATTCGCTCGGCGCCGTGCTGTACGAGATGCTCGCCGGCGAGCCGCCCTACACCGGCCCGACGGCGCAGGCCGTCATCATGAAGCGCTTCAGCGAGCCGGTGCCGAGCGTGCGGAAGGCGCGCCACACGGTACCGGAGACGACCGATGCGGCGATCCAGCGCGCGCTCGCACCGATCGCGGCCGACCGCTTCGGCAGCGCCGCCGATTTTGCGCGCGCCCTCGCGAGCGGCGCGACGGTGGCGACACCGACCGCCGTGCCCTCGGTGCCGGTCCCGCCGGGCGCGGCCGTGCCGACGGCCCGCGTGCCTGCCGCCGGTACTGCGCCGGGCCGCCGCCGCCGGCTGCCGCTGGTGGCCACCGCGCTCGGCATCGGCTTTCTGGTCGGTTTGGGCGTGCTCTTCGCGTGGCGGCGCAGCACCGGAACCGCCGAGGCGGGCGCGGGGCCCAAGGTGGTCGCCGTGCTTCCGTTCGAGAACCTCGGCGATTCGAGCACGGCGTACTTCGCCGACGGCATCACCGACGCGGTCCGCGGGAAGCTCTCCGCCCTCCCCGGCCTCAGGGTGATCGCGAGCCGCAGCTCCAACGAGTACCGGCACAGCAGCAAGGACCTGGGCGTCATCGGCCGCGAGCTCGGCGCGAGCTATCTCCTCTACGGCCGGATCCGCACGGCCCGGCACGCCGACGGCACCAGCCGGGTCGAGGTGAGCCCTGAGCTGGTGGACGTGAGCCAGAGCGGCGCTCCGAACACCAAGTGGCAGCAGCCGTTCGATGCGGCGCTCACCGACGTCTTCCAGGTGCAGGCCGACATCGCGGGGCGGGTCGCGTCGGCGCTCAACGTGGCGCTCGGCGCCGGCCAGCAGCGGACGATCGCGGAGCAGCCGACGCAGAGCCTCGCGGCGTACGACGCGTTCCTCAAGGGCGAGGCGAAAGTCACGGCGACCTTCGACGCGCCGAGCCTCAAGGCCGCGGTGGCGGCGTACGAGCAGGCGGTGGCGCTCGACTCGACGTTCGCGCAGGCGTGGGCGGAGCTGTCCCGCGCGCGATCGTATCAATACGCCAACTTCTCGCCTGACCCGGCGACCGCCGCCGCCGCGAAGGCCGCCGTGGATCGGGCGGTGGCCCTCGCGCCGGGGCGGCCCGCCACCCAGCTCGCCCTCGCGGTGTACGACCGGCTGGTGCGGGCCGAGTACGGCGAGGCGGTTGCCGCGGCGGAGGCGGGCCTTCGAGTGGCGCCGGACAACACCGACCTGCTGGTTCAGGCCGCCGGCGCGATGCAGAGCGTGGGCAAGTGGAACGAGTCGCTCCAGAGCCTCGAGCATGCGCGCTCCCTCGACCCGCGCTCCGCGGCGACGTTCGGCGCGCTCGCGCGCACGTACCTGCGGCTCCGGCGCTACCCCGAGGCGCTCACCGCGGCGAACCAGACGCTGGTGCTCGCGCCGACCGACATCGGCACGCTCGAGGCGAAGGCGATGGTGTACGTCGCCCAAGGCGATCTCCAGGGCGCCAGGCAGGTGATCCAGTCGGCACCGGCGGATGTGCCGCCGACGACGCTCGTGGCCGCCGTCGCCAACATCTGGGATCTGTACTGGGTGCTCGACGACGCGCAGCAGCAGCTCGTGCTCCGTCTCGCGCCGAGCGCCTACGACGGCGATCGCGCGACCTGGGCGGCGGTGCTCGCCGAGACCTACGCCCTCCGCGGCGATGCCGCGCACGTCCGGGCGTACGCCGACACCGCCCTCGGGGCGATCGACAAGCTGCTGGCGGCGAACCCGTCCGACGCGCAGAGCCTCGTCTTCCGGGGGCTCATGCTGGCGTATCTGGGTCGCAAGGCCGAGGCGATCCAGGATGGCATGCGCGGCGCCGCGATGAAGCCGCCGACGGTGGATCAGGTGAACGGCACCTATATGCAGCACCAGCTCGCCCGCATCTACACGATCGTCGGCGAGCCGGACAAGGCGGTGGACGCGCTGGAACCGCTGCTCAAGATCCCGTACTATCTCTCGCCCGCCTGGCTCCGGATCGATCCCAACCTCGCGCCGCTCCGGGGCAACCCGCGCTTCGACCGGCTGGTCGCCGGCCGATGACGGCGGAGGCATCGGCGGCGCGGGCACAGGACACTTGCGCTCGCGCGCGGTCGTGACGTCCGCGGCCGCCGTGTTGTTCGCCGCCGGCGCGGCGCTGCTCTTCGCGCCGGGCGAGCTGCTCCGGCTCTACGGCGCGTCGGTGTCGCCGGTCGGCCTCCACGTCGCCCAGCTGCTCGGGGCGGCGCTGCTCGGATTCGGCGCGCTCGACTGGCTGGCTCGGGGCATGGTGCTCGGCGGGATCTACGGGCGGCCGGTCGTCGCGGCCAATATGGCGCAGAGCGGCATCAGCGCGCTGGTGCTGCTGCGGGCGGTGATGGACGAGCCGGCCAACCCGGCCCTCTGGGTGACGATGCTGGTGACCGGCACGTTCGCGAGCGCATTCGCGTGGCTGCTGTTGCGCGGCGGCGTGCCCGCCGCGGATCGCCTGCCTTCCTGACGTACGCCTGAGTCAGATCTCCCAGTTGGACATCACCACCCCGCGTGCCGGCGGCCGCTCCGGGTGATCGCCTAACGTCATCCGCAGGTCGGTCCAGTGGACCCGGAACCCCTGGCCTACGAGGCGGAGGTACGCGTCGCCGTACACGGTCTGGCAGCGTACCCCGATGCGGCGCACCCGCTCGCGGTGCGCGGCGGCGCGGACGCCCTCGAGCAGGCGGTCGAGCGCCTCGTCGTCCTCGGCGATCAGCTTGAGCACGCGGAGCTCGTCCTTGGGCCGGCCCGCCGCAAGCGGCGTCGAGTGCCACAATGCGAAGGCGACGAGGCGGCCGGAGCGCCGCACCAGCGTCGCGTCGCCGACGTGCAGCTCGTGGGTGAGCGCCAGCTCGCGGGTGAAGTCCACGCCCGGCATCAGCCGATCGGTGAGCCGGCGGCACTCGTCCATGCCGCCGGCGACGGCGCCGGCGGAGAGCAGCTCGCCGGCATCGAGCGGCCGCGGACCGACCTCGCGCGTCAGCGTCACCGTGAGGTGCCCCGGCACGAAGCCGAGCCCGCTGTAGAAGCCGATGTTGTCCACGGTGCGCGGCATCGTCTCCAGGCCGATCGTCGTCGCGCCTACCGACCGCAGCCACTCGATCCCGCTCTGCACCACGGTCGAGCCGATGCCTTCGCCCTGGCGATCGGGACGCACGGCGAGCGGCCCCATCCAGCCCTCGACGCCGGAGCGATGCACCATGTTGAACGCGACGATCTGGCCGTCGGCGTCGCGCCAGATCATGGCGCCGTCGCCGGCGTCGTCGATGGCGTAGCGCCAGACTACGGGATTGAGGTGCGGCACCCGCACGCCGACGAGCCCGTCGCGGCTGTAGCGATCGGTGAACGCGTCGGCGAAGACGCGGTTGAGCGGATCGATGTCGCGCAGCGTCGGCCGGTCGGGGCCGCGGAGACTCCGGTCAGGCCGCCACATCGCGCCCTTCCAGCGGCTCATCCTTCGCGATCGCGACGCCGCGGGTGAGATCGAGACCGACCCGGATGACGCGGTCGAAGCCCTCGCGCACCGAGTCGATGTGGGTGATGAGGATGACTTGCGGGAACCGGTCGGCGAGGCTCCGCAGCAGATCCACCACGGCCTGGCGCCGCTCCTCGTCGAGCGAGCCGAAGATCTCGTCCAGGATCAGGAGCGAGAGCGGCTGGCCCGCGCGCTCGGCGATCATCTGGCTGATGGCGAGCCGGAGCGCGAGATTCGCGAGGTCCTCCTCGCCGCCGGAGATGACGGGCTTGGGATCGCCGTCATCGACCAGGGTGGCGCAGTAGCTCTCGTCGAGCTCGAGATCGGTGTAGCGGCCGCCGGTCAGGTCGCGCAGGAAGCTCGAGGCCAGCTCGGAGAGATCGGGACGGAGCGCGGCGTTGAGGTCGGTGCGGAGGTCGGTGAGCGCGCGGTCGAGCTCCTGCCGCAGCGCCAGGTCGGTGGCCGCGGCGGCGGCCTCGCGCTCCCGCGCCGCGCGCTCCTCCCGCCGCCGCGCCACCACCCGCCCCGCTTCTTCCGCCGATTCCCGTTCTGCGCGCGCCCTCACGCACGTCATCTCGGCGTGCTGCCGCCGGGTCGCCGCCGCGTCCGCCGCGGCGCGGGCCGCGCGCCACGTCTCCTCGCTGTAGCCCAGCGCGGCCACCCGGCCGCGGAGCGTCTGGGCGAGGAGGTCGGCTTCGGCGAGCTCGGCGCGGGCGGCGCGCTCCTCTTCCTCCAGCCCGGGCGCACGCTCCGCCAGCCCGCGGTGACGCTCGGCGTCGAGCGCGAGCGGCTCGAGCGCCCGCACCTCGCGCCGCACCGCCGCGTGGCGGGCCTCATCGTACGCGCCCAGCGCCGTGCCTAACGCCGCCTCCAGCTCGGCGGCGCGCGCCGCGAGCCGTGCCCGTTCCCGGCGCAACGTCGCCTCCTCCTGCGCCTGGGCCTCCAGCTTTCCTTCGTCCGCCGTCGCGCGGGAGAGCTCGCGCTCGAACGCGAGCCGCTGCGACTCGACCGCGAGGAGCTCGGTCGGCTCCTCCTTCAGCTGCTCGATTCGGCCCTTGTAGAACCGGCCGTTGGTCTGCACCTCCTCGAGCTGCCGGTCCAGCACGCCGATCACCGTATCGAACTCGGCGCCGAGCGGCCGGGCGCAGGTGGGGCACGCGCCCTCCGGGCCCGCCGCCAGGATGCGGTCGCGCTGGTCGCGGAGATCCTGGTACTGATCGAGCAGGCCCTGGCGCTTGGTCCGCGCCTCCTGACCATCCTGGACCCACGACGTGCGCCGGCTCTCGACCTCGAGCGCGACCGCGGCCAGCGCGGCGCTCAGCTCCGCCACGCGCGTCCGCCCGGCCGCGATCGCCTCGGCGCTCGGCAGCGCGACCAGGCGCGCGTCCAGCTCGGCGAGCCGGCGCGCCACCTCGTCGCGCTGCGCGAGCTGCCCTTTCCGCGCCGTGTGAGCGGCGGCCGCGTGCTCCAGCCGCTCGAGCTCCGCGCGCAGGCCGGCCAGCGGGGCGAGTCGGGGCGCGACGACGTCGAGTGCGGCGCGCGCGGCCACGGCGTCGGCATGCTCCCGCGACATGCGGGCGACGCCGGTGTCGGCGACCCGCCGCCGCTCGCCGGCGAGGCGCAGCTCGGTCTCGAGCGCCGCGACCGTCTCGCGCTGCCGCTGCACCGTCTCCCAGCGCGGGCCGGCTTCCGCGTGCGCCGCCTCGGCCGCGGCCAGCGCCTCGCGGCCGGCGCGCTCCGCCGCCGCCGCCGCCGCAAGCCGCTCGGCAGCGCGCGTCGCCTCCGCCTCCAGCTCGGCGAGATCCGGCAGGCTGCCCCGCAGCGCCTCGAGCCGGGCACGGAGCGTCGAGCGCTGCTCCCGGAGCCGGTCCTGCGCGGTACGGATGCGCTCATAGCCGAGCACGCGGGAAAGGAACTGCGCGCGCTCGCCCGGCGACATCGCCGCCATCACCGCCAGCTCCTTCTGTCCGGTGAAGTAGGTGTTGAAGAACTCGTCGCGGCTCATGCCGAGGAGGCGGGTGACGCGCTCGGTCACCGCGCCGAGGCTGTTCGCGATCGGCGCGCTCTGGCCGTCCTGATACAGCTCCGCATTCTGCAGCGAGCGGACGAGATGGTACTGGTGCGCGCCGAGGGTGAAGTCGAGCTCGACCTCGACCTTGGCCCGGGGCGGCGCGCCGCGGCGGCGGATGGTGTCGCGGCTGCCGCGCGCGGCGGGCATGCCGTACATCGCCCAGGCGATCGCCTCGAGCAGCGTCGTTTTCCCCGCCCCGTTGGGGCCGATGATGCCGGTGAGCCCGGTGCCGAAGACGAGCTCGGTGTCCTCGTGCTGCCGGAAGTTGACCAAGTGCAGGCGGTTGATCAGCATCAGCCCGCCGCGAGATCGCGCTCGACCGAGTCCATCAGCTCGGCGCCGGTGCGCACGAACTCGTCGCGATCCACCTCGGCGGGAAGCGCGCGATGCGCCAGGTAGTCGCGCACCATTTCGGGCAGGGTCTGTCGCCGCCCGGGCGCGCCGACGCCGACCTCGCGGTGCACTTCGGGCCGGCGCAGGTCGAGATGAAAGTGCAGCGCGTCCGCCTTGTAGCCGCGGATCGCGGCGTGGTCGAGCTGGCGCGCGACGTGACGCGGCACGTCCTCCACCACGAGCCGCACGATCCGGTCATCCAACCCGCCCGGCAGCGCGGCGATGCGCGCGGCGATCTCGGCGTCGAGCGCCGCGGCCGGAAGACCTTCACCGCGGATGGGCGGGAGATCGAGCACGCCGCGGGCGAGCACGATCGGCTGCGGTGTGACGGCGCCGGTCTCGAGGTCCACCAGCAGCCAGCCCTTCGCGGGCCGCCCGCGCTCGGCTTCGTCCTGGAGCTCGCCCCAGATGTTCGGGCTGGCGTATTCCAGCGACCCGGCATACCAAGCGCGCGGCGTGACCTGGTGCTGCACGTGGTAGTGGCCCCACGCGACGTAGCTCCAGGCGTCGGGCGCGATGTCCGCGGCGCTGATGACGACGCCGCCGTATTCCACCGCGCCCCGGTCGGGGAAGAGGCCCTCGACCTCGCCGTGGATCACGAGCACCTGGTGCCGCTCCGCCCCCTCGGGCCGGAGCAGCGGCCGCTGGGGTGCGCCGAGCGCCTGATGCGGCACGGCGAGAATGCTGAGGTCGATCGCGGGATACGCGAGGCGGCGCGACTCCTCCGCCGCCACGTCCACGCCGAGCTCCTCGAAGAGCCGCAGAATCGTGCCGGTCTCGGCCGAGCGCGGCGTATCGTGGTTGCCGGCGATGAGCACGATCGGCGCGCCGGGCAACGCGTCGCGGAGCC